>CAZVIY010000004.1:0-184402 GCA_964627425.1 uncultured Gemmatimonadota bacterium
CGATCCCCACGGAGAAGTGCGAGATCTTCTCCACCGCCGAGGACAACCAGTCCACGGTGGACATCCACGTCCTGCAGGGCGAGCGGGAGATGGCCGGGGACAACAAGACCATCGGCCGGTTCCAGCTCACCGGCATCCCGCCCGCCCCCCGGGGCGTGCCGCAGATCGAGGTCTGCTTCGACCTGGACGCCGACGGGATCCTGAACGTCTCGGCCAAGGACAAGGCCACGGGCAAGAAGCAGAACATCCGCATCGAGGCCTCCAGCGGTCTGTCCGAGAACGAGATCGAGGAGATGGTCCAGGAGGCCGAGCAGCACGCCGAGGAGGACCAGCAGCGGCGCGAGCGGATCGAGGCCCGCAACCGCCTGGACAACCTGGTCTACCAGACGGAGAGCAACCTGGAGGACTGGGAGGACTCCCTGGACGACTCCGATCGTCAGGAGATCGAGTCGGCCCTGGAGGACGCCCGCGAGGCCCTGAAGGAGGAGGACCACGAGGGGATCGAGGCGGCCACCCGGAACCTCCAGGAGACCGTCCAGCAGGCCGCCCAGGGCATGTACCAGGGCGCCGCCGGGGCGGGCGCCGGTGCCGGGCCGGGCGCAGGCGCCGGTGCCGCCGGAGGGGGACCGGGAGCCGGAGGCTTCCAGGGCCAGGCCCGGCCCACCGGAGGCGACCAGGGCGCCGAGGAAGAGGAGGACGAGGACGTGGTCGAGGCCGACTATGAGATCGTCGACGAGGAAAAATAGTCCCTTCCGCCGGCTGCTGTGCCGAATCGGCCAGTGACGCTACGTTTCAGGTAGCTGCGGTCAGGGCAGGAGCGCGTGCCCGTCGTCCGGGGGGCGGCGGGCACGTTTTTTTCGCCTCACATCATCGCCGCCGGATCGACGGGCACCGCGGGGACCGGTCCTCGACGCCCCGGGCAACGCCGACGGCCCTGTGGCCCGTCCAACGGGATGGAGCCCACGACCCCGATGTCACCGAAGCCCGAAGGTAGATCATGAGAGACGCACTGCGCACCAAGCTGAACGTGATCCTGGTGGCCGTCCTGGCCTTCGGCATGGGCCTGGGCGTGGCCGCCCAGCTGGACCTCACGGCCCCCGGCATGGCGGCCCTCCAGGGGAGCCGGCCACAGATCCAGGTCGGCGGCCCCCAGGACCTGGAGACCTCCTCGGCCCGGGCCCTCTCCGACGACTTCGCCCGGGTGGCGGAACGGATGGCCCCCACGGTGGTCACCATCCAGGTGGGGCAGGTGGTCCAGCCCCAGCAGCGAGGGCAGCGGCAGTTCCCCTTCCCCTTCGACTTCGGCCCCTTCGAGATGCCCCAGGAGCAGCAGCAGCCCCGCTACGGGCAGGGCACGGGCTCCGGCTTCATCATCAGCCCCGACGGCTACGTGGTGACCAACAACCACGTGGTGGAGGGAGCCGACGACATCACCGTCACGCTCTCGAACCAGCGGCAGTTCAACGACGTCCAGGTCGTGGGGCGGGATCCGACCACCGACGTGGCGCTGCTGAAGATCTCCGCCGAGGACCTCCCGGTGGCTCCCTTCGTGGAGGAGGACGGCGACACCCGGGTGGGCGAGTGGGTGCTGGCCATCGGCAGCCCGGGATCGGGCTCGGGTTCCGACGTGCTGTCCAACACCATCACCGCCGGCATCGTGAGCGCCAAGGGGCGCAACCTCCAGCTCCTGTCCCAGCGCTACAGCCAGCAGACCGGCGAGGCGGTGACGCCCACCATCGAGGACTTCATCCAGACCGACGCCGTCATCAACCAGGGCAACTCCGGCGGGCCGCTGGTGAACATGGAGGGCGAGGTCGTGGGCGTGAACACGGCCATCTACAGCGAAACGGGCACGTACATGGGCTACGGCTTCGCCGTGCCGGCCGGACTGGTCCGTGAGGTGGTGGACGACCTCATCGAGTACGGCGAGGTCCGGCGTGCCGTGCTGGGCGTCACGGTGGAAGAGGTCACCGCGGAGGACGCCGAGGTCTGGAACCTGGATCGGGTCGGCGGTGCGGTGGTCAGCGGATTCTCCATGTCCGACGACCGGCCCAGTCCCGCCCGGGAGGCCGGGATCGAGCCCGGCGACGTCATCGTGGAGGTGGACGGCGAGCCCGTACGCTCGGTCTCCGACCTCCAGCGGAAGATCCGGGCCCACGAGCCGGGCGACGAGGTCCGCGTCACCGTGGTCCGCCGCGGCAGCAACGAGCGGCAGACGGTCGACGTCGAGCTCGTGGCCATCGACCAGCCCGATCGGGAGCGGACGGCGTCCAGCGAGGCCGGAACGACGCAGAATCCGCTGGGCATCGAGGTCCAGGAGCTCAGCCAACGGCTCCGGGCCCGCCTCGAGGTGCCGGACCGGGTCCAGGGCGTCATCGTCAGCGACGTGGATCCCCTCGGGCCGGTGGGTCGCTCCCGGAGCTTCCCCCACCCCCGCGCCGGAGTGATCATCCGGGACGTCGACGGTCGGGAGATCCGGAGCGTGGAGGGCTACCGCGACGCGATCTCCCAGGTGGAGCCGGGGAGCGTGGTGAACCTCCGCGTCTGGGTGGCCCAGGCCGGGCTGGATCAGTTCGTGAGCATCCGGATCCCCCGCAACGACTGAGCCTCGCCGCCGGTCCCCACACCTGTACCCCGGCCGGGACCCCCACTATCTTCGGGGGCCGTCGGAGGCGGTGGACCTGATCCCCAGACGGGGGTATTCACGCGTCCCCGGCCCGGACGATTCCGTGCGGAAGTGGCGGAACTGGCAGACGCGCCAGCCTTAGGAGCTGGTGGCCGAGAGGCCGTGGGGGTTCGAGTCCCCCCTTTCGCATGCCCCAGACGGAGGAGCCCATGATGGCAGAGGCCACAGACGAAGGGGACGCCGGCACCGGCGGACTCGACGTGGCGATCCAGGAGAGGGGCGCCTGGAAGCGTACCCTCACCATCACCGTCGACCCCGACCGGGTGGCCCGGGCCCGAAGCCGCGTCCGGGAGAAGCTGGCCGGGCAGCTCGACCTGAAGGGGTTCCGCAAGGGGCACGTACCGCCGGAGATCGTGGAGCAGCGCTACGGGCCGGTGGTGGACGAGCGCACCGTCCAGTCCCTGGTCGACTCCGCCTACCGGGACGCCGTGGACGCCGAGTCCCTGGATCCCATCGGGGAGCCCGAGGTCCACGACGTCCAGTACCGGGAGGGGGAGAGCCTGACCTTCCAGGTGGACGTGGAGATCATGCCGAGCATCCGCCTCGAGCGTACCGGCGGGTTCAGGGTGGAGCGCCCGGAGATCTCCATCTCCGAGGACGAGGTGGACGAGATCCTGGAACGGCTCCGGGAGGAGGAGGCCGCCTGGAAGCCGGCCGACCGGACGCCCGAGGAGGGCGACATGGTGAGCGTCCGGATCGGCCCCGCCGACGACGGGCCCCTGGACGAATCCAACCAGTACCGGTTCGAGCTCGGCGAGGGCTACGCGCTGCCCGGCGTCGAGGACGCCATCATGACCCTGGGGCCCGGCGAGTCGGGGACCTTCGAGATCGAGTTCCCCGAGGAGGAGACCGGGGGCGCGGAGGTGGGCGGGACCCGGCACCTCCGGATCGAGCTGCAGGAGGTGAAGCGCAAGGAGCTCCCGCCGCTGGACGACGAGTTCGCCCGCCAGGTGGGGGACTACCAGGACCTGGCCGCCCTCCGGGACGCGGTCCGAGAGGACGTCCACGAGCACAAGGAGGCCGAGGCCGAGGACCAGGTCCGGGAGCAGCTCGTGGAGGGTATCATCGAGGCCAACCCCTTCGAGGTCCCGGAGGCCATGGTGGAGCAGTACCTGGACCAGGTCATCGACGCCCCCCCCGAGGCGCCGGCCGACGAGGTCGAGGCCGCCCGCCAGCAGTTCCGTCCCCGGGCCGAACGGCAGATCAAGCGGCACCTGATCCTGAACCGTCTGCTGGAGCGCGAGGGGATCGAGGCCACCGACCGGGAGATGGACGAGCGCATCCGGCAGATGGCCGAGAGCCGGGAGGTGAAGCCGGCCCGGCTGCGCCGGGAGCTGGCCCGCGAGGACCGCCTGGAGGGGGTCCGCCGGCAGCTGGCCGTGGAGAAAGTGTTCGACTACCTGAAGTCCCAGTCCACCATCGAGTGACGTCCACCATCGAGTGAAAGGCCGAAACGACATGCCCACCTACGCACCGTACGTCATCGAGCGGTCCAGCCGGGGGGAGCGGAGCTACGACATCTTCTCCCGCCTCCTCATGGACCGCATCGTCTTCCTGGGCACGCCCATCAACGACCAGGTGGCGAACGTCGTCATCGCCCAGCTCCTGTTCCTGGAGGCGGACAACCCGGAGAAGGACATCAGCATCTACATCAACTGCCCGGGCGGGAGCGTCTACTCCGGACTGGCCATCTACGACACGATCCAGTTCCTCAAGTCCCCCGTCTCCACCATCTGCATGGGGATGGCGGCGTCCATGGGGGCCTTCCTCCTGGCGGCGGGCGAGAAGGGGATGCGGTACGCGCTGCCCAACTCCCGGATCATGATCCACCAGCCGTCGGGCGGATCCCAGGGGACGGCCGCCGACATCGAGATCCAGGCGAAGGAGATCCTCTACGCCCGGGAGCGGCTGAACAGCATCCTGGCCGACCACACGGGGCAGCCGGTGGACAAGATCGCCGAGGACGTGGACCGGGACCGGTTCATGTCTCCCCAGGAGGCGCTAGATTACGGAATCATCGATCGGATCATCGAGCGCAAGGGCGAGGTGATCGGGAACGGGTCGGAGGACTGATCCGAACCCCGGGGCCCGACACCCCCGAGACGAGCGACCGCGAGGCATTCCGGAGGAACGATGTCCAACGACAAGCACCTTCGCTGCTCCTTCTGCGGCAAATCCAAGGACAGCGTCAAGAAGTTCATCTCGGGGCCGAACGTCTACATCTGCAACGAGTGCATCGCCCTGTGCAACGAGATCCTGGCCGAGGAGGAGCAGCGGGAGACGGGCGGCCTGGTCACCGACGTGCCCACCCCGGGCGAGATCAAGTCCAGCCTGGACGACTACGTCATCGGGCAGGAGCAGGCCAAGAAGACCCTCTCGGTGGCCGTCTACAACCACTACAAGCGCGTCAACAACCAGAGCGTCATCGACGGGGTGGAGATCGAGAAGTCCAACATCCTGCTCCTGGGCCCCACCGGCGTGGGGAAGACGCTGCTGGCCCAGAGCCTGGCCCGGCTCCTCCAGGTGCCCTTCACCATCGCCGACGCCACCACCCTCACCGAGGCCGGCTACGTGGGCGAGGACGTGGAGAACATCCTGGTCCGCCTCCTCCAGGCCGGCGACTACAACGTGGCCGAGTGCGAGCGGGGCATCATCTACGTCGACGAGCTGGACAAGATCGCCCGGAAGAGCGAGAACCCCTCCATCACCCGTGACGTCTCCGGCGAGGGCGTCCAGCAGGCCCTGCTCAAGATCCTGGAGGGGACCGTGGCCTCCGTGCCGCCCCAGGGCGGCCGGAAGCACCCCCAGCAGGAGTACATCCAGATCGACACCCGCAACATCCTCTTCATCTGCGGGGGGGCCTTCGACGGCCTGGAGGACATCGTCGAGCGCCGGGTGGGCAAGCGCCAGATCGGCTTCTCCGGCGGGGAGGGCGACCGCCTGGGCGTCTACGAGGACGACGGCAATCCGCTGGCCTACGTGGAGCCCGAGGATCTCCTCCAGTACGGGCTGATCCCGGAGCTGGTGGGGCGGCTGCCGGTGACCTGCGCCCTGCACGACCTGGACGAGGCGTCGCTGGTGGACATCCTCCAGGTCCCGAAGAACGCCCTGGTGAAGCAGTACACGAAGATGTTCGAGCTGGAGGGCGTGGGCCTCACCTTCGATCCCGAGGCCCTCCACGCCATCGCCCGGAAGGCCATCGACCGGGGCACCGGCGCCCGGGGCCTCCGGGCGGTCATGGAGGACGTGATGCTCGACGTGATGTTCGACCTCCCCTCCCGCGAGGACGTCCGCGAGGTGGTCATCACCAACGAGACCGTGGAGGACGACCAGGACCCCCTCCTGATCCTCGGTCCCGAAGAGAAGCGCCGGAAGGAGGCGTAGGGAGATCCGGGTCCGGACCGCCGAGTTCGTCGGCGCCGTCGGCGAGCCCGGCCAGGACCGCCCCACCCGCCTGCCCCAGGTCGCCTTCGGCGGCCGCTCCAACGTGGGCAAGTCCAGCCTCATCAACTGCCTGCTGGGACGGAAGAAGCTGGCCCGCACCTCCAAGCGCCCCGGCAAGACCCAGGAGATCAACTTCTACGTGGTGAACGGCGAGTTCGCCGTGGTGGACCTCCCGGGCTACGGCTTCGCGAAGGCCCCCCAGGAGGTCCGCCAGAAGTGGGGTCCCCTCATCGAGAGCTACCTGGCCACCTCCGAGGAGCTCCTGGGCCTGGTCCACCTCATCGACTGCCGCCGGGGCCCCACGAAGGACGACCGGCAGCTCTTCGACTATCTGGCCCGTCTGGAGATCCCCGCGCTCTTCGTCCTCACCAAGGTGGACAAGCTGAGCGGCGCCGAGCGGCCGAAGGCGGTGAAGAAGGTGAAGCGGACCCTGGAGGTGCCGGAGGACCAGATCCTCCTGACCTCCGCCCTCACCGGCGAGGGCCGGGACGACCTGCTGGACTCGGTGGGGGCGCTGGTGGAGTCCGGCGCAGGCCGGGCCCCGGAGGACGCGGGCAAGGAGGGCCGGGGGGCGATCCGTCCGGGGGGATAGCCTCGACCCCGACGCCTCCGCGGATGCATCAACGCTCATCCAGCCGCGGATGCGTCAACGGCGCCCGTGTGTTGATACCTCCGGTTGTTGAGAGCGGCGCCTGTTGAGAGCAGCCCCTGCTGAGAGCCGGTCCTGGTCGGAGGTCGTCCCCGCTCCCCGCACGGAGGTAAGCTCCGGCGCCGGCCTCCCGCCCGGGAGCTTCCCCTCCGGGCTCCCGGACGGGCGGCCTCAGGGCGGCGGAGCCTCCGGCCCCTCTCTCAAGGGAGACACCTCCGCGGATGCATCAACACTCACCCATCCGCGGATGCGTCAACTCGGCTCGTGTGTTGAGAGCCATGGTTGTTGAGAGGACCGGGGGGATCAGAGGTCGCCCGTTCCCCGCCGGCCGGCGAGGGCGGTAGAGACGATTCCCGGGCCGCCGCCCCGGAGGCGCCGGAGGGAGTCCGGCGTTGGCGCTCTGCGCGGCGGAAGCGGCGGCGCGAGGGCCTCCAGGGCGAAGTCCACATCCATCTCTCCGCCGTCCCAGTCCGGGGTGGCGGTCCACTCGTCGATCCCCAGGGCCCGCTGCTCGCGCTCCAGGGCGCCCACCGGATCCTCGGGCACGGCCTCCGGCGCCGGCACCGGCGGCAGCTCCCGCCCGTCGGGCCGGATGAAGCGCACCGTCCGGTCCGCCCCGTCCAGGGCCATCCGCCAGCCGCCTTCGTGTACGAACCGGTGGTGGCGGCGGCACAGCAGCGCCAGGTTCTCCAGCGCCGTGGGCCCGCCCCGGGTCCAGTGGACGATGTGGTGGGACTGGCAGTAGCGGCTCCCGCAGCCCGGGAACCGGCACCCCCGGTCCCGGGCGTCGAGCGCCCGGCGGAGCGCCGTCGGCGGCCGGCGCCGCTTGCGTCCCACATCGAGGACGCTCCCGTCGCTTCCCCGGGTCATCTCCACCGTGGAGCAGTCGCAGGCCAGCCGGCGGGCGGTACCGGCGAACAGGTCGGGCCCGCCGTCGATCTCGGGCGCCTCGGCGGGACCCGGAGCGGCCGCCCCCTCCGGCGCCTCCCCTGCCTCCTCGATCCCCGCCAGCGTCTCCGCGGCCACGCGCACCACCACCTGGAAGCGCTCGGCGCGGCCCACCACCCCGCCCGCCTCCGTCCGCAGCCCCTCGCCCAGGGCGGCCTCGGCCACCAGCCCCAGGGCGTCGGCCCATCGCCGCCGCCGGGGGACGGGCGCCTCCCGGGCGGCCTCGGCCGCCGCGTCCTCCTCCGCTAACATCTCCTCCGTCTTCCGCGTCCGGTAGAGCTCCTCCTCGGCCGCCTCCAGCGCCTTCTTCAGGACGGCCCCCGCCTCGGGGTCCAGCCGGCCGTGGATCCGCCAGCTGCCGCTCGCCGCCGGCGTGAGCCACAGCTCGCGGCCCTGGTGGCGCTCCCGTTCCTCGGCCACCAGCTTAGCGATCGCCCTGTCGGAGGCCTGCCACCGGCGGACCAGCCGGGCCACCTGGGAGGCCGGCACCTGGCCGGCCAGCTCCACCAGCTCCTCCTCGTTGTCCGGCGTGGCCACCCGGGTGAGGACCCGGGCCACCGAGTAGCTCAGCTCGCCCCGGGAGAGCGCCTCGCTCAGCGCCGGCAGCTCGGCCAGCGCCCGCGCCACCCGGACCCGCTCCCGGGCCGCCCCCGGCGTGATCCCCGTGCGCCAGGCCAGCCACTGGGCACAGCTCTTCGCTCCGTCCCGGTGCCAGCCCCGCCAGTGGTCGAACGCCCGGATCATGACCAGCAGCCGGTAGGCGGCTGCCTCCAGGTGGGCCGACAGGCGCGCGATGTCGTCGCCCAGCGCGTCCACCTCCCGCTCCCGCGCACGGCGCGCCTCCGGGTCCCGGGGCCAGGGGTTCAGGGGCTCGTGGGTCGAGTCGTCGGGAGGGGCGGGTCTCTCGCCGGCGGCCGGGGGATCGGCAGGCTGGAGGGCAGCATCGTTCTGCGGGGCGGATGCGGGGTGGATCATGGGAGCTCTCCCTGTGGGACTGAACACCGAACAGATACCGAAGACAATATAATCGGCCGGATTTTCGGTCTTCAGATGGGCTCCTCGCCGTGAGATCGGGGGCTCCGAGGCGTCGGAGGGGGCTCGGGGCCACCGGGGGCGGTAGGGGGCGGACGAGGGGCGCGAGGCGGGGACCGGAGGGCGGGGTCGGGACCGCAGCCATCCCGAACCCCGAATCCTGTCAACCCCCTATCGGGAATCCGTCTACGGCCCCGGTGTCGCCCCATCCCCGGATTCCCGTGCTAACGCGACAGGATTCTCAACAACCCGGCCTCTCAACACTCGGGCGGTGTTGACGCATCCGCGGAGGCGTGGCCGTTGACGCATCCGCGGAGGTGGGGAGGCTCGACCATCCGCGGAGGCGGTGGAGGCGGGCTTTGAGACTCGATGGACGAATCTACCAAGGTGGCTGGAAGGCGCCCGCGGGCTATCGGACCGGGGGGCGCAAGCGGACTGCTGAGCTCACCGGGCTGGCTCGGAGCAGGAGCCGTCAGAGATCGATGTCGTACTCCTTGAGCTTCCGGTAGAGGGTCCGCTCGCCGATCTCCAGCTTCTCGGCCGCCTTCCGGCGGTTCCCGTCCACCTCCTGCAGGGTGGCCACGATGGCCTCCCGCTCCAGCTCCTTCATGGACATGCCGGGCTCGAAGGTGATGAGGGGTCCGTCGTCCTCCGGCTCCTGCGGCTGCTCGCCCTCCTCGTCCACCTCCGGCTCGTAGGCGGTTCCGGGCACCGTCCGCTCCTCCTCGCCGCCAGCCTCCGCGGGCCCCTCGGCCGCCGGGGGCACTCCGCCACGCTCCCCGGCGCCGTCGGGCTCGCCGTCGCCGTCGGCGTCCCGGGCCCGGGCCGAGCGCCCCTCCTCGATCATCTCCTCCAGGACCGGGATCTCGATCTCCGTGCCCCGTCGCTCGTGGCCCTCGCCGGCGGCCAGCTCCGGATGCTGCTCCCGGAAGCGGTCGAACTCCTGCCGGAGGTCCTCCACGTCCATCTTCAGGTCCACCAGGGTCCGGAAGACGAAGTCGAGCTCCGGCGGGCGTCCGCTCCCGGCCGCCGACCCCTCGGCCCCGGCCTCCGGGGGCCCTTCGCCGGCGGCCACGAGTGGCGCGGTGGAGTCCTCCCTTCGGGCCGGGAGCATGGACCGGCCCCGACCCGACCGGATCTCCGGCGGGACGTCGTCGGGACGGATCACCGAGCCCGGCGCCAGCACCACCATGGACTCCACCAGGTTCCGGAGCTCCCGGACGTTGCCGGGCCAGCTGTAGTCCAGGAGGATCTCCATGGTCTCGGGGGCGATCCCCTTGAAGTCGGTCTCGTGGGACTCGCTGAACTCCTTCACGAACCGGCGTACCAGGACGGGGATGTCGGCCTTCCGCTTCCGGAGCGGCGGGAGCTCCACGTGGAGCACGTTCAGGCGGTAGTAGAGGTCCCGCCGGAACTCGCCCGTCTGCACCGCCTCCCGCAGGTCCCGGTTGGTGGCGGCCAGGACCCGGACGTTCACCTCGATCTCCGTCTCCCCGCCCACCCGCATGAAGCGCCGGTTCTCCAGCACCCGCAGGAGCCGCGTCTGCAGGGGCGGGGGCATCTCCGAGATCTCGTCCAGCAGGAGGGTGCCCCCGTCGGCCAGCTCGAACATCCCCTTCCGCCGGGAGGTGGCGCCGGTGAAGGCGCCCTTCTCGTGGCCGAAGAGCTCGGACTCCAGGAGGGACTCGGGGAGGGCGGCGCAGTTCACCGGGATGAAGGCGCTGTTCCGGCGGGGCGAGAGCCCGTGGATGGCCCGGGCGGCCAGCTCCTTGCCCGTGCCGCTCTCCCCCGTGAGCAGGACCGTGGACCGTACCGGACCGATGAGCTGGATCCGCTCCAGGACCTCCCGCATGATCTCGGTCCGCCCCACGATCCCCGTCTCGAGCTGGAGCTCGAACCGGTCGAGCTGGTGGTCCAGGACGGTGAGGACCTCCTCCCCGGAGGGGGGACCGGCGAGGCAGTCGTCCAGCTCCAGACGGTCGGCCAGGGCCTGGCGCTCGTCGCTCTCCAGGTCCCGCACCACGGCCACCAGCGGGGGCCGCGGGATCCGCTCCGAGATCCACGCCGCCATGGCGCGGGCGGCCCTCCTCTCGGGATCGCCGGTCAGGACGAGGGCGATCTCGTCCTCGTCCCCCCGGCTCCGGGACTCCAGCTCCGAACGCGACTCCACCATCTCGATCTCGTGGCCGTCGGCCTGGACCGCCTCCCGCACGGCCACGGCCGACTCGAGATCCTCGGTGTCGATGAAGATTCTTGCCACGGGGTCGTCAGCGCTTGAGGGAGCCCTCCGTATAGAAGGGCAGCGACGCCACCTCGCCCGGCACCGTCCGATCCCGGATCCGTACCGCCACCGGGTCCCCCTCCCCCAGCTCCGGGGGGAGGTACGCGGTGGCGATGCCGTACCCCAGGGTGGGGCTCACCGTGCCGCTCCGGACCCGGGCCACGGGGTCGCCGTCCACGATCACCTCGTAGTCCGGCCGGGGGAAGCCCCGCTCGGTGAGCCGGAAGCCGGCGAGGCGCCGCTCCACGCCCTCCTCCTTCTGCCTGCGCAGCGCGTCCCGGCCCACGAAGTCCCCCTTCTCCAGCTTCACGAGCCAGCCCAGGCGGGCCTCCAGGGGCGTGGTCTCCTGGTCGATGTCGTGTCCGTAGAGAGCATACCCCATCTCCAGCCGGAGGGTGTCCCGGGCGCCCAGGCCGGCGGGCCCGATGCCCGCGTCCCGGCCGGCGGCCATGAGCTCCCGCCAGAGATCCGGGGCGTCGCCGGCCGCCACGTACAGCTCGAAGCCGTCCTCGCCGGTGTAGCCGGTGCGGCTGATCACGCCGTCGGCCCCCGCCACCGAACCCCGCCGGAAGCGGTAGAAGCCGATCTCCGAGACGTCCACCGAGGCCAGCGGCGCCACCACGTCCTCCGCCGCCGGACCCTGGACCGCCAGGAGCGCCACCTCCCGACTCTCGTCGACCAGCTCGGCGTCGAACCCGTCGGCCAGCCCCTCCAGGTGATCCAGATCCTTCTCGATGTTCGCGGCGTTCACCACCAGGCGGAAGTCGTCCTCGTCCAGCCGGTAGATCACCAGGTCGTCCACGATGCCCCCGTCCTCCAGGCACATGCAGCTGTACTGCGCCTGCTCGCCGGGCGTGAGGGTCGTGGGATCGTTGGTGGTGGCGTGGGAGACGAAGGCCGCGGCGTCGGGGCCGCGGACCCGGAACTCGCCCATGTGGGAGATGTCGAAGAGCCCCACCGCCTCCCGGACCCGGCGGTGCTCCGCCCGGATCCCGTCGGCGTACTGCACGGGCATGGCGAACCCCCCGAACGGCACCAGCCGCGCCTCCAGCTCCCGGTGCACGTCGTAGAGCGGCGTCCTCTTCAGCTCCTCTCCAGACCCCTCCGCCATCACTGTCCCCCGTACAATTTCTTCAGGACCGATCGGTCGTTCTGCCCAACTCCCCCCACCAGTGTGGAGGAGGCGCCGCGTCGGAGGTCCCGAGACGAGCCTCTGGAAGCGAAGCGGACAGCCCGCTCGTCCGAGGGGCCTCCGTCGCGGCGCCGCCCTCGCCCACACCTACCCCCGCATTAAGCGAACCATCACCGCCTTCTGGACGTGGAGCCGGTTCTCGGCCTCGTCCCACACCCGGGAGCGCGGCCCGTCGATGACGTCGGCGGTGACCTCCTCGCCGCGGTGCGCCGGCAGGCAGTGGAGGAAGATGGCGTCGTCGGCGGCCCGGGCCATGATCTCCCCGCTCACCCGGTAGCCCTCGAAGTCGCGCTCCCGCCGCGCCTTCTCGTCTTCCTGGCCCATGGAGGCCCACACGTCGGTGGTCACCACCCGGGCGCCCTCGGCCGCCTCGGCCGGCGACCGCATCAGCTCCACGTCGGCCTCCCGGCGAGCGGCGGCCAGGATCTCCGCGTCGGGATCGTAGCCCTCGGGGCAGGCCAGGCGCAGGCGCAGGCCGAACCGTCGGGCTGCGTTGAGCCACGAGTGGGCCATGTTGTTCCCGTCGCCGATCCAGGCCACGGCGGTTCCCTCCAGCTCCGGGCCGAACTCCTCGCGGGCCGTGAAGACGTCGGCCAGCACCTGGCAGGGATGGAGCAGGTCGGTGAGGCCGTTGATCACCGGCACGTCGGCGTGGGCGGCCATCTCCCGGACGTCGGACTGGGCGAAGGTCCGGATCATCACCCCGTCCACGTAGCGGGACAGCACCCGCGCGGTGTCGGCGATGGGCTCGCCCCGGCCGAGCTGGATGTCCCGGGCCGACAGGAACAGGGCATGGCCGCCCAGCTCGTAGGTGCCCACCTCGAAGGAGACGCGGGTCCGGGTGGAGCTCTTGGCGAAGATCATCCCCAGGCTCCTGCCGGCCAGGGGACGCTCCCCCCGGTCGCCGGAGCGGCGGTTCCGCTTCAGCCGCTCCGCCTCCTCCAGGGTCGCCCGCAGGTCGTCGCCGCTCCAGTCGGCCAGGGATAGGAAGTGCCGGTGGCCGGGGTAGTCGCTCACTCGCTCGGCTCCTGTGTGGAATTCACGGAGGTCGGTGGGATCCGCCGATGGGGCGGGCAGGACGCGTGCCGGCCTACAGGATGTAGCGCCGGAGATCCTCGTCGTCGACGATGTCGGCGAGCCGCTCCCGGACCTCCTCGGCGTCGATGCGGATGGTCTCGCCCCCGCCCTCCTCGGGCAGGCCGAACATCACGTGGTCCAGCAGGGTGGTGAGGACCGTGTGGAGCCGCCGTGCGCCGATGTTCTCCGACCGGTCGTTCACCTCGGCGGCCACCCGGGCGATCTCCTGGACGGCGTCGTCGGTGAACTCCAGCTCCGCCCCCTCGCTCCGGACCATGGCCCGGTACTGGGTGAGCAGCGCGTTCCGGGGCTCCCGGAGGATCCGGGCGAACTCCTCCTCGCCCAGCTTGTGCAGCTCCACCCGGATGGGGAACCGGCCCTGGAGCTCCGGGATCAGGTCCGACGGGTCGGCCACGTGGAAGGCGCCGGCGGCGATGAAGAGGATGTGGTCGGTGTCCACCATGCCGTACTTGGTCTGGACGGTGGAGCCCTCCACGATGGGGAGCATGTCCCGCTGGACGCCCTCGCGGCTCACGTCGGGTCCTCCGCCGCCCCCCTCGCCGCGGCCCACCGCCACCTTGTCCAGCTCGTCCAGGAAGATGATCCCCATGGTCTCGGCCCGATCCAGGGCCTCGTCCACCACCTCGTCCTGGTCCACCAGGCGGTCCAGCTCCTGTCCCATGAGGATCCGCCGGGCCTCGGCCACGGTGACCTCCCGGCGCTTGGTCTTCTTCGGCATCATCTCCCCGAGCATCTCGCCCAGGTTCCACTCCAGGCCCTCCATCCCGGGCCCCTGGAGGTCCAGCATGGGCGCGCTGCTCTCGGTGACCTCCACCTCCACGGTCCGGTCCTCCAGCTTCCCCGCCCTCAGGAGGTCGCGGATCTTCTGCCGGGTCCGGCGACGGCTGTCCCCGGCGGTCCCGGCGGCGGTGGCTCCGGTGGCGCCCGCCGCGGCGTCCTCGCCCTCTGGCGGGGCCGCCTCGCCCGGGCCGTCACCCGGGCCGGACTCCTCGGCGGCCTGTCCGCCGGAGGAGACCACGAACCGGCGGCCCGTGCCGCCGGAGGAGCCGGAGGCGGCGCCTCCCGACGCCTGACCCGAGCCCGGGCCGTCGTCGCTCGCCGGAGGCAGGAGCAGGTCCAGGAGGCGCTCCTCCACCCGCTCCTCGGCGGCGTCCTCCACCGCCTCCTCCTTCTCCGAGCGGATCAGGTTCACCGCGGCGCCCACCAGGTCCCGGACCATGGACTCCACGTCCCGGCCCACGTAGCCCACCTCGGTGAACTTGGACGCCTCGATCTTGATGAAGGGCGCTCCGGCCAGCCGGGCCAGCCGTCGGGCGATCTCCGTCTTCCCCACGCCCGTGGGCCCGATGAGGATGATGTTGTTCGGGAGGATCTCCTCCTGCAGCTCCCCCTCCACCTTCCGGCGCCGCCAGCGGTTCCTGAGGGCGATGGCCACCGACCGCTTGGCGTCGTCCTGGCCGATGACGTACTCGTCCAGCGCCGAGACGATCTCGCGGGGCGTCAGGTCGGGGAGGCCGGAGCGGGCCTCGTCGTCGCCGGCAGCCGGGCCCGCGGCGTCGGAGCCCGGGGCGTCGGCCGGGGCGGCGGTCCCTCCCGGGTCGTCCTGGAAGTCGGTCATGGTATGGCGTCAGTCCTCGTCCTGGTCGAGCTCGATCACGGTGATCTCGAGGTTGCTGTACACGCAGATCTCCCCGGCGATCTCCAGGGCGCGCCGCACCAGGTCGGGCGCCGGCAGGTCCGACTCGCTCCGGAGGGCCCGGGCCGCGGCCAGGGCGTAGGCGCCGCCGGAGCCCACGGCCAGGATCCCGTCGTCGGGGGCGATGACCTCGCCGCCGCCGGAGATGAGGAAGCTGTGCTCCCGGTCGGCCACCGCCAGCAGGGCCTCCAGGCGACGGAGCAGCTTGTCGCTCCGCCACTCCTTGGCCAGCTCCACGGCCGCCCGCTCCAGGTTCCGGGGATACCGGTCCACCTGGGCCTCGAACTTCTCGAACAGGGTGAAGGCGTCGGCCACGCTCCCGGCGAAACCCGCCAGGATGTTCCCGTCCTTCATGGTCCGGACCTTCCGCGCCCGGGCCTTCATCACCGTCTCGTCCATGGTGACCTGACCGTCGCCACCGATGGCCACCCGGCCGTCCCGCCGGACGCACAGGATCGTGGTGGCGTGGAACGGTCCGCCTGCACCGTGGGCCGTCATGTCTCCTCCCGTCATCGATCGTCTCCCCGGGGATGCGCCCGTCGGTACTCCCGCCTGAGCTGTTCCACGGAGGTGTGGGTGTAGATTCGCGTGGTGGAGAGGCTGGCGTGTCCCAGCAGCTCCTTCACCGCCATCAGGTCGGCGCCGGCGTCCAGGAGATGGGTGGCGAAGGAGTGCCGCAGGGCGTGGGTGGACAGGCCCTCCCCCTCGGCCACCCGCTCCAGGGCGTCGCCCACCACCCGCTGGATCTGGCGCCGGGACAGCCGCCCTCCCCGCCGGGACAGGAAGAGGGGGGCCCGGGGCGGATCCTCCCGGCCCCCGGGCGAGCCGCCCCCCGGACCACCGAGGCCCCTCCGTCGCGTCGGTCCGTCCTCCCGGAGGGCCCGGCGGTAGCTCTCCAGCGCCTCCGCCGCCTTCCTCCCCACGGGCACGATCCGTTCCTTCCGGCCCTTCCCGGTGACCCGGACCTCGCCGGACCGGAGGTCCAGGTCCTGGCGGTCCAGCTGGTGGACCTCGCCCAGCCGCAGCCCGCAGGAGTAGATGAGCTCCAGCAGCGCCCGGTTCCGGGTGGCCAGGAAGCCGCCGTCGGCCCCGGCCTCCTCCCGGAGCCGGTCCAGGAGGCCATCCAGCTCGTCGGACCCCAGGTAGCCGGGGAGGGTGCGTCCCCTGCGGGGCGAGCGGACCGCGCGGGCGGGGTTCCCCTCCACGCGCTCGTTCCGGTGGAGGAAGCGGAAGAAGGACCGCACCGCCGAGAGCTTCCTGGCCATGGTGCTCCGGGCCAGCCCCTTCCGCTCCAGCTCCCCCAGGAAGGAGCGGATGGCCAGCCGGTCCACCCCGGACCAGTCGGCGTCGGCGCGGCCGAGGTGCCGGACCAGGAACTCGGAGAACTGGTCCAGGTCCCGCCCGTAGGCCCGGACGGTGCGGGGCGAGAGCCCGCGCTCCAGCTCGGCGTACCGGAGGAACTCGGTCACCGCCGGACGGCGGCCCTCCGGAACGCCGGACTCGGCGGGGGCGCCCCGTCCATCGGCTCCATCCGCTGGGGTCATGATCCCTCCCGGTCGGGCGGGGCGCCGCTACCCGCTCTTCTTCTCGCCTTTCTTACGCTTCCGCTCCAGCAGCTCCAGACCCCACTCCAGCGTCATCTCGTCGGGATCGGTGCCTCTGGGGAGGGAGGCGTTGGTCCGGCGGTGCTTCACGTAGGGTCCGTAGCGGCCGTCCATGAGCCGCACCGGCCCCCCGTCGTCGGGATGCGCGCCCAGCTCCCGGATCTCCCGGGAGCTCCGGCTCCGACGACCTCCCTTCCCGGGCTCGGACAGGAGCTCCATGGCCCGGTCGAAGGAGACGTCCAGGGGATCGTCGCCGGCCTTCAGCGAGCGGAAGTCGCCGTCGTGGACCACGTAGGGGCCGTAGCGCCCGATCCCCACCTTCACCGGCTTCCCGGTCTCGGGGTGTTCCCCCACGGGATAGGGCATGGAGAGGAGCTTCACGGCCACGTCCAGGGTGACCTCCTCGAACTCCATCCCGTCGGGGACCGAGACCCGCCTGGGCTTCTCGTCCCCCTCGCCCTCGCCCAGCTGGACGTACGCGCCGTAGCGGCCCGTCCGCAGGTAGACGGGCTCGCCGGTCTCGGGGTGGGCCCCCAGCTCCAGCGGCCCCCGGGCCTTCCGCTCCAGGAGCTTCACGGCCTCCTCGTTGCTCAGGTCCGCCGGGGCCACCCCCTCGGGCACCGACGCGGTGACCCGGTCGCCGTCCCGGGCCAGCTCCAGATAGGGGCCGAACCGCCCGATCCGGACCCGGGGCTCCAGGTCGGGGAGCTGGATGGTGGAGGCCTCCCGGGGATCGATGGACTCCTCGTTCCGCTCCAGGCGGGCCTCGAATCCGTCCGCGCCCCGGTAGAACTCGGCCAGGTACTCCCGCCAGTCCACCTCGCCCGCGGCGATCTCGTCCAGGACCTCCTCCATCCGGGCGGTGAAGCCCGTGTCCACCAGGTCGGGGAAGTGCTCCTCCAGGAGTCCGGTCACGGCGAAGGCGGTCCAGGTGGGCACCAGCTGCTTGCCCCGCTTCTCGGCGTAGCCCCTGTCCTGGATGGTGGAGATGATGGCCGCGTAGGTGCTGGGACGGCCGATGCCCTCGGCCTCCAGCTCCTCGACCAGGGCGGCCTCCGTATAGCGGGACGGCGGCCGGGTCTCGTGCTCCACGGTCTCGAGCTCGCGCAGGTCCACCGTCTCCCCCTCCTCCAGGGGCGGGAGCAGGATCTCCCGGTCCTCCAGCACCGCCTCGGGATCGTCGCTCCCCTCGACGTAGGCCCGGAAGAAGCCCGCGAAGTCCAGGATCTTGCCCGTCGCCCGGAACTCGGCGTCGCCGGCGCGGAGGACCACCTTCAGGTGACGCTGGCGCGCGTCCTCCATCTGGGTGGCCAGGGTCCGTTTCCAGATGAGGTCGTAGACCGCCTTCTCCCGCCCCCGGAGGCCCAGCTCCCGGGAGGTCTTCATGTCGGTGCCGGCGGGCCGGATCGCCTCGTGGGCCTCCTGGGCCGCCTTCGACGTCGTCCGGTAGCGCCGGGGCTTCCCCCGCAGGTACGTCTCGCCGTACTTGCCCTCCACCCGGGAACGGATGGCCCGGATGGCCCCCTCGGAGAGGTTCACCGAATCGGTCCGCATGTAGGTGATGTGTCCCGCCTCGTACAGGCTCTGGGCCGCCGACATGGTCTGCCGGGCGCTCATGTTCAGCTTCCGGTTCGCCTCCTGCTGGAGGCTGGAGGTGGTGAAGGGGGGATAGGGGCTCCGGGTCGAGGTGCGCTCTTCCACCGAGGTCACGGTGAAATCGGCTCCCTCGAGCCGTTCCCGGAGCGCCGCCGCCCGGCCCTGGTCCAGGACCACCACCTCCCGGCCCTCCTGGAGCTCGCCGGTGGTCTCGTCGAAGTCCCGTCCCGAGGCCAGCCGGGTACCGTCCAGGGCCACCAGCTCCGCCTCGAAGGGCTCTCCCTCCTTCTCGAGGCTCGCCTTCAGGTCCCAGTAGCGGGAGACCCGGAAGGCGCGGCGCTCCCGCTCCCGGGCCACCAGGAGGCGGACCGCCACCGACTGGACCCGGCCGGCCGACAGGCCCCGGGCGATCTTCTTCCACAGGAGCGGCGACAGCCTGTATCCCACCAGCCGGTCCAGGATGCGACGGGCCTGCTGGGCCTGGACCCGTCGCATGTCGATGTCCCCGGGCTCGTCGAAGGCCCGCACCACCGCGTCCTTCGTGATCTCGTGGAACGTGACGCGGCGGAACCGGTCGCCGTCCCCCTCGGGATAGCCGAGCTGGGTGGCGATGTGGTAGGCGATGGCCTCTCCCTCGCGATCGGGGTCTGTGGCCAGGTACACGTCGGCGGACTCCCGGGCCGCCTCCCGGAGGGCCCGGAGCACCTGGTCCTTCCCCTCGATGGTCACGTACTCCGGATCGAAGTCGCCGTCGGTGTCCACGCCGAGGTCGCTCCTGGGCAGGTCCATGACGTGGCCCACCGACGCCTCGACGCGGTAGTCCCGGCCCAGGTACTTCTCCAGCGTCCGGGCCTTCGCCGGCGACTCCACCACCACCAGGTGTCCGCCGCCCGACCCGTTCGTTCCCTCGTCGCTCGCCGCCATGCGCTCTATTCGCCTTCCCGTTCCGGAGTCATCCCCGTGCTCCACTCGGCCGGCGGGCCCCCGACGTGATCGGCCACGCGGCGGAGGACCTCGTCGGCCACCTCCTCCGGGCTCCGCTCCGTGGTGTCGACCCGGACCTCGGCCCGGGCGTAGTCCTCCCGCCGGCGCTCCAGGATGGCCCGGGCCGACCGGGCCGGCGAATCGCCGGCCAGCAGGGGGCGGGACCCGACCCGGTCCCCGAGCCGCGCCATCACGTCGCCGGGCTCCACCTCGAGCCAGACCCGGACCGCCCCCTCCCACCGGTCACGGAGCTCCGGCCGGGCCATCCAGCCGCCTCCGGTGGCCACCACCGCCCGCTCCGGGAGATCCGTCTCCCGGGTGACGCGGGCCTCCAGCTCCCGGAACGCCTCCTCGCCCCCCGAGCGGAAGATCTCCTCCACCGACCGGCCGGCCGCGCGCTCCACCTCCCGGTCCAGGTCCACGAAGCGCCACCCCGTGCGCTCGGCGACGAGCCGCCCCACCGTGGTCTTCCCGGAGGCCATGAAGCCCACCAGGACCACCCGGCACGCCGGCTCACTCGTCGGGCCGGAAGCTCCGTCGGTTGATCCGCTCGAGATAGGCATCGTAGTTGTCGCGCATCTCCGCCAGGGAGTCCCCTCCGAACTTCTCCCGGAACGCGTCGGCCACCACCAGCGCCATCATGGCCTCGCCCACCACCCCCGCGGCGGGCACGGCGCAGACGTCGCTCCGCTCCCGCACGGCCTTCGCCTTCTCCAGGGAGGTGAGGTCCACGCTGTCCAGGGGCCGCTGGAGGGAGCTCAGGGGCTTCATGGCCACCCGCACCACCAGGGGCTCGCCCGTGGTCATGCCCCCCTCGGTGCCGCCGGCGTTGTTCCGGCGGCGGGCGAAGCCACCCGTCCGCCGGCTCTCGGGGGCGTACTCGATCTCGTCGTGGACGTCGGAGCCGCGCACCTCGGTGACGCCGAAGCCCATGCCGATCTCCACCCCTTTCATGGCCTGGATGGACATCATGGCGCCTGCGAGACGTCCGTCCAGGCGCCGGTCCCAGGAGACGTGGCTGCCGAGGCCGGCCGGCACGCCGCGGGCCACCACCTCGAAGACGCCGCCCAGGGTGTCCCCCACCTCCCCCGCCGCGTCGATGGCCTCGATCATCCGCTCGGAGGCCTCCGGATCGAGGCACCGGACCGGCGACGCGTCGCTGGCGGAGTTGATGTCCTCCGGGAGCTCCACGGGGCCCTCGGCGTCCACGCCGCCCAGCCGGGTCACGTGGCTCCCGATCTCCACGCCGAACTGGGCCAGGAGCTTCCGGGCCACCGCGCCCGCCGCCACCCGGGCCGCGGTCTCGCGGGCGCTGGATCTCTCGAGGACGTCCCGGGCGTCGTCGCGGTCGTATTTCAGGACGCCCACGAGGTCGGCGTGGCCGGGGCGCGGGAGGTGGACCCGCTCCAGCTCGTCGGCGGAGGCCTCCGGGCGCGGCTCCACCGACATGGCCGTCGCCCAGTTCTCGAAGTCCCTGTTCGGGATCAGCACGGTGAGGGGCGAGCCGATGGTCTCGCCCAGGCGAACGCCGCTCAGGATCTCCCCGGCGTCGTCCTCGATCTCCATCCGGCCGCCACGGCCGTATCCCATCTGGCGTCTGGCCAGATGATAGGCGATGTCCCGGGGCACGAGGGGGACCCCGGCGGGGACGCCCTCCACGACGACCACGCCCCCCTTTCCGTGGGATTCTCCGGCCGTGGTGAAGGTGAAGTGTCGCTGCATGGACATCCCGCCCCTGGAGCTGGGTGAACGGTGACTGGACGAGGGCCCGTCCTCGGACGAACGGGTTCGAGCTGGCACCGGCGTTCCTGCCGGCGCCCGATGGGCACCGGTATGCCCTGCCGGACCGGTTGTTCCCCTCGCCGGCGGCTCAGGAGGTGGGGGCGGCCCCGCTGAGGTCCGACTCCACGATGTGAGGCGTGACCAGGATGATGAGGTCCTGCTTCCGCTCGTTGCTCCGGGTGGTCCGGAACAGCCCGCCGATGAGGGGCAGATCCATGAGGATCGGGATACCGCTCTCGCTGCGGCTCACCTCGGTGAGCGTGAGGCCGGCGATGGCCCCGGTCTCGCCGTCGTCCAGGAGTAGTCGGGTCTCGCCCACCTGCCGGGTAAAGTTGAAGCCCACGTCGGAGAGGCCCAGCTGGAGCCCGGAGCGCTCGGCCCGCAGGTCGATGAGGACCTGGTTGTTGTTGGTGATGTGGGGCGTGACCTCCATGATGATCCCCGTGTCCTCGAACTGGACGTTCACCTGGGCCTCCTCGAGCTGGGCCCCGGATTCCAGGACCCGGATCGGCGTACGCTCGCCCACCTGCACGTAGGCCGAGTGGTTGTCCAGCACCTGGATCGAGGGGGCGGCCTCCACGTCGGAGAGCTGCTGCGAGCGCAGGGCGTCCAGGAAGGCCGTGAGGGAGAAGCCGCCGAAGACGGTGTTGGCCAGGATCCGGAGGCTGGGGGACGCCACCCGGTCGTTGGCGTTGGCCAGGGACGCGATGCTCGAGCCCCCGAAGTCCACGGTGTACGGGAACTGCCGCTGCTGCTGCTGCTGTTGGCCGCCACCGCCCTGCTCCTCCCCCTGGCCCGGCTCGATCCCCTCGGTGGGGATGACCTGGGTGAACCCGGTCTCCCGGGAGAGGTCCTTCAGGTCGTAGACGATCCCCAGGGCGTTCACGTTCGTCCGGTCCACGAAGATGATCTTCGCCTCGATGGAGACCTGGGGCGTCCGGCGGTCCAGGGACCCCACCAGCGAGTCCATGCGGCTCACCACCTGGGGGCGGTCGGTGACGATGACCGAGTTCGCCTCCCCGTAGGCCACCACCTGCCCCCGGTCCGGCGTGGCCAGCTCCCGGAGCACGGAGGCCACCGAATCGGCCGACGCGTAGTTGATCCGGAGGACCCGGGTCTCGGTGGCCAGCGTGTCCCGGGCGGCCAGCTCCTCCAGGTCGTTCACCACGATGATCCCCTCTCCCGACTCCCGCCAGCCCAGGCCGTGGGCCGAGAGGATGGCGTCCAGCGCCACGTCCCACGGCTGATCGTTCACGGAGACGCCCCGGACGGTCATCTCCGCCACGTCGCTCCCGGGAACGATGGACATGCCGGAGAACTCGGAGAACCCCGCCAGGACGTCCAGCATGCTGGCGCTGTCGTAGGTCACGCTGATCCGGGGCTGGGCCTCCTGCAGGTCCACCCGCCCGGCGGCCCCGTCGGCGCCGTCCCCGCCCGGGACGTCCGCCGCCGTGGCCGCCCCGCCCGCGGCGGCGGAGCCCGCGCCGCCGCCGGCCTCCGAGCTCCAGGGTTCGAACGCCTCGCCCCGGTTGGGGAACCGCACCTCCAGCGTGCCGCCGTCCCGCTCCAGCCGGGTGTACTCGGGCTCGGCGGTGAGCTCGACCACCAGCCGCACCACGTCGGACTGGAACTGGCTGCTGGTGAGGCCCACCACCCCTCCCCGTCCGATCCCGCCGAACGAGCGCCGCGGGAGGGCGTGGCGAGCGCCCTCGAGGTCCACGACCAGCCGGGGGGGATCCCCGAGGACGAACTGTCGGGCCGAGATCCCCGCGTCCGCGTCCACGGCGACCACCGTCTCGCCGTCGTCGGCCACGATCTGGACGCCCGTGACGTCGCCCACGGGAGCGTCGCCGAGATCCGGCACGGCCCACGCCAGGGCGGGCACGAGCACGGCGACGCCGAGTGCCTGACCGATGGAGGTGGGAATCCCGCGCGTGGAGGTCTTCATACCCGTAGCGTCCTCGTCACTGGAGTTCCCGCTCTCGCGAATCGCGAATCTGGAGCACCGCCCGCCGGCTGGTCCCGTAGGCGGTGACCTGGAACACGGCCCGATCCCGTTCCACCGCCACCAGCCGAGCGCTCCCCACCCGATCCCCCACCCGCAGACGGTAGCGCCGTCCCGAGGCCCGGTCCACCACCACCGCCACGCTCCCCGTCTCGGGCGCGTAGATGATCCCGCTCAGGGAGAGGGCGTCGAAGCTCGGCCCTCCCTGGCCTCGCTCGGCCGGCGAACGGAAGGGATTCCGCCGGTTCCCCAACGGATAGACGAACTCGTCCCGGGGGGCGAAGCCCGCCGCCCCCTGCTCCAGGAGTCCCAGGGGGTCCGGGGTGGTCAGCGAGTCCGACGGGACCGAATAGCTCCCGGCCTCCTGGGCCGGGGCCGTCGTCACGGCGGCCCCGAGGAGGAGCCCTCCCGCCACGAGAGCGGCCGCGATCGTCCTACTCACCGGCCCCACCTCCCCCGGCGCCGTCGCTCCCCGCCCCCTCCGGCGAGGCGTCCGCCGGCGGGAGCACGAAGGTCTCCAGGTCCAGCTCGGCCCGCACGGTACCCCCGTCGCCGTCCTCCTCCCCCACTTCCGACGGGGGCGCCACTCGGCTCACCGCCGGCCGGACCAGCCGGCTCATGGACGCCACGTCGCTCAGGAAGCGCCCGATCTCGTGGTAGCCCCCCTCGATCACCATGGACCAGCGCTGCCGGTAGAAGTACTGCCCCTCCTCCCGGACCATGGGCCGGGGAGAGACGCTCACCAGCTCCAGGCCCAGGCCCTGGCTGATCCGGGTGATCTGATCGTACAGCCCCGAGACCTCGGCACGGGAGGGGATCAGCCGCTCCAGCTCCTCCATGGCGGACCGACGGGCGTCCAGCTCCTGGCGGAGCTCGTCCAGGTTGCCCACCCGGACCTCGGCCCGGCGGTTCTCGAACTCCATCTGGGAGACGCGCTCCTCCCGGGCCTGGAGCTCGTCGGACCGGGGAGCGTACCAGTAGAGCCAGTAGAGGGCGGCCAGGCCCATGAGGACCACGACCCCCAGGAACTTGAGCTGGTCGTCCTGGTTCTCCGGCAGGAGCGCCACGTCAGCTCCCCCCGGGGGCCCGCGCCGGGGGCCGGTAGTCCACGGTGAGGACGAACGACTGGGACCCGGCCGGACCGCCGGTCAGCCGGGAGGTCCCCTCCAGGGTGGCTCCCGCGATCCACCCATAGCCCTCCAGCTCCCGGGCGTAGGAGGTGACGGCCAGCGGATCGGCCGCCGCGCCCTCCACCCGCAGCCGGAGCTCCGGCAGGGGGCGCTCCGCCTCGACCCGGGCGAGCCACGCGGGCTCGGGGAGGGCCGCGGCCAGGGCATGGATCATCCGGGCCCACGCGAACCGGTCCCGGTCCAGCCGGGCCACCAGCCCGAGCCTGCGCTCGATCTCCTCCCGCTGGGCCCGGAGGCTGTCGTCCATGGCCCGGAGGTCCGCCAGGCGGGCCGAGTCCTCCACGGCCGCGGTCAACCCCTCCTCCAGCTGAGCCGCGTGCCGGGCCTGGAGATACCAGCTCCCCCCCACGGCCAGGAGCACGGCCAGGGCGGCGATGGCCAGGGCCAGCCCCCACGGGTCCGACGCCGCCGTGAGCAGGTCGCCGGGACGGGGCAGGCCCTCCAGGGACAGGGAGAAGCCTCCCTCGCCGGATTTCCTTTCCTCCTCGGGAAGGAGATTGACGCGGAGCACGTCAGGAATCCCCCCGGAGCGCGAGACCCACGGCCTGCATCATGGCCGCGGGGGGGAGGTCGGCCCCCGGCCCCCCCAGGCCTCCGGGCCGCGAGGAGAGGCGGGCCAGCGGGTTCGTCACGTGGGTCTCCACGTCCAGCCGGCGGGCCAGGGCCTCCACGAGTCCCGGCACCCCCACGCCGCCGCCGCACACCCACAGCCGGCCGAGCTCGATCTCGTAGCCCGTCCCGAAATCCTCCCGGGATTCCAGGAAGAGGGCGCTCCTCTCCACCCCCCGGGCGATCTCCTGGGCCACGCCGGAGACCACCTCGTCCAGGCCCGCCGGGCCCTCGGCTCCCCGGACGGCGGCCTCGGCCTCCTCGGCCCCCACCTGGAACTCCCGCTCCAGCCGGCGCCGGATGCGAACCGTCCCGGCCGAGAGCTCCCGGCTCATGACGGGGACGCCGTCGTCGAGGACGTTCACCACGGTCCGGGAGTGCCCGATGGCCACCAGGGCGGAGAAGCCCGAGAGGGACTCGGGATGGTTGAACTCCAGGGCGTTGTGGAGAGCGAAGGCGCCCACGTCGACGATCCGGGGCTTCAGGCCCTGCTCCCTCAGCCAGCCGACCCGCTGCTCCACCAGGTCCCGCTTGGCCGCCACCAGGAGCACGTTCATCTCGAGCCCCTCGCCCTCGGGATCGGTGATCACGAAATCGAGCTGCACGTTCTCCATGTCGAAGGGAACGTGCTGCTCGGCCTCCCAGCGGATCACCTCCCGGGCGTCCTCCTGGGACATCCGGTCCATCTCGATGGCCTTGATGATCACGTCCCGGCCGTCCAGGGCCACGGCCACCTCCCGGGAGTCGATGCCGGACTCCCGGAACAGGTCCTCGATGCTGTCGCCCAGGACGTCGGGCTCGGTGACCTCGCCGTCGGTGATGGCGCCCGGAGGCACCGCCCGATAGGCCACGTCCTCCAGGCGGGGACCGTCGCCGGAGTGGTCCATCACGGCCACCTTCAGGAGGCCGCTCCCCACGTCCAGCCCCACCGTCCGCTTTTTCCGGCCGAGACCGAATGAGATCATGAAGAGACCGTGGAGAATCCGGGTAGCGTCTGTCGAGCCGCCGGCGGCGCCGCGGAGCCGGCGGCTCCGCTGAAAGTATAGACGGTGGGCAGCGTCGACGCCACGACCGCCCGGTCAGGGATCCATGACCTCGGACTGGCTGCCCGGAACGTCGGCCACCCACCGGAACCCCTGGGCCACCGCGGCCTCCACCTCGCACGAGTCGTGGCGGACCTCGGCGTTCCCCGTGCTGGAGACCGAGCTGCTGGACGGGCTCTGCCCCAGGAGGATGTTGAGCCCCTCCACCACGGCCCCCCGGACCTGGGCCCCTCCGGCCACGTTGATCCCTCCGCCCGCCAGGATCAGCCCCCCCCAGTCGAAGCTCCCCCGGAGGCTCAGGTCCCCCTCGGCGATGATGGTGCCCTGGCCCGAGTGTCCCCCGTCCAGGGTCATGGAGGCGTCGGTGATCCGGATGACCGGATAGTCGTTGGAGCCGAAGGAGCCCGGCCAGGCATCGGGCGGCACGTAGTAGTCGGGCACCACGAGGGTGTCCTGGATGATGCCCGTCCAGTCCACGTCGGTGGCCTCCAGCAGCGTGGTGGCGTCGGCATAGCTGCTGTCCACCTTCGGCGAGCCCTGCACGTTGCCCTCGTCGCCCAGGAAGTAGCCCCCCTGGGGCAGGGCCAGGGCCGTGCCGTCGACGCCCGTGCAGTCGTCCTGGCCGATGACCTCGGCGCTCCCCTTCACCTCGATGGCCACCCCCGAGGCCACGGCGAAGTCCAGGTTCATCTGGTCCACGTAGTTCATGGCGAGCCGGCTCAGCGTGCGGCTCGCCCGGCGGTCCCGGACCCACCGGACGCCGGTGGACGTGAGGCGGTAGAGGGTGTCCTCGTAGGTCGGGTCCATCTCCAGGAGCCGGGTCACCTCCACACGGGCGGTGTCGGAGCCGAAGACGTAGGTCTCGTCGCCCGCCACCTGCGACTTGTTGGCCAGGTAGGTGGCCATCCCCCGCTCGGCCACGTCCCCGGCCTCCACGCTCGTCCGGTGGTTCAGGCTCACCTCGAAGTCCGTCCGGGTGAGCACGAACCCGGCGGCGGCCAGCGCCCCCAGGGCCACCAGCGCCAGGAGGACCGCGGCCAGGACGAAGCCGTCCTCTCTCGATGTCGTCATCGCTCGTTCCGGAGCCAGATGGTGAAGTCCATGTCCCGGGTGGCCTCCACCCGGGCATCGTCTTCGCCCACGGCCGTGGCGGTGATCCGTATCCCCCGCACGTCCTCCAGGGTGGCCGGCGCCGAGAGGGTGTCGCCGCCCGCCATCACGTAGCTGAAGGCGGCGCCCGACTGGAAGGGCGACACCAGCTCCTGGTGGTTCCGCCAGAGGGCGGTGCCGGAGGCGAAGCCCGAGGGGTCGAAGTGGTAGGAGAGCTCCCCGTACTTCCTGACGTAGGACCCCCTCTCCGGCACCCCGCCCAGGGAGCTCGTGGACCACCCGACCAGCGTACGGTATCGCCACCCGTCGGCCACGTCGGGCGCCCCCCTGTCGGTACAGGTGGTCTTGGCCGTCCCGGAGATGTCCACCGTCGGGGACCAGCCGTCGTCGTAGGTGTGGGCCGAATCGGCGGGAGCGGAGACCGCGTAGCCGAGGGTGCCCTGGAGGTTCGCGTTGGTGACGCTGTCGAACACGAAGAGCGTGGCCTCGTCCAGGGCGGAGGCCCCCTCGCACACCACCGCCTGGTACGTGTCGTACCGGATGGCCACCGAGTCGGCGGTGGCCGCCAGGAGGTCGGCCGGCGCCGCCATCCGGAGCTCCGCGGCCACCAGCTCACCGGCGGCCCGCACCGTCTGTTCGGCGTACACGTACTCGCCGTGCTGGGCGTAGAACTTGTTCTGGCTCAGGAGCAGGCTGATGACCGCTCCGCCGACGATGGCCGCCAGCACGGTGGCCACCAGGAGCTCCACCAGCGAGAAGCCCGCCGTCCCTGCCCGCCCCCCGTCGGCCCGGGCGTCCACGTCAGTTCGGGAGCGGCCGCGGCCTGGCCAGCCGCAGCGTGAACGTCCGGTCGGGGACGGTAGCGTTCCCCCCCACGGTCACCTCCACCTGCCGCAGCCGGGCCGAGAGGTCCGAGACGATCTCGGTCACCTCCCACTCGACGCCGTTCCGCACCACGGTGTCCACGGTGGTCCCCGTCGAGGTCCCGTTCCAGCCCCGGGCCGCCGCGCGATCCAGCCGCTCCTGGGCCACGAGGTTCTGGTCGGTGTACAGGCCTGCCCGGCGCACCTGGGTGCCCACCGAGAGGGTCATCCCCGCCACCGCCAGGAGACCGACGCTCAGGACCAGCAGCGCCACCACCACCTCCACCAGGGTGAGGCCCCGCTCGTCGGCGAGCGCGCTCCGCCCGCCCCTCGCCTCCCGGCCGCTCATGGCGCGGTCACCCTGGCCCGACCCAGGGCGCTCACCTCGACCCGCCGGCTGGCGCCGTACCGGGCCAGGTCCACCTGGAGGGGACCGGTGAGCATGAGCCCCCGGGCGTTGAACACCGCCGAGTCGGCCATCCGGAGGGTCAGGGAGGTGAGCGGCGGATCGGAGGCCCCGAAGTCCTGCACGGCCAGGACCGGCCCGCCGGGAGGACGGATCTCGTAGGAGAGGTTCGCCTCGTCCACCACCAGGGAGACCGTCCCCCGTCGCTGGACGGCGTAGCTCCGGGCGCGTGAGAGATCGCCCACCAGGATGGCCGCCGCCCGGTCGGCGGCGGTGACGGCGACGTAGCGGCGGAATGCGCCGAAGGCCACGCTGGCCAGGATGCCGAAGACCACCACCACGGCCAGCAGCTCGATGAGGCTGAACCCCGGTCGGCCTCGCGCTGCGTCTCCTCCGCTCGAGCTCATGGCCTCGCCCGCTGGGGACTCATGGAATGGTGAACCGCTCCTCCCGGACGCGGCCGAGGAAGTTGATCACGAGACGGATCGCGCCCCGTCCGCGGTAGAGGTACACGCTGCCCGGCGCGGCCTGCCCCCGGGCGTTGAACCGGAGGGTTCGGGGCCGCAGGCGGACCGAATCCATGCGAAACGGGCCGGCCCGGCCCAGGGCCCACCCCCGGATCTCCCCGTCGTCCTCGTCGTAGAGCACGAGCCGGGCGTCCTCCTCCAGCCGGAGGCGGACCACCGAGCGCCGGGCCACCCCGGCCAGCCGCCCGGCGTCCAGCGCCCCCCGGACGACCCGTCCCGCGCCCTCCAGCGCCCGGCTCTCGGCGTAGGCCCGCCACGCCGCGATCCCCGCCATGGCCGTCACGCCCAGGAGCGCGAGCACCAGCAGGAGCTCCGGCAGGCTGAAGCCCCCGCGTCTCCTCTCCGGTCTGCCGTCCATCCCTCCTCCCCTCCCGGTGGATCGCCACGGGACGGGAGGAGGATGTCAGGCGGCCATCAAGGCCGCGGCAACGGGAGCGCCCGCGGCGGTCAGATCACCCGTTAGGTGGTGGCGGGCACCTGACAGACGACCTCGCCGGAGTTCGCGGAGCTGTCCAGGGAGTTCGTGCCGCCGCCGATGGCCACGGCGCAGTCCTGGTCCGAGGAGCCGTGGGTGGCGGTGGCGTCCCAGCCGTTCGCGTCAGCGGCGTTGATGGTCACGGTCACGCCCTGCGAAGCGGTGAAGTCCGTGAGGTCGCCGAGGGTGGCGGTGTACGTGTCGTTCTCCACGTAGTACGCCTCCTGGGCGGTGATCAGGTTGCGGAGGTCGCTCTTCATCTTGGCGACCTGCGCCTGCTCCTTGGTGTCGGAGAACTGCGGGATGGCGATGGCCGCCAGGATCCCGATGATCACCACCACGATGAGGAGCTCGATGAGGGTGAACCCCTCGACTCCGCTCCGGGCCGCTCGCTGTCTGATCTTTCGCATGGACATCTGCTCGATCCTCCTGGGCGGTTGATGCTCTCGTGTCGCCGGGTGCCGGCCGGTCGTACGCACGGACCGCGTCCGGGGCGACCATAGTAGGGGCAACGGATATGCCACCCGCCGCCGGGCCCGGGGCGCGATGCCGGTTTCCGCCAGACCCCCCGTACGGGCCGCATCCTGGCGCGCCGGTCGGCTCTCCGGCCCCGTCGCTCCCGGGGTCCT
Source organism: uncultured Gemmatimonadota bacterium (assembly GCA_964627425.1). GTDB lineage: Bacteria > Gemmatimonadota > Gemmatimonadetes > Palauibacterales > Palauibacteraceae > Caribbeanibacter. The sequence continues at coordinate 29,850 of CAZVIY010000004.1, forward strand.
CGCTTTGCAAAACGCAACGGAATTCCCGAATTGCAACGTGCCGTCGGGTCGGACGATCCCCCGTCCTCCCGGGGGGCTACAGGTCGATGTCGTACCGCTTCAGCTTCCGATACAGGGTGCTGGGGTTGATCCCCAGGACCTCGGCCGCCCGGGTCTTGTTCCCGTCCTCGGCCCGGATCACGTGCTCGATGTACGCCCGCTCGATGGTCTCCAGGCTCGGGTTGTCCGGGGTCCGCTCCTGCACCAGGGGCTCGGAGCTCGGCTCGGTGATCCGCTCCGGCAGGTGCTCCAGCTCCACCGTGTCGCCGGAGCACAGGACCACCGCCCGCTCGATGACGTTCTCCAGCTCCCGCACGTTCCCGGGCCACCGGTACTCCCCGAAGGCCTCCAGGACCTCCTCGGAGAGATCCCTGGGCTCCTCGCCCTCGCCGGCCTCCTCCTGCAGGAAGTGCCGGGCCAGGACCTCGATGTCGTCGTTCCGGCTCCGGAGGGGGGGGATGTCGATGGAGATGACGTTCAGGCGGTAGTAGAGGTCGCTCCGGAACCTCCCCTCCTCCATGTCCCGCTCCAGGTCCCGGTTCGTGGCGGCGATGAGGCGGACGTCCACCTGCAGGGTCTCGGTGGAACCCACGGGCACCACCTCCTTCTGCTGCAGCACCCGGAGGAGCTTCACCTGGGTGGCCGGGCTCATCTCCCCCACCTCGTCCAGGAGAAGGGTCCCGCCGGAGGCGGCCGAGAAGAGCCCCTCCTTGTCCTTCACCGCCCCGGTGAAGGACCCCTCCACGTGACCGAAGAGCTCGGACTCCAGGAGTCCCTCCGGCAGGGCCCCGCAGTTCAGCGAGTGGAACCCCGCCCCGGCCCGCTCGGAGAGCCAGTGGATATGCCGGGCGAAGACCTCCTTTCCCACGCCGCTCTCTCCCCGCAGCAGGATGGTGGAATCGCTGTCGGCCACGCTCTCCGCCATGTCCAGCGCCTCCAGGAACGCCGGGCTGTTCCCGATGGGACGCGGGACCCCCTCGTCCCGTTCCCGTTCCCGGGCCAGCTCGGTGCGGAGGCTCTCGTTCTCCCTCTGCACCTCCCCCCAGTCCAGGGAGCGGCGGATGATGGCCACCAGCTCCTCGTTGGAGAACGGCTTCCGGACGTAGTGGGTCGCCCCCAGGTTCACCGCCCGGATGGCCGAGTCCAGCGACGCCTGGGCGGTGATGAGGACCACCGGGGTCTCGGGCGACCGGTCCCGGACCTCCTCCAGCACCTCCACGCCGTTCATCTTCGGCATCCGCACGTCCACCAGCACCAGGTCGGGGTCGTTCTCGTCGAACTCCTCGAGCCCCTCCTCGCCGCTCAGCGCAGTGAACACCTCGAACCCCTCCCCTTCCAGGAGGACGCTGATGGTCTCCACCAGGCTCATCTCGTCGTCGATGACGAGGATCTTCGGAGTATCGTTGTCCGGTTCGGTCATCGTCCCCTCAAGTCGACGGTTCGCCCGCGGGCGCGCCCCGACGCTCCTCGACCCGCCGGGGCAGGGCCAGCTCGAAGGTCGTGCCCTCCCCGACGGTGGAGGACACGGTAATGGAGCCGCCGTGGGCCCGCACCGTGCGGTAGACGATGGAGAGGCCCAGCCCCGTCCCTCCCTGGCGCCGGGAGAAGAAGGGATCGAAGATCCGGTCCAGGTCCTCGCCCGGTATGCCCGGCCCGTCGTCCCGCACCAGGATCCGCACGGCGTCGTCCATCACCACCCGCGGCGGCACCACCTCGGGGGGCATGGACTCGGCGGCGATATCCACGGTGAGCCCCGGATCGCCGTCGGCCCGGCTCTCCTGCCAGGCCTGCATGGCGTTGAGGACCAGGTTCAGGAGGGCCCGGTGGAGGAGGTCCGGATCTCCCTGTACCCGGTCCACCTCCTCCACCTGGAACTCGAGGCGGACGCCGTCAGCGGCCGGGTCCTCCCGGGAGACCTCCACCACCTCCTCCAGCAGGTCCCGGACGTCCACCGGCTCGGGCTGGACTTCCGCAATCCCGGCGAAGTCGGTGAACTCGCCCAGGAGGCGGTCCAGGCGGTCGCTCTCCCGGCGAACCAGTGCCCCCAGCCGCTTCCCCGACGGGTCGGGATCCTCCCGGGAGGTGAGCTGGTCCACGGCGCTCTGGATGGAAGCCAGGGGGTTCCGGATCTCGTGGGCCAGCGAGGCGGCGAGCTCCGCCACGGCCTGGAGCCGGTCGGCCTGGGTCCGGAGCTCCTCGAGCTGCCGGACGGGCCTGAGGTCCTGGAGCACCAGGGTCACCGAGGCCCGGGCCCCGGAGCGCCAGAGGTAGGCGCTGGCCACGGTCACCGGTACGGCCCCGGAGCGCCCGGGGCGCCGGATCTCGGCCTCCCTCTCGGTGATGCCCCGCTCCCTGCGGAACGTGTCCCTGAACACCGAGAGGGCGCCGGGAGACCTCCGCTCCAGGACCTCCCGGACGTCCCGGTCGAGCCACTCTTCCACGTCCAGGTCCAGGAGTGCTCCTGCGGCCGGATTCATGTAGGCCACCCGGCCGTCCTCGTCCAGGGTCATCACGCCGGCGCCCAGGGAACGGAGGATGTCGGCCGTGTCCAGACGGAGCCGTCGGAGCGTGCCCTCCACCGTCTCCAGCTCCTCCCGTACCTCCCGGAGCCGGCTCCCGATGGATCCGCTGGCCACGGCCACCGCCACGAAGACCACGATCTGGAAGGCCACGGTGAGGTCCAGCTCCCCCGGATAGGCGAACGCCATGTCCGCCACGTAGGATACGGCGGCGATGGCGGTGATCAGCAGGGCCGCCCGGAAGGGCACCAGGACGGCGTAGACCGAGACCAGGGCGATGTACAGGAGCGGCGGGAACACGCTCTCGTTGCCGCCGGTGATGTGCACGATCCCGGTGACCAGGACCACGTCCAGCACCGCCTGGCCGTACAGGAACCGCAGACTGATCTCCCGCCCCCGCAGGTGGGTCCAAAGGTAGGACCCACCCGTGAGGACCGCCGCCAGGGACAGACCCACGAGGGAGACCGTGCGGATCTCGACCAGGGCCGACGGCCCCGAGCCCGACGGGAGCCAGATCTCCTGGATGAGGATGGCGCTCCCGTAGACGGCCAGGGCCACCGAGAGCCGGGTGACGTACAGCCAGTCGACGACCCTCCGGGGGTTCAGCGAACCCACGGGCCACTCATCGTCCGGTCGCATCCCGCCCCCTGGAGGGAAGGAGGGGAGAGGCCGTCACCATTCCGGCTCCTCGTCGAAGATCGCCAGCCGCAGGACGCCGTCCCGCCCCAGCAGCGCGGTGGCCGAGGCCGCCGCGCCGCCGCGGTCCTCCACCCGGCGCCGCACCATCCGCCTGGTGGGGCCAGCGGGCGGGCCAGCGTCGGGCCCGAGCCCGGGCCACAGACCCACGGACCGGGCGGCGGCCCGGAGGGAGCCCGGGAGCGGATCGTCGAACGTCAGGCTCCATGAGGAGAGCCGAGGCGAGAACCGGCACCGGAGGGACCCGATCCCTCCCAGCTCGAACACCATCCATCGCTGGTCGCCGGCGGTCCGGTCCGCCGCCGGCCGGCCGAGGCGACGGGTCGCCTCCGCGGGCTCGGCACCCAGAAGGCCCTCCAGCGACGGCGAGGCCTCGGCTGCGGTCACGGTTCGATCGGCCTCAGGCCGCAGTCGGCCCCTCCGGGTAGACGGCCACGGTGTTCCCACCCTCGGCCTTGGCACGGTAGAGCGCCTCATCGGCCCGTTCCACGAGGGACTGGGCGTCCGGGATGCCCTCCCCGTACTCGGCGACGCCGGCGCTCACCGTGCACGTCTCGCCGGTCTCGTCGGTCAGGCGCTCGATCTCCACCCGGATGCGCTCGGCGAACGCCCGGGCGCCGTCCACGTCCTCGTCCGGGAGCACGGTCAGGAACTCCTCGCCGCCGTATCGGCCGGAGAGGTTCACCTCCCGGGTGTTCTGCCGGAAGACCTCGCCCACCTGGCGGAGGATGTCGTCTCCCGCCCGGTGACCGTAGCGGTCGTTGTACGCCTTGAAGGCGTCCAGGTCGAAGAGGACCACGGCCAGCGGCCTCCCCCGCTCCGCGGCGGCGAACTGGTCGGCCAGGAACTCCTCCAGGTGCCGCCGGCTCGCCATCCCGGTGAGCGGGTCCTCGTAGGCCATCTGCAGGGCCTCGATCCGCTCCCGGTGGAGTTTCTCGGTGACCCAGCCCGCCCCGAAGGAGACGGCCATGAGGACGATGGTCACCAGGCCGTAGTACGACCAGTCCACGGCCCGCCCCATGTAGTGGACCACGCCGAGCTGGACCCCGGTGAAGATCACCATGGTGGCCACCGATGCCACCGCCGCCCCCTTCCATCCCTTGTAGTAGGAGAGGAGGACCAGGGGGACCAGGGCCAGGATCCAGACGAAGCCGGAGTACTCCTCCAGCGCCTCGGGCCAGAACACGCTGACCAGACCGGCCGCCAGCAGCGCCAGGGCGCTGATGACCAGGCCGCGCAGCGGCACCTCCCGCTCGTACGGGAGCTCGGACCGGGGCATGACCCGGAATCCGCCGGCGGGGAATCCTTCGCCGGCCTCCGTTCCGGTCCTGGGAGCGGTCATCGTCTCGGCCATGCCCTCCGATCTCCTAGGCGCCCATGGTGGTGATCAGCGTGAATATAGGCAGGTACATGGCGACGATCATGCCGCCCACGATCACCCCCAGCACGATGATCAGGGCCGGCTCGATGAGCTTCAGGAGGTTCTCGACCGCCGTGTCCACCTCGTCGTCGTAGAAATCGGCGATCTTCTGGAGCATGTCCGCCAGCTCTCCGCTCTCCTCGCCCACGTGGATCATCTGCGTCACCATGGGCGGGAACACCCCCGTCCGCTCCAGGGGACCGGCCACCGTGTCTCCCCGGGCGATGGAGGAGCGGGATTCCAGCACCGCCTCCTCGATGACCTTGTTCCCGGCGGTGGCCGCTGTGATCTCCAGCCCGTGGAGGATGGAGACCCCGGAGCCCAGGAGCGTCCCCAGGGTCCGGGTGAACCGGGCGATGGCCGTCTTCTGGATCAGGTCCCCGATCACCGGCATCTGGAGCAGGAATCGATCCGTGGCCCGCTCCCCGTCGGCGGTCTGGCGCCAGCGGTAGAACCCGAACCCGGCCAGCCCCCCGCCCGCCGCGAGCCAGAGCGCGTTGGAGCGGATGAAGTCCGAGAGCCCCAGGACGATCCGGGTGGGCAGCGGCATGGCCTGATTGAACTGGGCGAACATCTCCTCGAAGGTGGGGATGATGAAGGCCAGCAGGACGACGATCACCGAGAGGGCGAAGAGGAGGATCGCCACCGGATAGATCATCGCCCCCCGGACCTTCCGGGCCAGGGCCTCGTTCTTCTCCATGAACTCGGCCAGCCGCTCCAGGATCGAATCCAGGATCCCGCCCTGCTCGCCCGCGTCCACCATGCTCACGTAGAGTCGGGAGAAGGTCTTCTCGTGCCTCTGCAGGGCCTCGGCCAGGGTCCGGCCGGACTCCACCTGGAAGACCACGTCCTGGAGCTTGGACCTCAGGGCCTCGCTGTCCGCCTGCCGGGCCAGCACGTCCAGCGCCTGCACCAGGGGCAGTCCGGCGTTGATCATCGTGGCGAACTGGCGGGTGAAGACCACGATGTCCTTGGTGCTGATCCCGCCCCCCAGGGTGAAGGTGATCTCCTGGGGCTTCTCGCGGATGGAGACCGGGACCAGCCGCTTCTGCCGGAGGTGGGCGATCACGTCCTCCCGGGAGGGCATCTCCACCTCGTCCCGGCGCGTCTCCCCCTGCACCGTCCGGGCGGTGTAGACCCATTCCGTCATCGCACGGCCTCCTCGGGCTCGCCGACCCGGCGACGCAGCTCGTCGGGCTCGTCGCTCACCGTGAGGCAGTCCTCGAGCCGCACCTCTCCCGCGGCGTAGAGCTCGTACAGGGAGTCGTTCAGGGTCAGCATCCCGTGCTTCCTGCCCGCCTGCATGGTGGCGTAGATCTGGTGCGCCTTGTCCTCCCGGATCAGGGAGCGAACCGCCGGCGTGGCCACCAGGACCTCGGCGGCCAGGACACGTCCCCGCCCCGTGGCCCTTGGCAGGAGGCACTGGGTCACCACGCCCTCCAGCACCGCCGCCACCTGCTGGCGGACCTGGGACTGCTGGTGGGCCGGGAAGACGTCGATGATCCGGTTGATGCTCTCAGAGGCGGAATTGGTGTGCAGCGTCGCCAGGGCCAGGTGTCCGGTCTCGGCCACGGTGAGCGCGGCCTGGATCGTCTCCAGGTCCCGCATCTCCCCCACCAGGATGACGTCGGGGTCCTGCCGGAGGATGTACTTGAGGGCCCGGGCGAAGGAGTGGGTGTCGGCACCCACCTCCCGCTGGTTGACGATGGAGCGCTTGTGCTCGTGGACGTACTCCACGGGATCCTCCACCGTCACGATGTGGGCGCGGCGCTCCCGGTTGATCTTGTCCACCATGGTGGCCAGGGTGGTGGACTTTCCCGAGCCGGTGGGACCCGTGACCAGGACCAGGCCCCGGGGCCGCTCGGCCAGCCGCCGGACCACCGGGGGGAGGCCCAGCTCCTCGAAGCTCCGGATCTCCTCCGGGATCACCCGGATGGCCATGGCCACCCGGTCCTGCTGGTGGAACACGTTGGCGCGGAACCGTCCGAGCCCCTCCCGGGCGAACGACAGGTCGATCTCCCGCTCCTCCCGGAAGCGCTCCCAGCGCTCCTCGTCGAGCACCTCCCGGGCCAGGGACCGGGCGTCCTCGGCGGTGACCGGCTCGGCGATCGACGCGTCCTCCAGCTGGCCGTCCACCCGGATCCGGGGCCGCTCGCCCACGGTCAGGTGGAGGTCCGAGGCCTGGCGCTCCACCGTCTCCCGGAGGAGCTCGTCCAGCTCCATCACGCCGACGTCTCCTTGACCACTTCCTCCAGAGTGGTGATGCCCCGCTCCACCTTCACGAGCCCGTCCTGTCTCAGGGTCAGCATGCCGTCCTCGATGGCCTGCTCCTTGATCTCGGACGCCGGCTCCTCGGCCAGGATGAGACGGCGGATCTTCGGCGTCACCGGCAGGACCTCGTACAGGCCCTGCCGACCCGAGTAGCCGGAGCCGTTGCAGGCCTCGCATCCCTCGCCCGTCCGCAAGGTGACCTCGTCGGCCCAGTCCTGGGGGACCCCGGCGGCCTCCAGCTCCTCGGGGAGGTACTCCGCCTCGGTCTTGCACTGGAGGCAGATCCGGCGCACCAGCCGCTGGGCGGTGATGACGTTGACGGCCGACGCGATGTTGAAGGACTCCATCCCCATGTCCATCATCCGGGTGATGGTGGACGCCGCGTCGTTGGTGTGGAGCGTGGACATGACCAGGTGGCCGGTGAGCGCCGCCTTGATGGCGATGCTCCCCGTCTCCAGGTCCCGGATCTCCCCCACCATGACGATGTTCGGGTCCTGGCGGAGGAAGGCCCGGAGGGCCGAGGCGAAGGTGAGCCCCACCTGGGGACGGACCTGGACCTGGTTGATCCCCCCGAGCTCGTACTCCACGGGATCCTCCGCCGTCATGATGTTCACCTGGGGGGTGTTCAGCCGATCCATGGCGCTGTACAGCGTGGTGGTCTTGCCCGAGCCGGTGGGCCCCGTCACCAGCACCATGCCGTACGGCTGGGCGATGGCCTTGAGGAAGTCCTTCTCCGCCTTCGGCTCCATGCCGAACTCCTCCAGGTCCAGCCGGAGGTTCGACTTGTCCAGGATCCGGAGGACGATCTTCTCCCCCGCGGTGACCGGGAGGGTGGAGACGCGAAAATCGATGATCCGCCCTCCGATCCGGAGCTTGATCCGCCCGTCCTGGGGCACCCTGCGCTCGGCGATGTTCAGGTCGGCCAGGATCTTGATGCGGGAGATCAGCGCCGACTTCATGCGCTTGGGCGGCTTCATGATCTCCTGCAGGACCCCGTCGATCCGGTACCGCACGCGGATCTCGCTCTCGTAGGGCTCGATGTGGACGTCCGAGGCACCGCGCCGGACGGCGTCGGTGAGGATCCCGTTGACCAGGCGGACCACGGGCGCGTCCTCCACCTCGGCCCGGAGCTCCGCGTCGGCGATGGCCTCGTCTTCTTCCTCCTCGTCGTCCTCCACGAGCTCGATCTGCTCTTCCTCGAGCTCCTCCAGGAGGGCGCCCAGGCGCTCGTCGCTGCCCTCGTAGTGCTCCTCGATGGCCACCCGGAGGGAGTACTCCCCGGCGATGACCGGCTCGATCTCGAAGCGGGTGATGAACTTCAGGTCGTCCACCAGCCCGAGGTCGGTGGGGGTGGCCATGGCCACGGTCAGGGCCCGGCCGTCCTGGGCGACGGGGAGCACCAGGTGCTTCCGGGCGAACTCCGACGGCACCAGGTCCAGGACCTCCTCGTCCAGCTCCACCTCGGAGAGGTCCACGGCGGGGACCTGATACTGCTCGGACAGCACCTCCAGGAGCTCGGCCTCCCGGACGTAGCCCAGGGACACCACGCTGAACCCCAGACGCGTGCCCTGCTCCCGGCTCTCCTCCAGGGCACGGTCGAGCTGCGCGCGGGTGAGGAGCCCCCGGTCCAACAGCAGCTCGCCCAGCCGCTCCTGGGTATAGCGGCCGGCGGTCTGTCGCTGTGCGGGGATGGAGGACGTGCGGCTGTTCATAACCGGATGCGTGCGGGTGCGGGAAGGGCGGGAGAGAACCGGAAACCTAACCGCCGCCGAGCGAGGGCGTCAACAAAATCTCATTCGCGGCGCGGCGGGCGGGCCGGGAGGCGGGGGGCTCACGGGACACGGAGGTGAGGGCGGATCCGCTCCAGGACCGTCGGCCCGATCCCCCGGACCTCCCGGAGCTCCTCCACGCGCCGGAACCCCCCGCGGCGCCGGCGCTCCTCCACGATCCGCGCCGACAGGGCCGGTCCGATGCCGGGCAGGCGCTGGAGCTCCACGGCCGGGACCTCGTTCAGGGGCAGGCGCTCGCCCGGAGTCAGCGGCCGGGAGGCACGCTCCTTCAGGCGAAGCGCCTCGGCCACGGCCCGCCGCTGCGAATCCAGGCTCACCCGACCGGCCTCGCCCGTGTCGGCGGGGATCCACCGCAGCTCCGCGGGATCGGGAGCCAGGGCGACCCGCAGGACGGCGCCGGCCACGATGATGGTCGCCGCCCGCCAGAGCACCTTCCGTTCGGTGGCGTTCAGCTCCAGCGGCGTCCCTCCTTCGGCGGTCTTCCCCCCCGGAGTTCGCCCCCGGGGGGTTCTCCCGGATCGAGCTGGCCCGGAGGATCCGCCGGGCCCTCACCCGCCGATCAACCCCCGCCTGCCGGAGCCCCCGCCCGTCGGAGGGACGGCCCGCCGAAGGTGAAGGTGATCTCCGCCCAGGCGGCCACGGGGCGGCCGTCCCGCCGGGCGGGGAGGAACTCCAGGCGGACCATCCGGCGACGGAGCTCCCGGTTGAACGACTCGCTGGGTGTCGGCGGCTCCAGCTCCACCCGTCCGGTGGGACGGCCCCGCTCGTCCACCTCCACCCTCACCGTGACCCTGTGGCCGCGAACCTCCTCCGGGGGCGACCAGTCCGGCAGCAGGCTCCGGGGTACCGGCGGGGAGAATGCGTCGCCGTCTCCGGCGCCGTCGCTCTCCTCACCGGCGGAGCTCCCGGACCCCGTCCCGCCGTCGGGGTTGCCCCCCGCCCCCCCGCCGGCGGCGCCGGCCCAGCGGGGGGTCGGCGCGTTCACCGGCACGGGCTCCATCCGCGCCGGGGTCGGGACGGGCCGGGACGGGACCGGGACGTCGGCGGCCCGTGGCCCGGCCTGGCGGCCTCCGGGAGCCGCGGCGGCCCGCACCTCCACCACCTGGATCCCCTCCGGCCCGGCCGCCGATGGACGGTCGCCGGCTCCGGCGGGCGTGGGATCGGCCGCCGGGCCCGACGGCCACAGGAGGACCGCCGCCAGGTGGAGGGCCACCGAGGCGACCATGCCCGAGGCCATGGCGCGCCGGTGGCCCCGGTCCCTGGAGGATCGACGGGCTTGAGGCGTTCGGTCTCGTCGGGCCGTCACGGCGTGTCGGGGCGCGGGTGGAGGCACGGGGAGAGGAGGACCGATGCGGGTGTCCGTACCCCCGCCCCGCCGGGTTGATCGCCTCGGCGAGGCCGGCCAGATTGCCGGTGCTCGTCTCACCCGCCGCCACCCCACCCGTCGAGGAGCCTCCCCGATGAGAGCCGTGTGCAAGTCCTCCCCGGGACCGGGGCTGGAGCTGGTCGACGTGGAGACGCCCCGGCCGGGGCCCGGCGAGGTCCGGATCCGGGTCCGGCGGGCCGGGATCTGCGGGACGGACCTCCACATCCACCACTGGGACCGGTGGTCCCGGGGCCGGATCGAGCCGCCCCTGGTGCTGGGACACGAGTTCATGGGCGTGGTGGAGGAGACCGGGGATCTGGTGGACACGCCGCCCCCCGGCACCCGGGTCTCGGCCGAGGGACACATCGTGTGCGGCCGGTGCGAGCACTGCCGGACGGGCGACGCCCACGTCTGCCGGGACACCTCCATCCTGGGCATCGACCGCGACGGCGCCTTCGCCGACCGTGTGGTGGTGCCGGCGGAGAACATCGTCCGGATCCCGGACGGCGTCTCCGACGACCACGCCGCCGTCTTCGACCCCCTGGGCAACGCCTTCCACACCGTCCTCCACACCCCGGTCTCCGGGAAGACGGTGGCCGTGGTGGGCTGCGGTCCCATCGGGCTCTTCGCCGTGGGGATCGCCCGGGCCGCCGGGGCGGCGAAGGTCGTCGCCCTGGAGCCGGTGGAGGCGCGTCGGGAGATCGCCCGGGAGATGGGGGCCCACCTGGTCCTGGACCCCTCCGGAGAGGACGTGGTCGAGGCCGTGGGCGCGGTCACCGACGGGTACGGCGCCCACGTGGTCTGCGAGATGAGCGGGCATCCCGACGGGGTCCGGGACTGCTTCCGGATCTGCAGGAGCGCCGGGGAGGTCCGGCTGCTGGGCCTGCCCGAGGAGCCGGTGGAGGTGGACCTGAGCGACGAGGTCATCTTCCGGGGGCTGAGCGTCTACGGAGTCATCGGCCGCCGCATGTACGGGACCTGGCACCAGATGCGGGACTTCCTGGCGGCCGACCTCCTGGACATCGAGCCCGTCATCACCCACCGCCTCCCGCTGGAGGAGTTCCAGGACGGGATCGCCGCCATGGATGCCGGGGACGCGGCCAAGGTGGTGCTCGAGGTGACGTGAGGGAATCCCCGGCTCCGCGGGCTCCGCGGTCGGCTCGCGTGGCCCGGGCGGCCGCGGTCCTGGCGCCGGCCCTCCTGCTGGCGGCCGGGTGCTGGCGGCTGGGGGAGCCCACCGAGAGCCCGGCGGAGGTCACCTGGGCCGCCTTCCCGGACACGGTCCGGGTCGGCGAGGTGTTCTCCTTCGAGTTCGCCGGACCCGTCTCCCTGGACGCGTGCAGCCGGCTGGACACGGCCGCCGTCACGGTGGGCCGGGACGAGGTGGAGATCACCGCCCGCCGGAGCACCTACGAGACCATGTGTCCCGACGACCGGGTCGCCTTCTACGAGGCGGGTCCCCTGCGGATCGACCGGCCCGGGCGGTACCGGGTCCACTCGTCGGGACGGGAGCTGGGCACGCTGGTGGCGGTGGAGGAAGGCGAGTTCTCCCGCCTGACCGCCCGGGGCGAAGGCACCCTCCGGGAGGCCGGGGGATGCCTCTTCTTCGGCCCCGGCTGGGCGAACAACCAGCGCCCGTTCGCCCTCCAGGGCCGGACCGGGGGGCTGGAGCGCCTGGCCGGGACGGACACGGTGGCCTGGGTACGGGGACGGCTCTCGGGGTTCTCCCTCTGCGGCCCGTACGGGTCCCGCCCCCGCATCGTGGTGGACTCGGCCCGGGTCACGGATCGGACGGGCGAGGATTACTATACGGCCCCGCCGTGAGGTCGGCGGGACGAGGCCGGCGCGGCCCCGGTGGGCCCGGGCCCGGCGACGTAGGCGACGCGGACGAAGCGCAGAACGAAGGGGAGGAGACAGGGTGAACGAGGCACTGGAACGACGTCTGTCCGGGGAGCTCCGGCAGATGGAGGACGAGGGCGAGCTGAAAGAGCTCAAGCACATCACCGGCCGGCAGTCGGCGGTGGTGGAGATGGAGGACCACGGCGAGGTGGTGAACCTCTGCTCCAACAATTACCTGGGGCTGTGCGACGTGCCCGAGGTGATGGACGCGGTGGCGGAGGGGGCCGACCGGTACGGTGCCGGCACCTCGTCGGTCCGCTTCATCTGCGGCACCTTCTCCGTCCACCGGGAGCTGGAGGAGGCCATCGCCGACTTCATGGGCACCGGGGCGGCGGTGACCTACACCTCGTGCTGGAACGCCAACGAGGGGCTCTTCGAGCCGCTGCTGGACGGGGAGGACGTCATCATCAGCGACGCCCTGAACCACGCCTCCATCATCGACGGCATCCGGCTCTGCCGGCAGGTCCACGGGACGGACCTGGAGGTCTACGACCACATGGACATGGACTCCCTGGAGGACGCGCTCCGGAACACGCAGGAGTACCGGCACCGCCTGGTCATCACCGACGGCGTGTTCAGCATGGAGGGGGAGATCGCCCCCCTGCCGGAGATCCGGGAGCTGTGCGACGCCTACGACGCCGTCATGGCCATCGACGACTCCCACGCCACGGGCGTGCTGGGCGAGACGGGCCGGGGCACCCCCGAGCACTTCGGCATGCACGGCGAGGTGGACATCGTCACCTCCACCCTGGGCAAGGCGCTGGGAGGCATGGCGGGGGGCTTCACCGCCGCCAGCGAGGCCGTGGTGGAGTACCTGATCCAGAACTCCCGCACCCAGCTCTTCACCAACGCCGTGCCCCCCCACTCCTGCGCCGGCGCCCTGGCGGCGATCCGGTACCTGGAAGCACACCCGGAGCTCATCACGAGGCTCCGGGGGAACACCGCCTACTTCCGCGGGGAGCTGGAGGCGCTGGGCTACGAGCCCATCGAGGGCGACACGCCCATCGTGCCTGTGGTGATCGGTGAGACCGCCGACGCCATCGCCCTGAGCGACCGCCTCATGGAGGAAGGGGTATTCGTCATCGGATTCGGATATCCCGTGGTCCCGAAGGGCACGGCCCGGATCCGTTGCCAGATATCCGCCGCCCACCAGCGGGAGCACCTGGACCGGGCCCTGGAGGCCCTGGAGCGGGTGGGCGGGGAGCTCGGGATCGTCTGAGCCCCGGAACGAAGCGCACGCCGAACCGTCGCAGGACCCGGCCGCGGAACCGACGGGCTACGATCCGAGAGCCCACGACCACCGGAACGACCACCCGAAAGCGAGAGGACAGACACATGGCGACCGATCAGGGGCCGGCGTCGCGCCCCACCCTCGACGACCTCGCCCTCCCCACGGGCAAGAAGGCCCGGCTCCACGACATGATGTACAACCACGGGGTGGGGAACGGCACGCTGCTGATCCTGCCGGTGGACCAGGGGCTGGAGCACGGCCCCGTCGACTTCTTCCCCAACCCCGACTCCGCCGACCCGAATTACCAGTTCCAGCTCGCGGTACGGGGCGGGTACAACGGCCTCGCCTGCCAGATCGGCTTCGCCGAAAAGTACTTCCCCCGCTACGCCGGCCGGGTGCCCCTGGTCCTCAAGCTGAACGGCAAGACCAACGTCCCGCCGTCCGACGAGGCCCACTCGCCGCTGAACGCCAGCGTGGAGGACGCCGTCCGGCTCGGGGCCCACGCCGTGGGCTACACTCTGTACGTGGGATCGCCCCGCCAGTCCATCCACCACGAGGACCTGGCCAGCGTGCGGCAGGAGGCCCGCCGGTACGGGATGCCCCTCGTCGTCTGGTCCTATCCCCGGGGCCGCGCCATCGAGGAGAAGGGTGGACGGGACTCCCTCTACGCCGTGGACTACGCCGCCCGTGTCGCCATGGAGCTGGGGGCCGACGTGGTGAAGCTGAACCTGCCGAAGCCGGGCGAGCAGGACGAGGACATGCCCGAGGCCTACCGGGAGCTCGACTGGGACTACGCCGACGGCGCCCGGAGGGTGATCCGGTCCGCCCAGAACACCCCGGTGCTGGTCTCCGGCGGGAGCAAGCTGAGCGACGAGGACCTCTTCCGGAAGGCCCGCACCGCCATGGAGGCGGGGGCCACCGGCATCATCTTCGGCCGGAACATGTGGCAGCGTCCCATGGACGAGGCCCTGGAGGTGACCCGCCGGGTGAAGGAGCTCTTCCGGGAGTTCGGGGGACGATGAGCCCGGGCGGCAGCCGACGCCGCGCCTCCCCGCCGGTGGTGGCCCCCTCCATCCTGGCCGCCGACTACGCCCGCCTCGGCGAGCAGGTCCGGGAGGCCGAGGAGGCCGGCGCGGGGTGGTTCCAGGTGGACGTCATGGACGGCCACTTCGTGCCCAACATCAGCATCGGCCTGCCGGTGCTCCGATCGCTGCGGCCCGTCACCGACGCCTACCTGGACGTCCACCTGATGATCGACGAGCCGTGGCTCTTCCTGGAGGACTTCGCCGGGGCCGGAGCCGACCTCATCACCGTCCACCAGGAGGTCTGCCCCCACCTGCACCGGGAGCTCACGGAGATCCGCCGGCTGGGCCCCGACGCCGGCGTGGCCATCAACCCGTCCACGCCGGCCGAGACCCTGCGGGAGATCCTGCCCCTGGCCGACCTGGTGCTGGTGATGACCGTGAATCCCGGCTTCGGCGGCCAGTCGTTCATCCATGCCGCCCTTCGCAAGGTGGAGCGGGTCCGGGCCATGGCCCGGGATATGGATCTCACGGGCCTCCGGGTGGAGGTGGACGGCGGCGTGAACCCGGAGACGGCGGCGCTGGCCGCCGACGCCGGGGCCGACGTGTTCGTGGCCGGCTCCTCGGTGTTCCGGGGCGAGGGGAGCGTGGCCGAGAACTACCGGTCCCTGGAGCGGGCGGTGGGCATCGAGCCATGATCCCCCGGTCGCAGTCGACCGCCGCCGACCTCCCGGAGCTCACCCCCGACGAGCTGCGCCGCTACGGCCGGCACCTGACCCTCCCCGAGGTGGGCAGGGACGGCCAGCGGCGGCTGAAGGCGGGGAGCGTCCTGGTGGTGGGCGCCGGCGGGCTGGGCTCCCCCGCCGCCACCTACCTGGCGGCCGCCGGGGTGGGCCGGCTGGGGCTCGTCGACTTCGACCGGGTGGAGCTCAGCAACCTCCAGCGGCAGGTGCTCCACGGGACGCCGGACGTGGGCCGCCCGAAGCTGGAATCGGCGACGGAGCGCCTGGAGGCGCTGAACCCCGAGGTGGAGGTGGAGCCGGTGGCGGCCCGCCTGGACTCGACGAACGCCCTGGAGATCTTCCGGCGCTACGACGTGGCCGTGGACGGCTCGGACAATTTCCCCACCCGCTACCTGGTGAACGACGCCGGCGTGCTCACCGGCACCCCCACGGTCTACGGGGCCATCCACCGCTTCCACGGCCAGGCCGCCGTCTTCGGACTGG
Source organism: uncultured Gemmatimonadota bacterium (assembly GCA_964627425.1). GTDB lineage: Bacteria > Gemmatimonadota > Gemmatimonadetes > Palauibacterales > Palauibacteraceae > Caribbeanibacter. The sequence goes on from CAZVIY010000004.1 coordinate 45,329, forward strand.
AGGACGGCCCCTGCTACCGGTGCCTCTTCCGGGAGCCGCCGCCGCCGGAGACGGTGCCGAGCTGCGCCGAGGCCGGGGTCCTGGGCGTGCTCCCCGGCATCGTCGGCTCGGTTCAGGCGGCGGAGGCCATCAAGCTCCTGGCCGGGATCGGGGCGCCGCTCTCCAGCCGGCTGCTGCTGCTGGACGCCCTGGAGATGCGCTTCCGGGAGATCGAGGTGCGGAGGGACCCCGGGTGTCCCGTCTGCGGCGAGGAGCCGGAGGTCACCGAGCTCATCGACTACGAGCGGTTCTGTGGCGTGACCGGGGACGAGGCGTCGGAGCGGGACGGTTCACCCGAGGAGGAGGCGAGCGTGGCAGCCCGAACCAGCGCCGACGGCGTTCCACAGATGGAGGTCCGGGAGCTGAAGCGCCGGCTGGACGCCGGCGAGGAGCTGGCCATCGTGGACGTCCGGGAGCCCCACGAGTGGGAGATCTGCAACCTGGAGGAGCACGGCGCGGAGCTGATCCCCATGGCTCAGGTTCCCGAGCGCGCCGACGAGCTCCCGGAGGACCGCCCCCTGGTGGTCCACTGCCGCACCGGCCCCCGGAGCCACCGGGCGGTGGAGTACCTGCGGAGCCGGGGCTTCGAGAACGCCGTGAACCTGGCCGGCGGGATCCGGGCGTGGGCGGAGCAGATCGACCAGGAGATGCCGACCTACTGACCCTCCACCTGCTCCCGGATGCGCTCCGGCACGCTGGGGTCCCGCAGCGTGGTGGTGTCGCCCAGGGGCTCGTCGTTGGAGATGTTCCCCAGCAGCCGCCGCATGATCTTGCCGGAGCGGGTCTTGGGGAGGTCGTCCACGAAGAGCACGCGCCCGGGTCGGGCGAACTTCCCGATCTCCTCCTCCACCTCCCGGACGATCTCGCCCCGGACGTCCTCGCCCGGCTCGGCCCCCTCCCGGAGGATGACGTAGACGTCCGGGACGGTGCCCTTCTCCGGGTGGGCCCGGCCGACCACGGCGGCCTCGGCCACCGACTCCGCCTCGGCCACGGCGCTCTCCAGCTCCATGGTCCCCAGGCGGTGGCCGGCCACGTTCATCACGTCGTCCAGGCGGCCCAGGATGCGGTAGTAGCCGTCCTCCCCCCGCACGGCGCCGTCGCCGGCCCGGTAGACCCAGTCGCGCCAGTCGTCGCTCTCGGTGTCGGAGAAGGTGGCCCAGTACTCCTCGATGAAGCGTTCGTCGCTGCCGTAGAGCGTCTGGAGCATGCCGGGCCACGGACGGGTGATGACCAGGTTTCCGGCCCGGTCGGTCCCCGACTCCACGGGCTCGCCGGCGTCGTCCACCACCGCCGCCTCGATGCCGGGCAGGGGCTTTCCGGCGCTCCCGGGCTTCATGGGATCCAGCGCCGGGAGGTTGGTGATCAGGTGACCGCCGGTCTCGGTCTGCCACCAGGTGTCCACGATCACCGCCCCCTCGCGGCCGATGTGATGGTAGTACCACATCCATGCGGTGGGCTGGATGGGCTCGCCCACGGTGGTCAGGTGCCGGAATTCGAAGTCGTAGGGCTCCACGTGCTCGGGGCCCCACTTCATGAACATCCGCACGGCCGTGGGGGAGGTGTGGAAGATGTCCACGTCCAGCTCCCGGGCGATCTCCCACAGGCGGCTCCGATCGGGATGGTCCGGCGCGCCCTCGTACATGACCGACGTCGTGCCCAGCGACAGGGGCCCGTAGACGATGTAGGAGTGGCCGGTGATCCACCCGATGTCGGCGGCGCACCAGTAGGTGTCCTCGGGCTTGATGTCGAGGACGTACTTGCTGGTGCCGGTGACGTAGGCCATGTAGCCGCCGGTCCGGTGCTGGACGCCCTTGGGCTCGCCGGTGGTGCCGGAGGTGTACATGAGGAAGAGGATGTCCTCGGCGTCCCGGGAGACCGGCTCCACCGACTCACCGCGATGGGCCTCCACCCGCTCGTCGAAGAGCACGTCCCGGTCCCGGTCCAGCTCGGCCTCCGGATGGAGCTCCTCCTCGCGCCGGAGCAGGAGCACCTTCTCCAGGTGCGGCCCCGCGCGCCGGACCGCCTCGTCGGCCTTCTCCTTGTGGTGGAGGAAGGTCCCCCGCCGGTAGTAGCCGTCCACGGTGACCAGGAACCGGCTGCGGGCGTCGTCGATCCGGTTGGCCAGGGCCGAGGCCGAGAAGCCCGCGAAGACCTCGCTGTGAGGCGCGCCGATCCGGGCGCAGGCCAGCATGGCGACGGGGAGCGCCGGGATCATGGGCAGGTGGAGGGTCACCACGTCGCCCTCCCGGACCCCCGCCTCCCGGAGGGCCGCGGCGAAGGCGTTCACCTCCCTGTGGAGATCGCCGTACGTGTAGGTCCGACGCTCGCCGGGTTCGCCCTCCCAGACGATGGCCGGCTCGTCGCCCCGCTCCACGAGGTGCCGGTCCACGCAGTTCACCGAGGCGTTCAGCCGTCCGCCCACGAACCACTTGAAGAACGGAGGCGTGGAGCCGTCGAAGACCCGGTCCCAGCGCCGATCCCACTCCAGCATCTCCGCGTATTCCTCGAAGCCGTCCGGGAAGTCGTCGAACCGGTCGTAGATCGCCGGATCCGAGGCGTTCGCCTGCTCGACGAACGACTCGGGCGGGTCGAAGTACTCCTGCTCGGCGAGACGGGACTCGAGGGTGTGGATTTCGGACGACGCCATGGCATCCTCCCGGGGCCTGTCGGGTATATGCGGGTCGGACGAGGGCGTACAAGATTCCCGGTCCGCCGGGGCGTGTCCAGTCCTCCGGGCGGACGGTCCGGAGGCCTGCGTCCAGAGCCCGGGAGGAGAGCGACCCCCGAGGAGGAACGCGCCGTGCCCGAGAGGACGAGCCGATGAGGAGGTCGAGGTGAGCGAGCCGCGCATCGCATCGCTGCTGGCCAGCGGCACCGAGATCGCCTGCGCCCTGGGCCTGGAGGAGCTGCTCGTGGCCATCTCCCACGAGTGCGACCATCCGGAGCGGGTCCTGGATCGCCCGCGGATCAGCCGACCACGGTTCGACCCGGAGGGGATGACCTCCGGCCAGGTGGACCGGGCGGTCCGCAGGGCCATGGCCGAGCACGGGAGCGTCTACGAGATCGACGGGGAGCGGCTGGCGGAGCTCGACCCGGACCTGATCCTGACCCAGGCCGTCTGCGAGGTCTGCGCCGTGCCGACGCCCGGCGTGGAGGAGGCCGTGGAGGCAGCGGGTCTGGACGCCCGCGTCGTCTCCCTGGACGCCCACACCGTGGAGGAGATCCTGGAGTCCATGCTCCAGGTGGGCCGGGCGGCGGGCGCCGGGGAGGCGGCGCGACGGGAGGTGGCGGCCCGGCGGGAGCGCCTGGAGGACGTGGGTCGCGCCGTGGAGGGGGGCTCCCGCCCCCGCGTCCTGGCGCTGGAGTGGCTGGACCCGCCGTTCGCGCCGGGTCACTGGGTGCCGGAGATGGTGCGGCTGGCCGGCGGGGAGAACCTCCTGGGAGAGGAGGGCGCGCCGTCGCGGCAGGTGGAGTGGCCGGAGGTCGCCGGTATGGACCCCGACGTCCTGGCCGTCATGCCCTGCGGCTACGACCTGGAGGCCGCCCGCCGGGACGCCGACGGCTTCGCCGGGCGCCTGGAGTCGGTCGCCCCCCGGGCGATACGGGAGGGCCGGGCCTACGTGGTGGACGCCTCCGCCTACTTCAACCGCTCCGGCCCCCGGGTCGTCCGCGGCGTGGAGATCCTGGCGGGCCTGCTCCATCCCGATCGCCTGCCCGAGCCCGGCCCGCCCGAAGCCGACCGGTGGGAGCCGACCCCGATCGGCGCCTGAGCCCGGCGCCGGTGAAGGACCCTAGTAGGCCGGCGGCGCGTACACGTTGATCGTGACCAGCCGTTCATCCTCGTCGGCCCGGATCTCGTGCGGCTCGCCGGCCTCGATGAGCAGGAGGTCGCCGGGGCCGATGGACACGTCCGAGCCCCCCACCGTCGCGCTCCCCGAGCCGCGGATCACGTAGAGCCACTGGTCCGCGTCCGGGTGCCGGTTCTCCGGTCCGCCGGTGCTCGTCCCGGGCTGGAGCACCAGGGTGGCCGCCTGCGACCGGGGCGTCCCCGCGACCACGTCGAAGTAGCCGCCGGCGCTCGAGACGTCGATGAGCTCCATGGCATCCTCCCTCCCGTCGATGGCTCCGCTTCCCGGGCGCGCTCCGGCGTGCCGATCCCGCGGGTTCCCTCCCGCCGTTCGATCCCGCCGGTTCATCCTACCGGTGCCCTCGGGACGCTCCCCCCTCGTCGCGCCGTCCCAGCAGCCCCCGGACGTTCACCGCCCTCCGGACGTCCCCCTCCAGCAGCGCGCCCCGGAGGGCCTCGGCGGCCTCCAGCGACACCGCCTCCTTCGCCGCCTCCGTGGCGCCGCCCACGTGGGGGGTGAGGATCACCCCGGGGACCCGGAGGAGGGGATGGTCCTCCGGCGGGGGCTCCTCGGCCAGCACGTCCAGAGCGGCACCGGCGATCGCCCCCTCCTCCAGGGCCCGGGCCAGGGCCTCCTCGTCCACGATCCCGCCCCGGGCGGCGTTCACCAGGACCGCGTCCTCGCGCATCCGGTCCAGCTCCCGGGCCCCGATCATCCCGCGGGTCTCCTCGTCCAGCGGGGTGTGGAGGGTGACCACCCCCGACCGGTCCAGCAGCTCGCCCAGCCCCACCAGCTCCACGCCCAGCTCGTCGGCCCGCCAGCGGCCGTCCACGTCCAGGTACGGGTCGCAGGCCACCAGCTCGGCGCCGAAGGCCGCCGCACGTCGGGCCACCGCCGAGCCGATCCGGCCCAGGCCCACGATGCCCAGCGTCCGCCCGTGGAGCTCACCGGCGGGGTCCGAGCGGAACTCCTCCCACCCGCCGTCCCGGACCGCCCGGTCGGCGCCGGGCAGGTCCCGGAGGAGCGCCAGGATCAGGGAGAGGGTGAGCTCGGCCGCCGCCCGGGTGTTCCCCCGGGGGGCGTTGAAGACCGCCACCCCCCGGCGGGTGGCCTCGGCCAGGTCCACGTTGTCCACCCCGACGCCCGCACGGGCCACCGCCTCGAGGCCGGGCGCGGCCGCCAGCAGGTCCCGCCCCACCGCCCGTCCCCGGATCAGGAGCCCCCGGGCGTCGGCCAGGGCCCCGGCCAGGGCCTCGTCGTTACCGAAGGCCTCCACCACGCGGATCGCCGGCTCCTCGCGCAGGAGGTCGACCCCCGGGCCCGGAACCGGATCGCCCACCACCACCAGGACCGGCTCCGCGCTCACGTCGCCAGGACCTCCCCCAGGACGCCCAGGAGCTCCTCGAGGCGCTCGGGTCGGGCCTCCCCCATGTGGCCGATCCGGATGGCCTCCTCCTTCATCTTCCCGTAGCCCGGCGCCACGACCCATCCCCTCTCCCGGACCGCCGCGGCCACCTCCGGGCCGGTGGGTCCTCCCGCCGGCAGGCGGACGGCGGTGACCGTGGGGGACCGGAATCCCTCGGGCGCCACGACCTCCGCCGGGAGCCCGGCGACCCACCGGTGGGTCCGCTCCGCCATGGCCCGGTGTCGGTCCCAGCGGGCGGCCAGCCCCTCGGACTCGACCCGTTCCAGTCCCCGCTCCAGTGCGTAGATCAGTGACAGCGCCGGCGTGTTCGGCGTCTGCCCGTCCCGGACCCGCCGCTCGAAGTCCAGGAGATCGAAGTAGTAGCTCCGGCGGGGCACCTCCTCCGCCCGCTCCAGGGCGCGCTCCGAGGCGGCCGCGAAGGAGAGGCCCGGCGGGAGGGCCAGGGCCTTCTGGGCGCCCGTGAGCAGGAAGTCCACGCCCCACCCGTCGAAGTCCACGGGCGCACCGGCCACCGAGCTCACGCCGTCCACGGCCAGCAACACGTCGTCGAACTCCGCCACCACCTCGGCCAGCTCGCCCACGGGATTCATCACGCCGGTGGAGGTCTCGGAATGGACCGCGGTGACCAGATCGTACGCGCCGGCGTCCCGGAGCCGGTCGCGGAGGGGGCCGGGCCGGTTCGCCTCCCCCCACTCCACCTCAAGGACGTCCACCGGCCGCCCCAGCCGCCGGGCGATGGCCGCGAACCGGCCGCTGAAGGCGCCGCACACCAGGGCCAGGACCCGGCGGCGGCTCAGGTTGGACACCGCCGCCTCCATGAGACCCGTGGCCGAGGAAGTGGAGACGTACACCGGCCGCCCGGTCCCGAAGACCCGCCGGAGCCCCGGCTGCACTGTCCGCATCAGTTCACGCATCTCCGGCCCGCGGTGCCCGATCACCGGGCGGGCCGCCGCGTCCAGGACCTCCGGGTGGACCTCGGTGGGGCCGGGGAGGAAGAAACGGCCGAAGCCGTCGGCGGGCGGCCCCGTCGAATCGCTCATGGCCGGCCCCGCTCCCTCATGGCCGGGTCATCCCCGGAAGCGGGCCACCGCCAGGCCGTCGCGGACCGGCACCACCGCGGTGTCGAACAGCGAGCTGCCGGCGAGCCGGCGGTTGAACTCCTGGATCCCCCGGGTGGAGGAATCCTCGGGCGGGGATTCCAGCACCCGTCCGTCCCAGAAGACGTTGTCCGCCGCCAGGATGGCTCCGGGCTCCAGGAGCCGACTCAGCTTCTGCAGGTAGACAGGGTAGTTCTCCTTGTCGGCGTCCAGGAAGGCGAAGTCGAACCGGTCACCCCCCTCCCGGTCCCGGTCCTCCAGGACGGCGTCGAGCACCTCTCCCGCATGGCCGACCCGCACCTCCACCCGATCCGCGACGCCGGCCCGGCGGAAGGCCTCCCGCGCCAGATCCGCCCGGGCCTTCTCGAGCTCCACGGTGGTCATCCGGGCCTCCGGTGGCAGCAGGGAGAGCTGCCAGAGGGCCGAATAGCCCCCCAGCGTCCCGAGCTCCAGGAGCCGTCGGGCACCGGTGGCAGCGGCCAGGACCGCCAGGAAGCGCCCCTCCAGGGGCGAGATGGCGATGGCCGGAAAGCCCCGGCGCTCCGACTCCTCGCGGACCCACCGCAGGACCTCGTCCTCTCCGGCGAAGAGATCCGTGGCATAGGCCTCCAGGCCCTCTCTCAGCTCTTCATCCACGGGACGCACCTCCTGTAGCGATCCTCGTCGTCTCTCGGTACTCCTCACCTCGTCTCGGCGGCCCCTGGCCCCGGCCAGGCCGGGCGACCCCGTCCACAGGGCTGGCCCCGGTGGCGGCCACGGCTACGGCGAGTCCCGCGCATTCTGCGGGCCAGCGTCGGGACAGCGGGCCCGGGCGGCCCGGAGCCAGACCCGGAGCCGTCGGGGCGCGGCGGCGGGAGGTCCCAGGAGGCCGGCCGGCCCCAACAGCTCCCCGACGCGCTCCTCGCCGACCCCCGCCAGGTCACAGACCCGGTGGATCCCGCCCGCCCGGAGGGCGGCGGCGCCCCGGGCGCCGAGCCCCCGGAGCCCGACCAGCTCCGCCGCGGCGATCCAGTCCCCGGCGTCCCCGGGGGTCACCTCCAGCCGGACGGCCAGGTCCGCGGAATCGGCGCCGGCCAGCTCCTCCGGCCCCCGGACGCCCGCCGCCCGCAGGCGCTCGGCGGTCGCCGGACCCACGGTCGGCAGGTCCTCCAGCGACACCTCGTGCGACGCCACCGTCCACCGATCCACCCCCCAGGCCACCCCGGCGGAGAAGGCCAGCGCCAGCGCGCCCAGGGCCGCCGTTCGCCCACGCCGGAGGGACCCGCCGCCCGGCGGCAGCGCCACCCCTGCGTTCACCAGCGATCGGTAGACCACGTCGCACTCCACCGCGAAGGCGGGAAAGCCGAGGAACCCCGGGAGCGGCATCTCGAAGAGCTTGAGCTCCTCCAGGCCGGGCACCGTGTAGATCCATCGCCCCCCCGCGAGCCAGTTCAGGCTCTCCCACGCCAGGCCCGCGACGAGGCCGGCGCACAGCAGGCGGACCGGACGGCCGTAGCGGCCGGCGGCCATCCGTCCCAGGAGCGAGGTGCCGGCGTCGCGGCGATGGTTCCACGGGGCCAGCACGAGGGCGGCGCCACCCCACACCAGGGGAAAGAAGAGCCGCGGCCGCCAGAGCGGGAGGACCAGGAAGGCGACCCCGAGGAGGACCAGCCCCCACCGGACGCCCCGGCTCACCCGGAACCGCGGGCCCCGGAGTCCCCGGGCGAGGCCGGCCACGTCCAGGGCCCTGAGGGGGAGCCAGATGGCGGGGAGGACGGTGGCGAAGGCCAGGACGTAGCCGGCCCACCGGACGCCCCTCGGTCCGGGTACCCCCACGTAGAACCAGTTGCCGATCCGGAGGTTGAGCAGCTCGAAGAAGAACCAGGTCGGCACGGACCACAGGAGGAGGGACGCCGCGAAGCGGGGACGGGAGAGGAGGGCGAAGCGTCCGGCGCACGCCGCCAGCAGCCCGTCGCCGGCCAGGAGCAGGGGATACCAGCTCCACTGGTACGACCAGGTCTCCGCCGCCTCCACCCCGAAGGCCGCCGCCGCCCGGCCGGCCAGGAAGAGACCGACGCCCGCGGCGAGGGCCGCACGCCCGCGGCGTCGGACGTCCGCTCCCTCGTCCCGGATCTCGCCGGTCATGTACGCTCCCTCGCTCTCTCCTCGTCCTCGACCGGGCCCACCTCCACCGCCCGGCCCCCTCCGCGCGAGGAGACCCGGTCCCTCCGCGGGGAGCCGCGGCACCCCCGGTTGACGGCAACGTGGGGGGCGCCGAAGTTGTCCGCCAGCCGGCCCGTCCCGTCGGCCGCCCGCCGATCGTCCACCCGTCATCCACCCGCCGAGACCCTCCATGCGCTACGTGTCCAGGACCGAGATCTCCCCCGAGGAGGTGCTGGAGCGGGCCCGACGCTTCTATTCCGAGCACACCCGGATGGACGTGGTGGAGGAGGGCGACGACTTCCTGCGGTGGGAGGGAGAGATCGGCGAGGCCCGCATCCGGGTGGACCGGGAGCACGGCCACACCAACGTCCACGCCGAGACCGACCGGGTGGTGGGTCTGGACGTCACCGACGTGACGAAGCGGTTCCTCTACACCCTCGAGCGCATATGACGCTGCCATGAGCGCCCAGCACGAAGGGGCCGGCGAGATGCCGTCGGCCCGGTCCGAGGCCGACCACCCGCCCGAAGGTCGAGCGTCGGAGGAGGTCACCGTCCGGCTGATCATGCCCGACCGCTGGCTCGAACAGGTGGAGGACCTCCCCCGGGAGATGCCCGTGGCCGAAGCGAAGCGCATCGGGCTCCGCGCGATGCTCATGCGGGACACCGACGACCCCGACGACTACTACGTCGAGTACGCCGAGCGCGAGGTGCCCGACGAGTCGGTGACCCTGGAGGAGCTGGGCTTCGAGTCCGGCGAGATCCTCTCCATCCGCGCCTACGACCTGGGACACTACCCCCGCTTCCAGGGCTGAACTCCCGGCGCTCGTGCGCGGCGGTCAGCCGCGGGGATCAGTCTGCGTCCAGCCGCGGCGGTCAGCCTGCGTCGCCCTCCTCCACCGCCGGTGAGCCGCCCCCCGGTCCGGGATACCGGGAGAAGTAGGACCGGGTCTCCCTGAAGACCACGCCCGACAGCAGGAGCAGCCCCACCAGGTTCGGGAACGCCATGAGCCCGTTCATCACGTCGGAGAGCAGCCACACCACGTCGAGCTTCGCCACGGCGGCCACGGCGATGACCACCACGAAGAGGAGCCGGTAGGGGACGATGGTCTTCACGCCGATCAGGTACTCCAGGTTCCGCTCGCCGTAGTACGCCCAGGACAGCATGGTGCTGAAGGCGAAGATCGACAGGCTGACGGCCACGATGTAGCCGCCCCACTCGCCGGGCAGTCCCGTCCGGAACGCCGCCTGGGTCAGGTTCGCGCCGTCGAGCCCCGTCCGCCAGGCCCCGGTGCTGATGATGGCGATCCCGGTGAAGGTGCAGACCACGATGGTGTCGATGAAGGTCTGGGTCATGGAGACCATGGCCTGGCGGACCGGCTCCCGGGTCTGCGCCGCCGCCGCCGCGATCCCGCCCGTCCCCAGTCCCGACTCGTTGGAGAAGATCCCCCGGGCCACCCCGAACCGGAGGGCCTGGGCCACGGTGTAGCCCACCGCTCCCCCGCCCACGGCGGTCCCGCTGAACGCCCCCTCGAAGACCAGCCGGAAGGCCTCCGGCACCCCCGACCAGTTCAGGGCGATGATCACGCTGGCTCCGCCCATGTAGGCCACGATCATCAGCGGCACGAAGACGCCGGTGAAGCGACCGATGGACTTGATGCCCCCCAGGATCACCAGGGCCACCAGGAACGCCACCGTCACCCCGATGGCCCACGTGGGGATCCCGAAGGACTGGTTCACCGCGTCGGCCAGGGCCTGGGACTGGACCCCGTTTCCGATCCCGAAGGCGGCCACCGAGGCGAACAGGGCGAAGGCCACCGCCAGCACCTTGCCCACCGGCCCCCAGCGGATCCCGTGCTCCAGGTAGTACATGGGCCCGCCGGACTTCTCCCCCCGCTCGTCCGTCTCCCGGAAGTGGACGCCCAGGACGGCCTCCGAGTACTTGGTGGCCATGCCCACCAGGCCGGTGATCCACATCCAGAACAGGGCCCCCGGGCCGCCGGCGGCGATGGCCGTGGCCACGCCCACGATGTTCCCCGTACCCACCGTGGCGGCCAGGGCCGTCATGAGGGCCTGGTAATGGGAGATGTCGCCGTCGGCCCCCTCCTCCTTCCGCTTGACCAGGGCCAGCCAGAGGGAGTGGAAGAGCTTGCGGAACTGGATCCCCCGGAGAAGGACCGTGAGATAGAGCCCCGTGAGGAGCAGCAGAACGATGAGGGGGAGGCCCCAGACCCACCCGGAGATCCGCTCCAGGACCGGGATCAGTCCACCGGGCTCTGCGGCCTGGGCTGCCACGGATGTGAGCGTTAGCATAGGCGTTGCGGTTGTGGAGGGATCGACCGGGCTCGGACGCGCCGAAGGTTAGGCGCCGCCGGCCGGGAGCGTCAACACGGCCGCCCACCCTTCTCCTGGACAGGATCCGAATGAACGCCGAAGCACAGGACATCTCGAGCGAAGACCGCCAGGCCCTGGCCCGTCTCGGCCATCCGGTGCTCCCGGAGCTCCTGACGGAGCTGATCTCCTTCGCCCGGCGGGGGCGGGACCTGGCGGTGCTGGCCGGGGCAGGCTCGGGCAAGGAGGCCCTCTACGCCCTGGCGGCGGCGGAGCGCTGCCGGCCGGATTCCGGCGAGGTGCAGGCCCTCGTCCTGACCCCCACCCGGGAGAGCGCGGGGCGGGCGAGCCGCTTCGCCTACGAGCTGGCCGGCCCCCACGGGATCCACGCCCTGGCCTGGTCACCGGAGTTCTCCGGGAGCGACGAGGCCCGGGACCGGCCGGTGGCCCAGCTGGTGGCCGGACGGCCCGACGAGCTCATGGAGGAGATCCGCGCCGGTCGTCTGGGCATCCAGGAGCTGGAGCTGCTGGTGCTGGACGGGATCAGCGCGCTGGTGGGGACCGGCTCGGCGGAGGCCGCCGAGGAGATCCTCGACACGGCCGGCGGCGAGACCCAGGTGATCGCCGTCTCCGACCGGGCGGACGAAGCCTTCACCCGGATCGCCGAGCGTCAGCTGGAGCGTCCCAGGCGCTGGCCCGGGGAGCTGCTGGACGACGAGCCCCCGGAGCCCCGGGGACCCGCCCTGATCTGGGCCACCGCCCCCGGGTTCGAGGAGCGCGTGGACCTGCTGGCCCGGGGACTCCTGGCCGCCACGTCCGACGAGCCGACCGAGGTGGTGGTCCACTGCGGCGACGAGGCATCGGCCCACAGCGTCGCCGCCGCCCTGTCGACCCGGGGGTTCCACATCGCCTCGGCGGCGAGCGAGCCCGGCGTGGGGGTGGCCTGGGGCGAGGAGGAGGAACCGGAGGGCGGCGTGGCCGCCTGGTTCGGCCTCCCCTCCGGTCTTCCCGGCCTCCGGCGCACGGCGGCGACCGCCGCCTCGCGGCTGGCGGTGGTGCGGCCGGAGGAGGCGGCGCAGCTCCGGCTCCTGGCCCGACGGGCCGGCTGGCCTCTGGAGCCGGTGCCCGGCCGGATACCGGAGGCCGCCCGGCGGAGCGTCGACGGGTTCCGGGAGGTGGTGGCGGACCGGATCGGCGCCGGCCAAGCGGAGCTGGAGCTCCTGGTCCTGGAGCCCCTGCTCGAGGCCCACGGGTTCCCCGAGGTGACCGCCGCGCTCTCCGGCTGGCTGCGGGAGCTCTGGGCCGACGGGGAGAGCGGGGTCCCGTCGCCGGCGGCCGGGGCGGAGGCGGACGGCCCGGGCGGAGGAACGCCCTCCACGACATCCGGATCCCCCTCCCGGAGGAGCCGGGAGGATCGGGGCGACCGGCCCAGGCGGCGGAAGAAGCCCGGTCCCACCCCCCCCTGGACCAGCCTCTTCGTGCCCGTGGGGGAGCGGGACGGGGTCCGCCCCGGCGACCTCGTCGGCGCCATCACCGGTGAGACCGACGCCGTGGGCGGTCAGATCGGGAAGATCGAGATCCGCGACAGCTACTCCCTGGTGGACGTGGAGACCGGGATCGCCGACCACGTGATCGAGGAGCTGTCCGGGGCGGCGATCCGGGGACGGCGGGTCGAGGTCCGCCGGGACCGGGAGTCCTGAGGGGTGCTCCAAGCAGAAAGGCCGGCGGCGCCAGATGGCGCTGCCGGCCTTCGTCTGCGTGATACCGCTCCCAGAAGCGGAGTCGCTCCCGGGCTCAGGCTCGTGGGGCGGTCAGTTCACCGCGTCCTTGAGGCCCTTCCCGGCACGGAAGTTCACCGTGACCGTCGCGGGGATCCTGATCTTCTCGCCGGTCTGGGGATTCCGGCCCATGCGGGAACTGCGCTTGCGCGTCTCGAAGGTGCCGAAGCCCGTGACCTGGACCTTCTCCTTCCCCTTCAGCGTCCGGGTGATGATCCCCGAATCGGTGTCGAAGAGGGCGTCGATGGTCCGCTGGGCGTCGGCCTTGGTCATGTCCGTACGATCGGCCAGGGCTTCGGTGAGTTCGGTCTTGTTCACGGTCACACCTCGTGCTTGAGTGTAAAAGTGGCTGACGGCTCGGGCGCTGGAACGAAGCGAAGTTTACCCAAACCGCCCGAAATCGTCAAGAGACGGGGGCTTTCGGCGTTTTCCCCGCGAGCGGCCGACGGGGCCCCCGTGGAGCGCCGCCCCGGGCCGGCGACGGGTCCGTGAGAAGCTTCCGTCGAAGGCTCCTGGGCGTGGTGCTCCTGTCCGCCGCCCTGGTGGCCCTCGGGACCGTCGGCTACATGCAGTTTCCCGGGTGGAGCTTCGGCGACGCCCTGTACATGACGGTGATCACCCTCACCGCCGTGGGCTACGAAGAAGTGCAGCCCCTCACGGGAGGCGCCCGGCTCCTGACCGGCTTCCTCCTGGTGGGTGGCATCACCACCATGGGGCTCTACTTCGGGCTCATCGCGTCGACCATCGTGGAGATGGACCTGCCCGACCTCTTCCGCTTCCGGAGAACCATGAAGGGACTCGAGGAGATCGAAGACCACATCATCGTCTGCGGCGCCGGACGCACCGGACGCCAGGCCATCAGCGAGCTCCACCGGGCCGGCGTGCCCTTCGTCGTGGTGGAGCTGGATCCCGATCACGCCGAGATCGTGAGAGACGCCTACCCGGAGGCCCCGGTGCTGGAGGAGGACGCCACCCGGGACGAGACCCTTGCCCAGGCGGGGATCCAGCGGGCCCGGGGACTCATCGCAGCCCTGGACGCCGACACCGACAACCTCTTCGTGACGCTGAGCGCCCGGGACGCCAACCCCGGCCTCACCATCGTGGCGCGGGCCCACGAGGAGGAGTCCATGACCAAGATCCGCACGGCCGGCGCGGACCACGTGGTGAGCCCCAACGTCACCGGGGGCACGCGGATGGCCTCCATGCTGGTCCGTCCCCGGGTGGTGAGCTTCCTGGACGTGGTGACGGGCGACGGAGACCTGGCGCTCCGGCTGGAGGAGACCGTGGTCCCGGAGTCCTCGAGCCTGGCCGGCCGGACCCTGGCCGAGGCCCGCATCCCCGACGAGACCGGGCTCATCGTCATCGCCGTGCGGCACGAGGACCCGGAGGAAGCGGAGCGGCTCGTCTACAATCCCGGGCCCGGGGAGCGCATCCGCCCCGGCGACGTCCTCATCGTCCTGGGGCGGCCGGAGCAGGTCGACGCCCTCCGGGAGCTGGTGGAACGGTAGCAGGGAAGGATGGGTCCGTGGATCCCCGACCTGGCCGGAGCCATGCGGCGGCATCCCTGGCGCACGGCATTCGTCGCCGGGATCGGAGGACTCCTCGTGGCCTCGGGGATCTTCTGGGCTTCCCTCCCCGACGTCTCCGGGCTCGCGGCCGGGTGGCCCCGGACCACGGCGTACATGGACCTCCGGATCCGGGAGGCCCGGCAGGCCGGCCGCTCCCTGGATCTTCGTTACCGGCCGGTGGCGTTGGAGCGCATACCCGACCACCTCCAGCGGGCGGTCCGGATGGGCGAGGACGTGGGATTCTACGGGCACGAGGGCGTCGACTGGGCAGAGCTCCGGATCGCCCTCGCGGAGGCCTGGAGGGAGCGGCGGCCGCCGAGAGGCGCCTCCACCGTCACCCAACAGCTCGCCCGGAACCTCTACCTCTCCCCGTCCCGGACCCCCTGGCGCAAGCTCCGGGAGCTCTTCCTCGCCCGGCGCCTGGAGGAGGAGCTTAGCAAGCGGCGGATCCTGGAGCTCTACCTCAACGTCATCGAGCTGGGACACGGCGTCTTCGGAGTGGACGCGGCCGCGCGCCACTACTTCGGCGTTTCCGTATGGCAACTCATCCCCGAGCAATCCCTGCGGATCGCCGCGACCATCCCGTCGCCCCGGACCCACAACCCCGCCACCGACACCCGCCGGTTCCGGTGGCGGGTGGACCTCATCGACCGCCGAATCCGGGCGGTGTCGGAGGGAGCCGGGGAGCCGACCGTCCCGTCGGGAGAACCGGCCCGGCTCGACTCCCTGCCGCGGATCCCCCGCCCCCCGGACTCGATCCCGTCACCGCCGGCACCCCGCGATTCGGTGGCCCCGGATACCGCTCAGCGGGAGTCCGGCTCGACCAGCTCGGCCTCGATGAGGGCCCGGTGCGCCCGATACTCCGGCCGGGAGTCCAGGTCCACGGCCTCGGCCGACCGCCGGAACCGGTCCATGTGCTCCTCCCTCTCCCCGGCGGTCTCCGCCGCCCGGGCGGCCAGGAGGTGACCCAGGAGATGGTCGGGCGTCGACGAGAGGATCTCCTCGGCACGAGCCCGGGCCGAGGCGGTGTCCCCCTGCAGGAGGGAGAGCATCCCGACGTGGAACCGGACGTCGGCGTCCCACTCCTCCCGGGGCACGCGGTCATAGGCCTGGACCCCCATCCGGGCGAAGAACCTGACCCTCTCCCCGGAGCCCGATTCCCGCTCCCGCATGGTCCGGTCGAAGAGCCGGTCGGCGGCCTCCCGGGGGGACATGGCGGCCAGCTCGCCGGCCGAGGGCATCGCCCCGTCGTCGGCGCCTCCGCCGGGGCCGGCGGCGCCCTCCTCCCCGCCCCGGATCACCGAACCCGTGGGGGGCGCCCCTTCGGCCCGGGGCTCGGCCTCCTTCCGGAGGAAGAGGGTGATGGCCACCGCGAACAGGATCAGCGCCAGGCCCGACAGGATCCAGGGGAGATAGGCCACGGCGGGCTTCCGGGCGCGGTCGCCGGCGGGCGTCCCGCACGCCGAGCAGTACCGGTCCTCCGGGGCCAGCTCCGCCCCGCAGTCGCCGCACGTCCTCGTCCCCCCGAGGGCGGCGCCGCACCGGGCGCAGAAGTTCCCCCTGGCCTCGGCTCCGCACTCACGACATCGGGTCATGGAGCTCCTCCCGGACTTCGCCCTTTTCAGGCCCGCCCGCCCCGCCTATCCTTGCCTCCTCGGGAAACGACGCGGACGGCCAACGGGGACCTCGGATCATGATCGCACGATACGTGGGGGTGGGGATCGGTGCCTGGTATCTCCTGGCCCCGTTCCTCTGGGGCTACCCCCTGGGATTCCTCTGGTGGCACGACGTGGCCCTGGGCGCCGTGATCACGGCGCTGGCGGGCTCCTTCCTGCTGACCTGGAGCCGGCTCGCCGCCTGGGGGCTCATCGGCGTCGGCTACTACTCCATGCTGGCGCCGTTCCTCCACGGCTACCTGACGCACCCCTTCGCCTTCTGGAACGACCTGGTCTTCGGGATCCTCACGGTGGGCACCGGCATGGCCCTGGCGGCGGCCACCATCGAGTACGCCCCCGGTATCGACGCCCGGACCGCGGGCTGAGCGGCGGAGGCCCCGCCGGCGCCGGTCAGGCGCCGAACTTCCCGAGCCGGCCCGCCCTGGCCGCGGCCAGGGTCATGAGGTCCCGACCCCGGATCCTCCCCATCTCCCCCCGGGCGCACGTCCCCTCGCCGAAGGATCCCTCCGGCCCGGGGCGTTCACCGATCCCGCCGGACAGCAGGAAGGGGACCGGATGCCAGCTGTGGCTCCGCATGACCGCCGGGGTGGAATGGTCCCCGGTGATCAGCACCACGCCGTCCTCCTCCGGGACCAGGTCGGGGACGACGGCGTCGGCCTCCTCGATGACCGCCACCTTCCGGTCGAAATCCCCGTCCTCCCCCGCCCGGTCGGTGCCCTTCACGTGGAGGAAGGCGAAGTCGTAGCCTTCGCCGGCCTCCTCCAGCGCCGCCGGGAGCCGGCCCGGATCGTCGGGCACCTCGACGGCGTCCATCCCCACCAGGCGGGCCACGCCCCGGTACATGGGATAGGCGGCCACGGCCACGGAGCGCATGCGGTAGGCCCGCGGAAACGCGGGCCAGTCCGGGAGCCGGGCGAACCCGCGGAGGAGCACCATGTTGGCGGGCTCCCGCCCCGCCAGCCGGCTCCGGGCCTCCTCCACCCAGGCCGTCACCAGCCGGGCGGTCTCCCGTCCCGGGGGCGCCGACGCCCGGATCGGTCGGGGCTCCACGCCGGGGCGGCCCGGGTCCGTGTCCTCCACCTCGGCCGACAGGTCCCGGTCGGGACGGAGCACCAGGAGGAACCGGTGCTCCTTCACCACCCGGACCAGCGCGCGGGCGCCCTCCACCTGAATTCCGTCCAGGAGCTCGACCAGCTCGCGGGCCTCGCCGGTTCCGATGCGGCCTGCCCGCCGGTCGGCCACGATTCCGTCGCCGTCGACGGTGCAGAAGTTCCCCCGGGCGGCCACGTCACGCGGCTCCAGGTCGAAGCCCACCCCCAGGGCCTCCAGGACCCCGCGGCCGATGCGGTAGGCCAGGGGGTCGTAGCCGAAGAGGGCCAGGTGGCCCGGCCCGCTCCCGGGCGTCACGCCGGGAGCCACCGGATCGTGGAGCCCGGCGCTCCCCCGGCGCAGGAGCTCGTCCATGTGGGGCGTGCGCGCCGCCTCCAGCGCCGTCTCCCTCCCCCGATCCACGGGGAGGCCTCCCAGCCCGTCCAGCACCAGGAGCACGATCCGCCCCCCCGACTCCCTGGACAGCTCCGCCACGTCCTCCGGTCGCACCATCCTCCTCCACGCCTGACTCGCGATGTCCCCGGCCGGGGCCAAGCTATCCGGCCGCCTCCTCCGCGGCCAAGGCGCGGGGCCCCCTCCGCCGACTCCGGCGCTCGCGTCGCCGACCCCGGCGCTCGCGTCGCCGACCCCGGCGCTCGCGTCACCGTCCCCGGGGCTGGCACCGCCGACCCCGGGCCGGGAAGTTTCGTGGCCCCATGACCCGGCCACCTCGCTCCGCCATCCGTCTCAGCGCCGTCTCCAAGCGGTTCGGCCCCACGTGGGCCCTCCGCGAGGTGAGCCTGGAGGTGGATCGGGGCGAGACCGTGGCCCTGGTGGGGCCCAACGGGGCCGGCAAGACTACCCTCATCAAGATCATGGCGACCCTGTACGCGCCGTCCTCCGGGAGCGGCGAGATCCTGGGCAGGCCGCTGGTCGGCGGGGCCGAGGACATCCGCCGGGAGATCGCGCTGCTCCCGGGCCGGGACCACCTGTACGGGGAGCTCACCGGCCGGGAGAACCTGGTCTTCGCCCTCAGGATGTCCGGACGGGCGGCCGACGAGGAGGCGATCGAGCGGGCGCTGGTCCGGGTGGCCCTCGCCGACGACGCCGGCCGCCGCGTGCGGACCTATTCCTCGGGCATGCGGAAGCGTCTCGCCCTGGGACGCCTCCTCCTCCAGGAGGGGGAGGTGGCGCTCCTGGACGAGCCCTACGCCGGCCTGGACCGGGACGGGATCGCCCTGGTGGACCGGATCGTCGCCGAGATGGGTTCGGCGGGACGGACCGTGGTGCTGGCCACCCATCAGCCGGGTCGGGCGGTGCGGGAGGCCCACCGGGCCGTCCTCCTCCGCCGGGGATTCCTGCGGGAGCTCCCCCCCGGGACCGATCCCCTGGAGGCCGTGGCAGGGGAGCGGGGACGGGAGGAGGCCCCGGCCCCGTGAGCGACGACGGTTTCCGATCCCGGGTGCTCAGACGGGCTGCCGCCGTGGTGTGGAAGGACCTCCTGGTGGAGGTCAGGACGAAGCAGAGCTTCGGCGCCATGGCCTTCTTCGCCGCCCTGGTGCTCTTCCTGTTCGCCTTCGCCATCGGGCCCGACGTGCCGCAGCTCCAGCGCATGGCCGGCGGGCTCCTGTGGGTGGGCATCGTCTTCACCGGCACCCTGTCGCTGAGCCGGACCTACCGGAGCGAGGAGGTGGCCGGCGGCCTGGAGGGCCTCCGGATGTATCCGGGGGAGCCCCGGGCCATCTACCTGGGGAAGCTGGCGGGCAACCTGATCGTGCTCCTGGCCGTGGAGCTCCTGCTGTTCCCCGTGGCGGGCGTCCTCTTCCACCTCCCCCTGGCGGACCACGTCCTCCCCCTGGCCGGCGTGGCCCTCCTGGGCACCTTCGGGTTCTCGGTGGTGGGGACCTTCTACGCCGCCCTGACGGTACACATCCGTGCGAGGGAGCTCATGTTGCCGCTCCTCGTGTTTCCGGCGCTGGTCCCCGTCCTTCTGGGAGCGGTGAACGCCACCACCCTCATCCTGACCGGTGACCCGCTGGGGAACCTCGCGAGCTGGATTCGGCTCCTCGTGGCCTTCGACATCATCTTCTTCGTCGTGTGCACATGGATCTTCCCGATTCTTCTCGAAGAGTGACGGCCGGAGAGGCCCGGGAGCGCGCCGATCGGCGGGGGCGGGCCCTCGGCGCCACCTCCCTGGCCGTCCTCCTGGCCGGATCCGCGGTGGCGCTCTTCGTGGCCCCGGCCGACGCCGCCCAGGGCGAGGTGCAGCGGCTCATGTACGTCCACGTGCCCACGGCGTGGATCGCCATGCTCTCCTTCTTCGTGGTCTTCGTCATGAGCGTCCTCTACCTGATCCAGCGGGACCCCCGCTGGGACCTGGTGGCCCGGAGCGCCGCCGAGGTGGGCGTGCTGTTCACCGCCCTGACGCTGGTCCTGGGCTCCCTGTGGGGGAAGCCCACCTGGGGCGTCTGGTGGACCTGGGACCCGCGGCTCACCACCACGGCCATCATGCTCATGATCTACGCCGGGTACCTGGCGCTCCGGGCCTTCGCCGAGGATCCGGAGAAGCGGGCCCGGTGGTCCGCCATCGTCGGGATCGTGGGCTTCGTGGACGTGCCCATCGTCTACCTGTCGGTGTACTGGTGGCGCACCCTCCACCAGCCCCCGTCGAGCCCGCGCTCCATCGCGCCGGAGATGATGGGCGTGCTCCTCCTGAACGTGGTGGCGTTCACGGTGGCCTACGCCTATCTGATGCACCGTCGCTACCACGCCAGCCTGACCGAGCGGGCCCTGGAGGAGCGGCGTGCGGCGGCTCATCCGGCCACGGGGGGAGAGGCGTGAGCCCGCCCGCCGACCCCACGGGCTTCCTGATCGCGGGCTACGGCCTCACCTGGGCCGCGCTCCTGGTCTACGCCTGGCGTGTGGAGCGGCGTCTGGACGACGCGAGGCGATCCCTGGACGAGTACGACGAGGAGGCGTGAGATGACGAGACGGATCTGGGCCGGCCTGGGCCTGGCTGCCATCGCCGGGGCCATCGTGCTTCTGGTGGTGGGCAGCCTGGAGGACAACGTGGTGTACTTCCTCACGCCCTCGGAACTCCAGGCCCGGGGCGCGGAGATCCACGGGGAGCCGCTCCGGCTGGGGGGGCAGGTGCTCGCCGGGAGCGTGGAGTGGGATCCCCAGTCCCGACGCCTCGCCTTCCACGTCACCGACGGCAGCGAGAGCGTGAGGGTCCGGAGCGACGGCGCGCCGCCGGCCATGTTCCAGGAGGGGGAGGGCGTGGTGGTGGAGGGCCGGTACGGCCCCGACGGCGTCTTCCGCTCCACCAACCTGATGGTCAAGCACTCCAACGAGTACGCGCCGCCCGAGGAGGGCGACGGGCCCCGGGAGACCTACCGGTCGCTGATCCGCGACGAGGCCGGGGGCGACTCCACGGCGGCGGGGCCGGCGCCGGACGGGGAGAGCTGACCGGGCCGTGCTGAACCTCCTGGGAGGCGCGGCGGAGTGGGCGGCCCTGCTGGGCGCCGCGGCCACGGCGGTGGTGGCGTTCCGGGCGGGGCGGACCGACGACCCGGACCTCCACCGGGTCGCCCGGTGGGGCGTGGCCTTCGTGCTGGCCGCCATGACGGCCGCGGTGGCGACCATGGAGGTGGCGCTCCTCACCCACGACTTCAGCGTGGAGTACGTGGCCCAGGTGGGGAGCCGGGACACGCCCACCTACTACACCGCCATCTCCCTGTGGAGCAGCCTGGAGGGATCCATCCTCTTCTGGGGCTGGATCCTGGCCCTGTACGCCGCCCTGGTGGCCTTCGTGAACCGGTCCCGGTACCGGGAATTCATGCCCTACGTCATCGGGACCATGATGGTGGTGGGGATCTTCTTCTTCGGGCTCCTGGTGGGTCCCGCCAATCCCTTCGGCGTGGTCTCCCCCGTTCCCGCCGACGGCCCGGGACCGAACCCGCTGCTGCAGAACCACCCCCTCATGGGCCTGCACCCGCCCATGCTCTACCTGGGCTACGTGGGGCTCACCGTGCCCTTCGCCTTCGCCATCGCGGCGCTGCTCCGGGGCCGCCTGGACGCCACCTGGATCCGGGCCACGCGCCGGTGGACCCTGGGGCCGTGGGCCTTCCTGTCGGTGGGCATCGTGGCCGGGGCCTGGTGGTCGTACGAGGTCCTGGGCTGGGGCGGATACTGGGCGTGGGACCCGGTGGAGAACGCGTCCTTCCTGCCCTGGCTCACCGCCACGGCCTTTCTCCACTCGGTCATGGTCCAGGAGCGGCGGGGGATGCTCCGGACGTGGAATCTGACGCTGGTGATCTCCACCTTCCTCCTCACCCTGCTGGGCACCTTCCTGACCCGCTCCGGCGTGCTGGACTCGGTCCACGCCTTCACGGAGGGAGCCATCGGGCCCCTCTTCCTGAGCTTCACCGCCCTGGTGGCCCTGGTCTCCCTGGGGCTCATCGCCTGGCGGGCGGACCGGCTCCACGTGCCCGGGCGGCTCGAGGGCGTCGTCTCCCGGGAGAGCGCCTTCATCCTGAACAACCTGCTCTTCGTGGCCTTCACCTTCACCGTGCTCCTGGGCACCCTCTTCCCCCTGGTGGTGGAGGCGGCCCGGGGCGACCGGATCAGCGTGGGGGCGCCCTACTTCAACGTGGTGACCGTCCCCCTGGGAGCGGCGCTCCTGTTCCTCATGGGCGTGGGACCGGCCCTCCCGTGGCGCCGGGCGTCCGCGGAGAAGCTCAGGAGGGCCTTCCTGCTCCCCTCGGCCGTGGGGATCCTCGTGGCCGGCGGGAGCCTGCTGGCCGGGATCCGGGAGTTCTGGCCCGTCCTCACCTTCGGATTCGCCGGCTTCGTCATGACCACCATCGTGGAGGAGTTTCGGAAGGGGATCGCGGCCCGGCGCCGGATCGGCGGGAGCTCTCCGATCCGGGCCTTCGGGGAGCTCTTCACGCGGAACTCCCGGCGCTACGGCGGCTACGTGGTCCATACCGGGATCGTGGTCATCGTCGTGGCGCTGGCCATCTCCGGGACCTGGCGGTTCGAGCGGGAGCGGACGCTCCAGCGAGGGGAAGCCCTGCAGATCGGGGGGTTCACGGTGCAGTTCGACGAGGTGTGGGCCGAAGAGCAGCCCCAGCGCTTCGTGGTGGGCTCCACCTTCTCCATCCGCGAGGAAGGGCGCTCGGCGGGGAGCCTCCAGCCCAGGATGAACTTCTACCCCCGGCAGCAGCAGCCCATCGCCACCCCCGCCGTGCGCAGCTCCCTCACCCGGGACCTCTACCTGACCCTCCTGTCCTTCGACCGGGAGGAGGGCCGCCACGCCACGGTCCGGGCCATCGTGAACCCGGGGGTCCCGTGGCTGTGGGTCGGAGGGATGATCGTGGGCGTGGGGGCGATCCTGGCCATGTGGCCGGGAGGCGGGCGGGCCGCGCCGGCCACCCTCTCCTCCGACGGGACGGAGGCGGCATGAGGAGGGACCTCCGATGAAGGGCTGGAAGCGATGGCTCATCCCCGGGGCAGCCCTCCCCCTCCTGGCCCTTCTGGCGTTCGGCCTCACCAGGAACGCCCGGGAGATCCCCAGCCCCCTCCCGGGCCAGCCGGCGCCGGAGTTCCGGCTGGCCACCCTCTCGAGCCCCGCCGACTCCCTGGCTCTCTCCGATCTGCGGGGGAAGGTGGTGGTGCTGAACTTCTGGGCCTCCTGGTGCGGGCCGTGTCGGGTGGAGCACCCGGCGCTGGTGCGGACGAGCGAGCGGTACGGCGAGGACAGCGTCCGGGTGGTGGGGATCGTCTACCAGGATTCACCGGAGAACGCCCGACGGTTCATGCGCCAGCTGGGAGGTGACTGGACGAGCCTCCTGGACCCGGCGACACGCACGGCCATCGACTTCGGCGTCTACGGGGTGCCCGAGACCTATTTCCTGGACCCGGACGGGCGGGTCGCCTACAAGCACACCGGTCCGGTGACCTGGGAGCTGGTGTCCGGCAAGGTCGACTCCCTCCTGGCCGCCGGGCGGGCGGCCGGAGGGGCGCGCTCGTCGATGGACGGCGTCGCGGGGGAGGGCCGGCGATGAGCCCCGGACCGGGCCGGCGGACCGCGCCGGGAGGACGGCCTCCCGGAGGCCCGCTCCTCGCCGTGGTCCTCGCCGTCGGACTCCTGGCCGCCATGGCCCCGCAGGAGGCGCCCCCGCGGCGCGCGGTGGCCCCCGACTCGGCCCGCCTGGACAGCCTGACGGCCGAGGTGGCGAGCAAGCTCCGGTGTCCCGTGTGCCGGAACCAGTCGGTGCTGGAGTCCACGGCCACCCTGGCCCGGCAGATGCAATCGGTCATCCGGGAGCGGCTGGCCGCCGGCGACTCGCCCGAGGAGATCCAGGCCTACTTCGTCGACAAGTACGGCGAGTGGATCCTGCTGCGGCCCGAGGCCGAGGGGATCGGCCTCCTGGTCTACGTCCTGCCGGCGCTGGCCCTGCTGGCCGGCGGGATCCTGGTGGCCCTGGCCCTCGGGCGCTGGTCCCGGGCCTCCCCGGGAGGCGAGCCGGCCTCCGCCCCGGAGGACGGCCTGGAGGGCCTCGACCCGGAGGAGCGCCGGTGGATCCGCCGGCAGGTGGAGTCGGCCTGACCGGCCCGCGCGGTCGTCCGATCCCCCGGGGAACCCCCGGGAGGGGCCGATGTACACTCGATCGTGGCTCCCGTCGGGCCGGGGCTCCGGCCACCGACCCGCGACGGCGGGACCCCGTACACAACCCAGCCCCCGAGCTGCCCCATGACGAAATACTTCGACGTTCGTGACCTGGGCTCGTTCGACCAGTACCTGAAGGACGTCGAGCGGTACCCGCTCATCGGGGATCGGAACGAGGAGCGGGAGATCGCCCGCCGGGCCCGGGACGGCGACCGGGACGCCGCCGAGCGGCTGGTCACCGCCAACCTCCGCTTCGTCATCTCCTACGTGAAGAAGTACCAGGGGCGGGGCCTCTCCCTGGCCGAGCTGGTCTGCATCGGCAACGAGGGCCTGCTGAAGGCGGTGAAGAAGTTCGATCCGGAGAAGGGGGTGAAGTTCATCTCCTACGCCGTGTGGTGGATCCGCCAGACCGTCCTCCAGGCCCTGGCCGAGCAGACCCGCTCGGTCCGCATCCCGCTGAACCAGAACTCCAACCTGGTGAAGCTCTCCCGGGCCCAGACCGCCCTCACCCAGACCCTGGGGCGCCCCCCCACGGCCCAGGAGATCGCCGACGAGCTCGACGAGCCGCTGGACACGGTCCGGGCCCTCCGGCGGGTCGCCACCACGGAGCTCAGCCTGGACGCGCCGCTGGACCGCTCCGACCGGGACAGCGTCTCCTTCGGCGACCGGTTCGTCACCGACGACGAGGACGACATCGAGCGCGACGTGGAGTTCCAGGCCCGGCGGGAGTTCCTGGAGGAGATGTTCGAGGAGTACCTCACCGAGCGGGAGCGCAAGATCCTGGTCCTCTACTACGGCCTGGACGACGGCGAGGAGATGACCCTCGAGCAGATCGGCGATCTCCTGGGCGTCACCCGGGAGCGGATCCGCCAGATCCGGAACCGGGCCTTCGACAAGCTCCGGGAGTCCCCCCGGGCCGACGCGCTGGCCGGGTTCTGGAAGGCGTCGGCGTAGGCCGGCTCAGAGGACGACACACCGGCTCACGACAGGGATCGCCGCTCGGGCCAGCAGAGTCCGAAGATCAGCGCGGTGATCCCGGCGCTCACCAGACACCACCGGCACCAGGCCTCGATGACGAAGGCCTCCAGGGCCGTGAGGTAGAGGGTGAAGAGGAGGCCGCCGCAGGCCAGGAGGAACAGGATCCTGGCCGGCCAGTCGGTCCTCTCGCCGGCCGCGCCCCCGGCGGCCCGGGTCCCGCCGCCGTGGAGGCCCCACAGGCCCGTGGCCGCCACCGCGGCGTACCACGCCACGCCCCAGCCCGCCACCGGAACGCCGAGGAACACGGCGTAGGGCGAAGCCTGGACCGTGGCGCACGCCCCGCCGGCCCCGCACACGAGCCCGCCGTAGTAGCCGAGCTTGTACAGGGTCAGGTAGACGGACACGAAGAGGCCCGCCACCGCCAGCAGGACCACCGCCATCCGGCGCGTCATCGGAAGGCGCGCTCCGTGCCCTCCGCCCGGGAGCCCTCTGCCCGGGAGCTCACCGCCGGCGAGCTCCTCAGCTCCCCCCCTCCCCGGCGGCGGAGTCCCAGGCCGCGCGGATCCGCCGGGCCAGGGACTCGTAGCTCAGCTCGCGGTTCGGGATCTGCTCGCCGTTCACGATGAGGGTGGGCGTGGAGCTCACCCCCAGCTGCTGGCCGTAGCGCCTGGACGCCATGATGTCGTCCAGGTGTCGCTGCTCCTCCAGACACGTCCGGAAGGCGTCGGTGTCCAGGCCCACCCGCTCGGCGTAGTCCACGAAGGTGCCGGTGGGGTTCCCCTCGCTCCCCCATTCCTGCTGACGGGAGAAGAGGAGCTCCTCCATCTCCCAGTAGCGGCCCTGCTCCCCGGCGCATCGCGCGCTGATGGCGGCCGGCACGGAGTTGGGGAAGGTGCCCAGGGGGAAGTCGTAGAGGATCCAGCGGGCGCTGTCGGTGCGGACGAAGTTCCGGCGGAGCATGGTGCCGGTGAGGGAGGCGAACTGGGCGCAGTGGGGACACTGGTAATCCACGAACTCCATGATGGTCACCGGGGCGTCGGCGGGACCCAGCGCCACCCCGGCCTCGGGATCGGCCTCCACCGACGTCTCGGAGAGGGGCTGGGGCGCCTGCCCCTGGTCTCCCCCGTCCCGGGCCATGAACAGCGCCACCACGCCCACCACCAGGAGGGCGCCCAGCACCAGGTAGAAGGTCCGGCCCGGACCGGATCCCTCGCCGGACGATGCACCGCCGCTCTTCTTGCTCACCGTCGTCTCCTCGATTGAAGTCGCCTCTCGCGTTTCCGCGTCGCCGTTCTCGTCTCGATGTCGCCGCCCTCGCCCCGATCCCGGGGCTCCCTGGCGGCCTCGCCCGGCCCGGTCAGCCGCCCAGGAGGAGGACCGCCGCCCCCACCACCAGGAAGGTGAGGATCCCCAACAGGGCCAGCCGGGCCCACTCGGGGATCCGGCGCCGCTGGACGTCGGCCATCTCCGCCAGCCGCGGGAGCAGGAGGGACCCCCACGCCCTGCGCAGCTCCTCGAGCGCTTCCTTCCACGCCTCGCGGAATCCACGGTCGAGCCGTCGGAGCTCGACGCGCCAGGCCTCGGCGGCGCGATCCACCCCCGCGTCGTCGCCCCGGGGGGGGCCCTCGGCCAGCTCCTCGAGCCGGACCCGGAGGCTCTCCTGCGCCTCCTCCAGCTCCCGGAACCTCGGCGCGAGCTGGTCGAACGGCGCCTGGACCCGGGCCGTGAGCCGATCCAGCTCGTCCCGATCGAGGGCGCGCGCCTCGAGGCTCGAGCGGGCCACGTTCCGCGCCCCCCGGAGCCGCTCCAGCTCCTCGTCGTACACCTCGGTGAGCCGTCGAACCGCACGGGAGACCGCGGCACGAGTATCGTCCTGGAGCTCCCCCGCGTCCAGCGCCTCGAGGGCCCGCTCCAGGCTCCGGGCGCCGGAGGCGGCCGACTTCCGGAGCAGGAGGGGTCCCAGGGCGATCTCCCCCAGCTCCAGGAAGTGGGTCTCCAGGAAGTGGGGACGTAGGCCCGCGTCCTCACGCAGGTCGTCGGGCACCCGACCCGCGGCCTCCTCCGCGGTGGCGGGAAGCGACTCGGCGGCCACCGAGAGCTCCGGGATCTCGGCGGGGGGCGGGGGCGCCACGTCCTTCTGCCGGAACATCTCCAGGGACCCGTCCGGGGAGGTCCCGTCCGGGGCCGACGCCGCCTCCCGGACCGCCTCCTCCTCGTCCCGATCCAGATAGTGGAGGGCCACCACGTCGTCGTCCTTCCGGAGACGGAGGGCCCGTCGCCCCCCTTTGCCCTGGACGACCTCGGCGGCCTCCACGGGCCACTCCATCCCCAGGGTCTCGCCCGCGCCCACCAGGTGGAGGCCCTCCCCCGACAGGGCCGCCACGCGGAGGCCGTGGACGGTGCGCCCGGCGATCCGACCCACCACGGCGCAGCCCGCCACCAGCCGGAGGCTCCGCCCCTCGAGCCGGTCCGACAGGCGCTCGCGGCCGTCGGCCCGGGAGACGTGGCCGGCCACGGCATCGGCCATCTCGTCCAGGAGGGATCCCTCCGCCCTGAGGGCCACGCCCCGGTCCATGGTGAACAGGAGGAGGAGGCCGGCGCGACGATCGGTCCAGAGGAGCTCGTCCAGCGCCAGGGCCCGGTCGCCCACCCGGAGATCCGGGGCGTCCAGCCGGACCTCCACGTCGCGCCGGACCGGCTCCCCGGGGACGTGGACGTCGGCCCGGAGGGAGGCCCCGCCGGTCATCCGTCCCGGCCGTCGTCGGCGTCCCGGACCGACAGCCGGGCCTTCCCGCCGGTCCGCTCCTCGTACCGCCGGACGAACTCCGGGAGAGGCCACGGCTTCCAGCGGTCGGACCCCAGCCCCGTCTCGGCCATCCGCTCCCGCACCTCCTCCGGCGGTCCCTCCAGCTCCACCAGCACGTCCATCTCCGGATACTCCTCGAGCCGGGCGGAGACACCTCCCCGCACGTAGAGCCGGATCCGCCGGTCGATGCGCTCGGCCACCCGGGAGAAGCCGAGGCGACCCACGATCCGACGGGCGGCCTCGGCGCTGGCCACCTCCGTCTCCAGCTCCTCCCGGCGCTTGAAGCCCTCCACCTGATCGGCCGGCCCCTTCCAGCCCAGCACCGCCACCGGGTCCCGGTCCCCGTCGGGGACGTATACGCGCAGGCGGAGCACCTCGTCCCGGGACGACAGCCCTCCCTCGGGGGTGTCGAACCGGAGGTCCACCATGCGACCCGCGAACCTGCGCTCCCACCCCGCCTCCTCCAGGCGCCGGCAGAAGCGCCCGGGCGACTCCCGGAGGCGGGCCTTCAGCTCGTACTCGTCCCGGGAGCTCACCGGGCCAGCGCCTCCACCACCGCCTCCGTCGCCCGGAGGTCGGCGAACAGGTGATCGGGGTCGTGGCCCCGCAGCTCGTCGGCGCCGGGCCGGCCCGTGGCCACCGCCAGGACCCGTACCCCCGAGCTCCGGGCGCACCGGATGTCCTCCGGCGTATCGCCCACGATCCATGCGTCTCCGGGGGAGACGACCCGACCCAGGCGCCGGGACGCCCGCTCCAGGGCCACCGGCGGGAGGTCCTCCCGATGCTCGGAATCGGAGCCGAACGCCCCGTAGTCGAAGTGCCGCGCCAGGCCCGCCGCTCCCAGCTTCCTCCACGCCCCGGGCGCCACGTTCCCCGTGACCAGCGCCACCTCGAAGCGGGGATCGTCCCGGAGCCGCTCCAGGAGCTCCGGGACGCCCGGGCACGGTCGCACGTCGCCGTCCCGGGCCGCCAGCTCCCGCTCCAGCTCGCGGAGGTAGACCGGCCAGAGCTCCGCCAGCCGCCCGTCGATGGCCGGGTCCTCCCATCCCGCCGCCCGGAGGAGCCCCCGGACGATCCCCGGATCGGTACGGCCGTGGAACTGGAACGTCTCCACCGGCCCGGCCTCGCCGAAGACGGCCTCGAGACCGGCGCGGATCGCGGCCCGCCCCGCCCCGCCGGTGTCCACCAGGGTCCCGTCGACGTCGAACAGGAGGAGGCGCTTCACCGCTCCTCTCCCCCCTGGCGGACCGCCGCGGCCACGGCCCGCTCCACGGCCTCCCGGGCCGCCGTCCCCAGGCCGGTGAGGGCGCCGGCGTCCACCGACTCCCCCCGGGCCGCCCCCTCGCCGGTCCCCGTGGAGAGGGCGAAGACCATGTCGCCGTCCACCGGGGTGCCGGACGGGGAGACCCGCCGCGCCACCCCGTTCATGGCCTGACGGGCCACGATCTCCAGCTCCCGCCGTCCCAGGGGCAGGTCCGTGGCCACCACGACCAGGGTGGTGTGCTCGCCGGGCCCGAAGGCCGGCCACGACTCCCCCTCCCGCAGGGCCCGGTCGGTGTCCACGAAGGACCCGTCCGGGGCCCGGCAGCCGGCCAGGATGCTCCCGTCCCCGTCCAGGACGTCGCCGAAGGCGTTCACCACCGCCAGGGCGCCCACCGGGCGGTCCCGCCAGGAGGTGGCCCAGCTCCCCACGCCCCCCGGTTCGGCGCCCTCGGAACCGCGGAGCTTGCCCACCGTGGCGCCGGTCCCGGCGCCCACCCGGCCCTGGACGACCGGACCGCGGGAGGCATCCTCGGCGGCGGCCCGTCCCATCTCCGCGTCGGGCCGGACCGCGGGATCGCCGACTCCCAGGTCGTAGATCACCGCCGAGGGGACGATGGGCACGGCGGCGTGCCCCGTGTCGAAGCCCCGTCCCCGCTCCTCCAGCCAGGCCATGACGCCGTCGGTGGCGGCCAGCCCGAACGCCGAGCCGCCGGTGAGGAGGACGGCGTCGGCCCGGGGGACCAGGTGGGTGAGGGAGAGGGCGTCGAGCTCCCGGGACCCGGTGGCCAGACCCCGCACGTCGACGGCGGCCCGGAAGGGGCCCAGGACCACGGTGCAGCCGGTGGCGGCGGCGGGGTCTCCCGCGTGCCCCACGGCCAGCCCCGGGACGTCGGTCAGGGTTCGCTGAGCTCGGGCCACGAGAACTCCCTGGACTGACGCCTTCGGGCGACCTGCTGGACCTCGCGACCGAACCTCCGGAACAGGGCCGCGTTCACCCCCGGCTCGTCGTCGAGGAGCCGCTCCGGGTGCCACTGGACCCCCACCGTCCACGCCGCGTCGTCGGCGTCGTATTCCACGGCCTCCACCAGGCCGTCCCTGGCCCAGGCCACCGGCCGGAGGTCCCGTCCCAGTCGCCGGATGCCCTGGTGATGCGCCGAGTTGATGGGAAAGGGCTCCTCGGGGAGGATCCCCTTCAGCCAGCGGGCTCCCTCGCTCTTCAGCTCGTGGATGGGCCGGTTCCACATCTCGTACCGATCGTGGGGGATCTCGTCGTCGCGCTCCTTCGCCAGGTCCTGGTAGAGCGATCCGCCCAGGATCACGTTCAGCAGCTGCATCCCCCGGCAGATGGCCAGGGTGGGCATCCCCGACTCCAGGGCCCGCCGGGCCAGCTCCACCTCCAGCGCGTCGCGCTCGGTCGAGACGTCCCGCGCCCACCGCGTCTCCTGGCCGTACCGGGACGGGGCCAGGTCCTCGCCGCCGGTGAGGAGGAGGCCGTCGGCCACGCGGAAGATGTGGTCCACCTGCTCCTCGCGCAGGGCGGTGGAAACGGTGAGGGCGTGGCATCCCGTGAGGCGGAGACCGAGCTGATAGCCGGCCTCCATGACCACCTCGGGGATCCCGACGCTGCTGCTCCGCAGCGGTACGGTGACCGCCACGAACGCCTCCGATCGGGCCTCCGACATCGACGCCACCGCCGCCCCGTCAGGCTCCGTCGCCCGATGCGGCCTCCAGCCAGCGGCACAGGAGGTCGGCGTCCACGTTGCCGCCGGACACGACGGCCACCGTCGCTCCGTCGCCCCTCGGCTCCACGGCGCCGCTGGCCAGGGCCGCCACGGTGGCCGCGCCGCTGGGCTCCACCACCAGCTTTCGACGGAAACACCACCCCACCGCGCGCCGGATGGCCCGGTCCGGGACGGTGACCACGTCGTCCACGAGCTCGCGGACGTGGCGGAAGGTGAGGTCGCCCGGCCGGACCGGCTTCAGGCCGTCGGCCACCGTGTCCACCTCCTCGAGGGCGACGGGCTCGCCCGCCTCCAGGGACCGGGCCATGGACGCCGCGCCCTCGGGCTCCACCCCCACCACACGGGTCCCGGGAACCAGCCGGCGGAGGGCGGCTGCGATCCCGGAGATGAGGCCTCCGCCCCCGATGGGGACCAGCACGAGGGAGGGGGTCGCGCCGGGCCCGTCCGGGTCCTCCTCCCCGGCGGCGGCCGACTCCCGGAGCCCTTCCACGACCTCCAGGCCCACGGTCCCCTGTCCGGCGATGATGTCCCGGTGGTCGAACGGGGGGACCAGGGTGTAGCCCTCGGTCTCGACGAGCTCCCGGGCCCGTCGCTCCCGTTCCGACGAGGTGAAGCCCTCACGCACCACCTCCCCCCCCAGGGATCGGGTGCCCTCGACCTTCGAGGTGGGGGCGTCCTCGGGCATGACGATCACCGCCCGGAGGCCGAACTCCCGGGCGGCGAAGGCCACGCCCTGGGCGTGGTTTCCCGAGGAGAAGGTCACCAGGCCCGCCGCCCGCTCGTCGGGACCGAGCCGCCGGATGAAGTTGTAGGCCCCCCGGACCTTGAACGCCCCCGCGTGCTGGAGGTTCTCGCACTTGAGCCACGTGCGTCCCCCCCGTGCTCGGCCCCGGTCGTCGCCGTCGGCCCCGCCCCGGGGATCGTCCACGGGGAGGAGGGGCGTCCGGCGCGCCACGCCCCGGAGCCGGTCCCGGGCCCCCTCCACCTCGTCCAGTTCGACCAGCCCCTCTCCCACGTCGGCCGACGTCCCGGCCGCGCCGGAGCGCGTCTCACGTGCCATCGGGCGACTCCTCCTCGATCTGCTCGGCCAGCTCCCGGACGGCCTCGGGCCCCTCGGCGGGAGCCTCCGACTCGTCGTCGGCCTCCGGGACCACCCGGGCCACGTCGATGAGCTCGTCGTCGTCGTCCAGGCTCACCAGCCGGACCCCCTGGGTGTTCCGGCCGATGACCCGGATCTCCCGGGTGTGCTGGCGGTTCACCACGCCGTTCCGGGTCACGAACATGAGCTCGTCCTCGTCGGTCACCTCCTTGGCGGCGACGACCTCGCCGGTCTTCTCGGTGAGGCGCATGTTGATGAGGCCCTTCCCTCCGCGGTGCTGGGTCCGGTATTCCTCCACGTTGGTCCGCTTGCCCATGCCGCGCTCGGTGGCCGTGAGGAGCGTCCCCTCCCGGCGGACCACCACCATCCCCACCACCTCGTCGCCGCTCGCCAGGTCGATCCCCCGGACGCCCTGGGCGGTCCGTCCCATGGGGCGCACGTCGTCCTCGTGGAACCGGATGGCCATGCCCTTCCGGGTGGCGAGCATCACGTCGTTCGTCCCGTCGGTGAGCTGGACGTCGATGAGCTCGTCGCCCTCCCGGACGTTGATGGCGATGATCCCCGTGGAGAGGATGTTCGTGTACTCGGAGAGGAGGGTCTTCTTCACCTTCCCCTCCCGGGTGGCGAAGATCAGCGCCCGGTCCTCGGACATCTCCCGGACCTGGACCATGGCGGCGATGGACTCGTCGCCGTCCATGCGCAGGAGGTTGACGATGGGCTTGCCCCGGGCCTGTCGGCTGGACTGGGGGATCTCGTAGACCTTGAGCTGATACACCTGCCCCTCGGCGGTGAAGAACAGGAGGGAGTCGTGGGTGGACGCCAGGAAGAGGTGCTCCACCCAGTCCTCTTCCTTGGTGCCCATGCCCGCGATCCCCCGGCCTCCGCGCCGCTGACGGCGGTAGGTGTCGGCCGAGATCCGCTTCACGTAGCCGTCGTGGCTCACCGTGATCACCATGCTCTCGTCGGCGATCAGGTCCTCCTCGGCCAGCTCCGGCGCGGCATCCACGATCCGGGTCCGGCGCTCGTCGCCGTACCGGTCGGCCAGCTCGGTGAGCTCGTCCTTGACGATGCCCATCCGGACCTCCCGGGAGTCCAGGATCGACTCCAGCCGGCGGACCTCGGCGCGCACCTCCTGGAGCTCCTCCTCCAGCTTCTCGATCTCCAGGCCGGTGAGACGCCCCAGCCGCATGTTGAGGATGGCGTCGGACTGCCGCTCGCTCAGGTCGAAGCGGGACCGGAGGCTGGCTCCGGCCTCCGCCCGATCGGCCGCCCCCCGGATGATCTCGATGACCTCGTCGATGTTGTCGGTGGCGATCTTCAGCCCCTCGAGGACGTGCTCACGGTCCCGAGCCTGGGCCAGGTCGTACTCGGAACGCCGGACCACCACGTCGTGGCGGTGGTCCACGAAGTGACGGAGCATCTCCTTGAGCGACATGACCCGGGGCTGGCCGTCCACCAGGGCCAGCATGATGGCCCCGAAAGTGGACTGCATCTGGGTCTGCTTGTAGAGCTTGTTCAGGACGATCCGGGGGATGCTGTCCCGCTTCAGCTCGATGACGATCCGCAGCCCCTCCCGGTCCGACTCGTCCCGGAGGTCCGAGATGGCTTCGATTCGCTTGTCCCGGACGGAGCTGGCGATCTGCTCGATGAGCCGGGTCTTGTTGACCATGAAGGGGATCTCGGTGATGACGATCCGCTCCCCTCCCCGCTCCTTCTCCTCCACGTGGACCGTGGCCCGCATGACGATCCGGCCCCTCCCCGTCTCGTAGGCGTCCCGGATCCCCTCGGCGCCGAACACGAACCCGCCGGTGGGGAAGTCGGGGCCCTGGACGTGCTCCATCAGGTCGGCCACCTCGCAGTCGGGATGGTCGATGAGGTGGGCACAGGCCGCCACGACCTCCCGGAGGTTGTGGGGCGGGACGTTGGTGGCCATCCCCACGGCGATGCCCGAGGACCCGTTGACCAGCAGGTTGGGGAGCCCGGAGGGCAGGACCACCGGCTCCTGGAGGCGCCCGTCGAAGTTGTCGCGGAAGGGGACGGTCTCCTTCTCGATGTCCTCCAGCATCTCCACGGCCAGCGGGGTCATGCGGGCCTCGGTGTACCGGTAGGCCGCCGCGCTGTCGCCGTCGATGGACCCGAAGTTCCCCTGCCCGTCGACCAGGGGGTACCGGAGGGAGAAGTCCTGGACCATCCGGACCAGGGAGTCGTAGACGGCGCTGTCGCCGTGGGGGTGGTACTTCCCCAGGACGTCGCCCACCACCGTGGCGCTCTTCTTGTACCCGCGGCCCGGGGTGAGGCTCTGCTCGTGCATGGCGTAGAGGATCCGCCGGTGGACGGGCTTCAGCCCGTCCCGGACGTCCGGCAGCGCCCGCTGGACGATCACGCTCATCGAGTAGTCGATGAACGATTCGCGCATCTCGTCTTCCAGCAGACGCGACTCTACGCGATCTAGACGGTCGGAAGTCTCCATGGAGCCACGCTTTCAGTTGACGGTGGGATGCCCCGCCGGAGGGAGCCATGCCCCGGACGACATCGCCTGGAAGGAGAGAGCGTCTCTGCCTCGAATGGGACCCCGCCGGGCCGTCGAGCGGGGAGCCGGAAATTAGCCAGAAGCTGGCGCGCGCGCGAGCGCCGCCACGGGCCCCGGGAGGGACCCACGTACCGGCGCCCCGGAGCCGGCTCGGGGGAGCCGGCCGTCGGGGCGGCCGGAGCGGGACGGCCTGGGCCGGTGCGGGTGGGATCCCCCCGTCAGGGGAGACCCACCCGGACCCCGGAGAGGGCCTCAGCCGTCGAAGTCCTCCAGGACCATCCGGAGCTCGTCCCTGTGCTCCGTCTCGTCGGCGATGACGTCCTCCAGGCGCACCACCAGACCCGCCTCGCCCAGGGCCTCGGCCTGCTTGACCCGCTGCTTGTATCGCTCGATGGTGGCCTCCTCGGCCTCGAGGGCGATCTCGAGCTGCTCCCGGTTGGAGGAGCCCAGCGTCACCTCGGCGGGCTCCGTGACCGGCGTGCCGCCCAGGGAAATGATCTTGTGGGTCAGGAACCCTGCGTGGCCCAGCTCGTCCTGGATCTCGCCCTCGAAGTACTCCTTGAGCTCCGGACGGTTGGCCCCGGTCATGAGCTCGGCGCCCACCAGGTAGTGGATCACCGCCGCCCACTCGTGGGCCAGATCCTCGTTGAGTCCGTCGATGAGGGCCTGCTTCGCCTGGTCAGCCATGGTCTTCGTCCCGTGTTCGGTGAATGATGGGGCTTCGAATGCAATCGCTGGTTTCGTGCCAGAGGACGGGGCCGGGAGGGCTCGTCGACCATCGTCCTCCCGCCGGTCTCGGAGTTTATCGATAATCGTTATTGATATCAAGCCCTCGCCCCCGCCCCGTCGACGGACGCCCGTGCTTGCATTTTCGCCCGGCAGGACTCATCTTGCGGACGCGATTGAGAATCAGTTTCAACTGGCCGATAGAAGGAGCAGAGAAGGATGGGTGACCTTGCCCGCGGCCTGGGCGACGACATGCTCGACAACTACATCCTCCGGTACGAGGAGGGGTCCGTGCAGCCCCGCCCCCGCCTCCGGTTCGTGGACGGCGAAGGACGTGTCTGTCCGGCGGCCGCGTGCGCCGGGTCCGCCAGCCGGGAGGCCTTCGCCGGATCGGACCACTTCCTCCGCTTCCGGGGAAGCGCCCTGGAGCGCGTCTCCCGGCGCTTCGAGTCCGGGGAGCTCAGCCCCTCGGACCTCTACCGGGACTGCCTCCTGGAACGGGCCCGCCGAGGGGGCGCGCCGCGCCCGGCCGCGGCGGGACGGGCCCCGGTCGCCGCGGGAGCGGCGTCGGGCTGATCCGCCGGCCGGGCCCGCCGACGGCCCGCCCCTCCGCGCTCACGCCACCGCCCGGTAGTCCCGGATCTCCGAGAGACCCGCTCCGTCCAGGAACCTCATGATCTCCCCACGGGCTCCCGGCGTCCCCACCGCCGCCAGCACGTAGGGCGGCGCCGTCCGGTCCGGGGCGGGACCGGCCGCCGGATCCTCCCACCACGCCCCGAACCCCTCCGGATTCAGGACCGGGGCGCCGTGGATCCGCTGGCCCACCTTCCGCGGGTCCAGGTCCACCCACGCGTCCAGCCGTCCTCCCTGCCGCTTCAGCTCCCGGCCGAACCCCTTCCCCACCGAGCCGGCGCCCCACACCACCACGGGACGGTCCTCCGGCAGGAAGCCCCGAAGCAGGTGGTGGACCCTGCAGCGGCGGAAGGCGTCCGGGCTGTAGCGCGGGGAGCGGGCGGACAGCCGGTCCGGGCCGAGGCGCCAGAGGTGCAGGCGCCGCTCCAGGTTCCCGCACCGGGCCCCCGCGCGGTGGAGGCGCAGGATCAGGTCGTAGTCCTCCGGCCACCCGGGATCGCGGTAGCCGCCGGCGTCGTCCAGGACCTCCCGTCGCATCATCAGGGCCGGATGAGCCACCGGGCACTCCACGAACAGGTCCCGTCGGACCTCCTCCGGAGCGATCAGCGAATTCAGCCAGCCCTCGTACCGCCGCATGCCGGAGCCGAGTCGGGCCCGTGGGAAGAACCTCACCCCGGTCCCGCAGGCCGCCAGCCCCGGCCGGGCCTCCAGCTCCCGCACCTGGAGCTCGAGCCGCCGGCCGTGAGCCAGGTCGTCGGCGTCCATCCGCGCCAGGAGCTCGCCCCGTGCCTCCTCCACTCCCCGCTGGAGAGCGGGCACGATGCCCTCCCCCGGACCGGGCACCACCCGGACGCGGTCGTCGGCCCGGGCCGCGCGGCGGAGGATCCCGGGGGTCGCATCGTCCGAGTCGTCCTCCACCGCCACCACCTCGAAGTCCCGGAACGTCTGACGTGCCAGGCTGCGGAGGCAGTCCCGGAGCGTGCCCTCCGCGTTCCGGCAGGGGAGGAGGACCGAGACCTTCATCCGGCGGCGCCGGACCCTCGACCCGTGCGCCTCACCCCGCGGCCCGCTCCGCCGCCTCGCCCGACAGGTAGCGCCGGAGGTGCCGGCCCGTCCGGGAGTCCTCGGCGTCGAGGAGATCGGCCGGGGCGCCGGCGAAGACGATCTCTCCGCCCTCCTCCGCGGGTCCCGGGCCCAGGTCGATGACGTGGTCCGCCCGGGCGATGACCTCCAGGTTGTGCTCCACCACCAGGACCGTGTTCCCGGACCCCACCAGCTGACCGAGGACGTCCACCAGCCGGTCGATCTCCCCCAGGCCCAGGCCGGTGGTGGGCTCGTCCATCACGTAGAGGCGGTGCTCCGCTCCGCGGCCGGCCCGCGCCAGCTCCCGGGCGATCTTCAGCCGCTGGGCTTCCCCGCCGGAGAGGGTCGTGGCCGGCTGCCCCAGGCGCAGGTATCCGAGGCCGACCCGCTGGAGCTGCCAGAGCTTCTCGCCCAGCCGGTCCTGGCGGATGAAGAACTGGATGGCCTCGTCCACGGTGAGCCGGAGCACCTGGTCGATGGACAGGCCCCGATAGGTGACCTCCCGGACCTCCGACCCGAACCGCGTGCCCCCGCACTCGTCGCAGGGCACCGACACGTCGGCCATGAAGACCATCTCCACCGTCTCCTCGCCGGCTCCCTTGCACGCCTCGCAGCGTCCGCCCGAGACGTTGAAGCTGAAATGGCCGGGCTCGTAGCCCCGCTCCCGGGCCAGGGGCTGCTCGGCGAAGATCTCCCGTATCTCGCCGTAGGCTTTGATGTAGGTCACCGGGATGGAGCGGGGCGTCCGGCCGATGGGGCTCTGGTCCACCAGCGAGACGGCGTCCAGGACGCCCGCCCCCTCCAGGGCCTCGTAGCTGCCGGTCTCCTCGCCCAGGTGCTCCTTGGCGCTGGTCTCCCCCTCCAGGGCCCGCTCCACGGCATGGAAGAGGAGATCGTGGACCACCGTGGACTTCCCCGAGCCCGAGACCCCCGAGACCACGGTGAGGGTCCCCAGCGGGACCTCCAGGTCCAGGCCCTCCACGTTGTGGAGCGTGGCGTCCAGGAGCCGGAGGGACCGGCCGGGCGGTCCCCCGGATGGAGTGGCGAGGGTGGTCCCCCGCTCCCGCAGCGCCTCGGCGGTGGCGGTCTCCGCCTCCCGGAGCCCCCCGGGCTCGCCCTGATAGACCACCTCGCCGCCCCGCTCACCGGAGCCGGGGCCGAGCTCCACCAGGTGGTCGGCGGCCTCCAGGACGGCGGGATCGTGCTCCACCACCAGGACCGTGTTCCCCAGGTCCCGGAGGCGCTGCAGCACGGAGAGGAACCGGTCCACGTCGTCGGGATGGAGGCCGATGGTGGGCTCGTCCAACACGTACAGGGTCTCCACCAGGTGGCTCCCCAGACAGGTGGCCAGACGGATGCGCTGCATCTCGCCGCCGGAGAGGGTGCGGGCCTGGCGGTCCATGGTGAGGTAGCCCAGGCCCACCTCGTCCAGGAACCGGAGGCGGTCGTCGAGCTCGGCCAGGATCCGGTCCGCCACCTTCCGCTGGAACGGCGAGAGGTCCCCGAGGGCCCCGTCCAGCCACGCCCGCAGGTCGGAGACCTCGCGGGCGGCGGCCCGACTGATGGTGTCCCCGGCCACCAGCACGTTCTCCGCCTCGGGCCGGAGACGGCCGCCCCCGCACTCGGGACAGACCCGGGGCCGCTGGTATTTCCTCAGGAAGACCCGGATGTAGCGCTTGTACTTGTAGCGCTCCCGGGACTCCAGGAACGGGAGCATCCCCTGGAACTCCTCGCTCCCGTGGTAGAGCTCCCGCCGGATCTCCTCCGGCAGCTCCTCCCAGGGCGTGTCCATCCCGATCCCCCTGGCACCGGCGTACTCCCGGAGACGCTCCCGGTACTCGTCGTAGCGGGGCATGGTCCACGGATCCAGCGCGCCCTCCTCGAGACTCCGCGAGGGATCGGGCAGGATCAGGTCCCGGTCGTATTCCAGGGTGGCGCCGAACCCGTTGCACTCCGGGCACGCGCCGGTGGGGCTGTTGAAGGTGAACAGCGACGGCTCGGGCTCCGGGAACCCGCGGCCGCACTCCGAGCAGGTGAAGGTCTCGGAGAAACGGAGGCGCCGGCCCGGCCGGATCTCTCCCTCCTCCCCCCGCTCGGCGGTCAGCACCAGGGCCACGCCGTCCCCCTCGGCGAAGGCCGCCGCCAGGGAATCGGCCAGCCGCTCCCGCTGCCCGGGATCGGCGCTCAGCCGGTCCACCACCACCAGGAGCTCCGGGACCTCGGTCAGGTCCGGGGCGTCCTCCGGAGCCTCCGCGCCCTCGCCCGCCGATGCGCCCCCCTCTCCGCCGTCCGGGTCCCCGTCGCCGGAGGGCGCCAGGTCCTCCAGGTGCCAGACCCGGCCGCCGGCCACCACGCGGACGTACCCCTGGGACTTCAGGTTCGAGACCGCCACGCCGTGGCTGATCTCGGGGCTCAGCTCCAGCTGGAAGGCCACCATCAGCCGCGTGCCCTCCGGGAGATCCAGGACACGATCGGTCGCGTCCTGCACCGTGTCCGGCGTCACCTCGATCCCGCAGTCGGGACACACCGTCCGGCCCACCCGTGCCCACAGGAGACGCAGGAAGTCGTAGACCTCGGTGGCGGTACCCACGGTGGAGCGGCTGGTCTGGACGGAGTTCTTCTGGTCGATGGCCACCGACGGGCTCACCCCCTCCACCCGGTCCACCTCGGGCTTCTCCATCCGCTCCAGGAACTGCTTGGCGTAGGTGGAGAGGGACTCGATGTACCGGCGCTGCCCCTCGGCGTAGAGGGTGTCGAAGGCCAGGCTCGACTTGCCCGATCCGGACGGTCCGGTGAGGACGGTGAGGGTGCCCCGGGGGATCTCCAGGTCCACCCCCTTCAGGTTGTGCTGCCGTGCTCCCTGGATGCGAATGGAGTGGGTCATGACGTGTGACCGGGGGTCGTGTGGAACGGCTCGGCGCCGCCGGGTATCTTATCTCGCTCAAGCGCCGTACCGCGAATCCCCCGCTCCAGCCAGGAGCCCGACCCCGAGTGCAGACCAGCCCCCAGGGGCCGATCCGCGAGGAGGAGGCCCTCGGAAAGGCATACGACGCCCGACTGATGCGGCGTCTGCTGGCCTACCTGAACCCGTACCGCTGGCCCACGGTCGGGGCGGTGCTCATGCTCATCGGCGCCTCGGCCCTGGAGCTGGTGGGGCCCTGGCTCACCAAGGTGGCCATCGACCAGGCCATCCCCGCCGCCGACGTGGGCTTCCTGGGCATGCTGGCCGGCGGCTACCTCCTGGCCCACCTCCTGTCCGCCGGCCTGGAGTACGGGCAGACCCTCCTCACCACCTGGATCGGCCAGGGGGTCATGAAGGACCTCCGGGCCGAGATCTTCGAGAAGCTCCAGGAGCTGGACCTCCGCTTCTTCGACCGGAACCCCGTGGGCCGGCTCATGACCCGGGTGACCAGCGACGTGGAGGTCCTGAACGAGATGTTCACCTCCGGCGTGGTCACCATCTT
This sequence comes from uncultured Gemmatimonadota bacterium, assembly GCA_964627425.1. Classification (GTDB taxonomy): domain Bacteria; phylum Gemmatimonadota; class Gemmatimonadetes; order Palauibacterales; family Palauibacteraceae; genus Caribbeanibacter. The sequence continues at coordinate 85,317 of CAZVIY010000004.1, forward strand.
CGGCGACGTCTTCACCCTGCTGTTCATCGTGGTGGCCATGCTGCTCATGGACTGGCAGCTGGCCCTGGTCACCTTCACCGTCCTGCCCCTGGTCTTCGCCGCCGCCTGGACCTTCCGGTCGAAGGTCAGGGACGCCTACCGGGACGTCCGCGTCCGGCTGGCGCGCATCAACTCCTTCCTCCAGGAGCGGATCGGCGGCATGGAGGTGGTCCACCTCTTCCGCCAGGAGGAGCCCTCGCGGCACCGGTTCGTGGAGCTGAACGAGGACTACCTGCAGGCCCACCTCCGGTCCATCACGTACTACGCCCTGTTCTTCCCGGTGGTGGAGCTCCTCACCTCGGTGGCCCTGGCGCTCATCATCTGGTACGGCGGCGGCCAGGCGCTGGAGGGGACCATGACCATCGGCGTCATCGCCGCCTTCCTCCAGTACGCCCGCCGCTTCTTCCGGCCCATCCAGGACCTGTCCCAGAAGTACAACGTCCTCCAGAGCGCCATGGCCAGCTCGGAGCGGATCTTCAAGCTCCTGGACGAGGAGCCCGAGATCCGCGACACCGCCCGGCCCCGGCCCATGCCGGAGACGATCCGGGGCGAGATCCGCTTCGAGGACGTCTGGTTCCGGTACAGGGAGGACGACGACGCGTCGGACGCCCACGGCCCGGTCCCCGCCGACGCCGACCCCCGGGACTGGGTGCTCAGGGACGTGAGCTTCCGGGTGGAGCCCGGCCAGCGGGTCGCCATCGTCGGCCCCACCGGCGCGGGGAAGTCCACCCTCATCAACCTCCTGCTCCGCTTCTACGACCCCCAGCGCGGCCGCATCCTCCTGGACGGCACCGACATCCGGGAGCTCTCCAGCCGGGAGCTGAGATCCCGCCTGGGCCTGGTGTTGCAGGACGTCTACCTGTTCTCCGGCTCGGCCCGGGAGAACATCGCCCTGGGACGGGAGGACGTGGACGAGGAGCGTCTCCGGGCGGCCGCCCGCCGCGTGGGGATCGCCCGTCGGCTGGAGGAGCTGCCGGACGGATACGACGGGAGCCTGGGAGAGCGGGGAGGAAACCTGAGCGTGGGGGAGCGCCAGCTGGTGAGCTTCGCCCGCGCCCTGGCCGCCGACCCGGACGTGCTGCTCCTGGACGAGGCCACCAGCTCCGTGGACTCGGAGATCGAGGAGCGGATCGAGGGCGCCCTGGAGGAGCTCATGGAGGGCCGGACCAGCGTGGTCATCGCCCACCGGCTCTCCACCATCCAGACGGCGGACCGGATCCTGGTGCTCCACCGGGGAGAGATACGGGAGTCCGGGACCCACCGGGAGCTGCTGGAGCGCGACGGCCTCTACTCCCGGCTGTATCGCATCCAGTTCGCGGACTCGACGGCGGTGGCCTGAGGAGACGCATCCATGACCTTCGTGAGGGACTCGATCCCCCCGGTCGGCGATCAGGGCGCGACCTCCTGGCCCGTGGCGGTGGACAGCCGATGGGTCCTCCTGGCGTGCCTCGTGGTCCTGGACGCCTGGTGCGTGAGCCTGGTCTTCCTGAGCGACGCCGGCCGCCGGGAACGCTGGCTGTGGACGGGCATCATCGTGCTCTGTCCCGTGGTGGGATGCATCCTCTGGTACGTCCTGGGCCCGAAGCCCCGTCTGGTGGGCGAGGCCGGCGACGGGGACTGAGCGACGGGGACCGGGCCGGGCGGGGCGGCCCGTCATCCCCGGGAGAGGTCCTCCCCCATGAGCTCCGCCACCAGGTCCGCGCCGGCCTCGGCGGCGCCCGCCCCCTCCTCCACGAACCGCCGGCACGCGCGCCCCATGGACGAGCGCCGGTCGGGGGAAGCCAGGAGATCTCCCAGCACCCGGGCGGCGGACTCGCGATCCACGGCCTCGGCGCCGCCGCGACCGAGGAGACGCCGGGCCTCCCACCGGCGGTGCACCGGCCCGAAGATCACCGGGCGGCCCGCCGCGGCGGGCTCCACCACCGAGTGCAGGCCGTCCTCGCCGAACCCTCCGCCCACGTAGGCCAGGTCCGCCGCCGGATAGAGCTCGGCCAGGATCCCCACCACGTCCACCACCAGCACGCCCCCGGGGGAGGGTTCCTCCAGTTCGCTCCACACGTCCGCCCTCACCCCCAGGACCTCCCGGACCCGGCCGGTGAGCCGCTCCACGACCTCACCGGTGGGCTCGTGGGGCACCAGGACCAGCGCCACCTCCCGGCCCTCCCGGCGGAGGTCGGCCGTCGCCTCCAGCAGCACCTCCTCGTCGGGAGGCCACGTGGATCCGGCCAGGAGCACCGGGGCCCCTGCGGGCCGCCACCGCTGGAGGCGCCGCCGGACGTCTCCGTCCTCCTCCGCACGGGCCATCCGTCCCAGGGCCTCGTCCAGGGCGGCGTCGCCGGTGACGCGGATCCGGTCCGGCCGGACCCCCAGCCGCTCCAGACGCCTCGCGTCGTCCCGGGTGGCCGCTCCCACTCCCTCCAGCCGACCGTAGGCGGAGGAGAGGAGGGAGCGCGCCGGTCCCCGGAGACGGGAGCTCCCCTCCTGGACCGTGGCGTTCACCAGGGCGGTGGCCACGCCGAGCCGGTGGGCGGCGGTGGTCAGACCCGGCCAGACGTCCCCCTTGGCGTAGACCAGACAGGCCGGCCGGAGGGCACGGAGCGCCCGGCCCGTATCGCGGAGCGTGTCCAGCGGGACGAACTCCGCCACGTCGGGATCGAGGACCCCCGCCGACCGCTCCGCCGACGGCGACGAGAAGGTGACGGCAAGCTGCAGGTCCGAGGCCGAACGCAGCGACCGGACCACCGGGGCCGCCCCCGTGAGCTCCCCCACCGAGGCCCCGTGGATCCAGAGCAGCGGGAGGTCCGACCGCCGGCCGGTGGCGGCCCACGCCTCGAGGCTCCCGGCGGCGTTGCGACGACCGGCCGCCGCCCGGCCCGCCTTGGGGGAGACCAGGCCGGCCATCCCCAGCAGCGGTCGGGCCGTGTGGACCGCCACGTCGTAGAGGCGCTCGCGGAGGCTCACCGACCGTCCCGCTCCGACGGCGCGGAACCGTCCTCCTCGTCCTCCCTCTCCGGTCCCTCCCGCTCGGTCATGGCCCCCCACCCTGGACTGAACTCGACGGTCGGCCCACCCATACCCCCGGCGACGTCAGCCGTTCTCGGCCGGGACGCCCGGCGCCGCCGGCACCGCTGGACCGGTCCCGCCCCGAGGGGATAGGATCGGGACGTGAACGGCACACGGATCGGTACCCGGTACAGCCTGGCCGTGGCGGCGGCCCTCTGGTCGGTGATCCCGGCGTTCTTCGCCGGGTGCTCGCCCGGGTACGTCCTCCGGGCGGGCTGGGAGGAGCTCCGGATCCTGGAGCGCAGACGGCCCATCCGGGAGGCGGTCCACGACACGACCCTCCCGGCGGACCTCCGGCACAAGCTCCGGCTGGTGACCGACGCCCGGGAGTTCGCCTCCCGGGAGCTCGGCCTGGATCCCGGCGACAGCTTCACCAGCTTCGCCCGGACGGAGAGCGACACCCTCCTCATGGTGGTGTCCGCGGCCCATCCGTATCGCCTGGCCTGGAAGACCTGGTGGTTCCCCATCGTGGGCCGGGTCCCCTACAGGGGATATTTCGACTTCGAGGAAGCCAGGCGCACCGCCCGCCGGCTCGAGGAGCAGGACTTCGACGTCTACGTCCGCCCCAGCGCGGCCTTCAGCACCCTGGGATGGCTCCCCGATCCCGTGCTCTCCCCCACGCTGGCCGCCGACAGCGTGGGGATCGTGGAGACGGTGATCCACGAAGTCACCCACACGACCTTCTATCAGGGCGGATCGGCGGAGTTCAACGAGAGCTTCGCCAACTTCGTGGGCCACCGGGGCGCGGTGGCGTTCTTCTGCGGCGCCCTCCGCCAGGATCGGCTCTGCGAGCAGGCCCGGGCACGGTGGCACGACACCCGGATCTTCGGAGGGTTCTACACGGAGACCCTGGAGGACTTCCGGGCGCTCTACGGCCGGGACCTCCCCCGGGAGGAGATGGAGCGCCGGAAGCGGGAGCTCTTCCGGCGTGCCGCACGCCGGTACGGAGAGGAGGTCCGACCCCGGCTCACGGCGGGCGTCTACGGCACCCTCGACGCCGCGGAGCTGAACAACGCCTGGCTCCTGGGCAGGGTCCTGTACTACAGCCGGCTGGACGACTTCGAGGCCGTGTACCGGCAGTCGGGAGACCTCCGGCGCTCCGTGGAGCGGATCCTCTCGGCCGTACGGGCGGAGCCGAGGGATCCGTGGAAGGCCCTGGACGGCCTCGCGGACGACCGGGACGGGGCTGAAACCGGGACGGGATCGGTCCCGTAGGGAGGGTCGAGTGACGACGGAGACCGTTCACCCTTCAGCTCGGAGAGCGTCACCATGCTGAAGTTCCTGCTCTTCTGCCTGCTGCTGGTCCTGTGCTGGCCGCTGGCGGTGTTCGCCCTGGTGGCCTACCCCATCGTCTGGCTGCTCCTGCTGCCCTTCAAGCTCCTGGGCATCGTGATCATGGGAGCCCTCAGCCTGGTGGCCGCCATCCTCCTGCTGCCCTTCAGGCTGGTCACCGCCATCTGACCGCCCGCGAGGAGGCGCGACCGAGGCGTACAGTCAATGTGCGCTAACGGCAAACGAAAACGCCGCAGGCCAAGGAGGACGACGAGGACCGACTGAAGCGTACAGTTAAGTACGCTGAAGGAGGGGCGAGGAAGTCCGACGCCGGGATGCGGCGTTTTCGGCAGCCGTTAGACGTCCCAGTCGTTGGGGACGAGCACCATGGTCATATTCCGCCCCTCGAGCCCCGCCCGCGACTGGACCTGGGCCACGTCGTCGAGCTCCTCCACGATCTTGTCCAGGAGCTCCTCGCCCATCTCCGGTCGCCGGAGCTCCCGGTAGCGGAACATGATGGTCACCTTGACCTTGTTCCCCTCCTCGATGAACTCCCGCGCGTGCCTCGTCTTGAAGTTGAAATCGTGCTCCTCGATCTTCGGGCGGAATTTGACCTCCTTGACCTCGACCTTGTGCTGCTTCTTCTTGGCCTCCTTCTCCGCCTTGGCCTGCTCGTACTTGTAGCGGCCGTAGTCCATGAGGCGCACCACCGGCGGCTTGGCCTCGGGAGCGACCTCCACCAGGTCGAGGTCCCGGTCCCGGGCCTTCTCCCGGGCGTCCTCGATGGGCACGATGCCAAGCTGCTCGCCCTCGTCGTCGATGAGTCGGACCGGGCTCACCCGGATCTCGTCGTTCACCCGATGTTCGTCGGTAGAAATCCCTTTCCCTCCCGTGCTGTGGATTCACGTGTCACGCCGGCCCGTACGGACAGCCAGCTCCCCGAAGGGACGACGTTCGCTCGACCTCCCCGTAGTGCAAAACGCGTACGCGGCCCGGGGGGTCGCCCCCGTCGCCGGAGTCAGTCCTCCGAGACGGGGCCTCCGGCGAGCTCCGTCGCCGAGCCCACGGCCCCCACCAGGAAGCCGAGGGCCGTCACCGCGAGCCCGCTGGCCATGAGGTTCCAGGTGGCCACGGCCACTCCCCCGATCCCAGAGACCAGGAGCCAGACCCCCACCAGCGCGAGGACCACCGATCCCCGCGTCCCGAGGGACGCCAGCCCCGCTCCCGCGGCGGCCGCGCCCACCGCTGTCACGAGGCCCGCCGAGGGGAACTGGAGGGCTCCCGCCGAGACCAGCACGGCCCCGGCCACCGCCGCCGCGAACCCGCTATCCTGACGCTTCATCTCATCCCTCCTTCATCCATCCTTCATCGATCCCGACCCCCGGCCGCTTGCCCCCGGCCGGGTCGGCGCTTTCCTTAGTCTCCATGATGAGCCCCGAAGACCCCGAATTCGAGTGCGTCCGGTGCGGGAGCACCGAGGGACCTCCGCTGGGAGATCCCCCGTTCCCCACCGAGCTGGGCCGCCGCGTCGCGCGGGAGATCTGCCGCGGATGCTGGGAGGACTGGAAGGACCGCCAGATGCTCCTCATCAACCACTACGGGCTCAACCTGCGGGAGAAGCGGGCCCGGGAGTTCCTCCTGGAGAACATGGAGGCCTTCCTCTTCCGGGGTGGGGAGGGCGGCGCCGAGATCGACACCTCCCGGGAGGGGACGGTGGACTCCGGCGGCGTCTGATCCGGCGGCGCCCGATCCGGCGCCCCGGTCCCTCATCCGCCGGACACCAGGTTGAGCAGGCGGTCGGGCACGTGGATCACCTTCGCGACCTCCCGCCCCTCCAGGTGACGGCGAACGTTCTCCTCCGCCAGGGCCGCCTCCCTGACCACCTCCTCGTCGGCCCCCCTGCTGACCTGGATCGTGGCCCGGAGCTTCCCGTCCACCTGGACCGGGATCTCCACCTCCTCGGTCCGGAGGACGTCCTCGTCGTACTCGGGCCAGGAAGCCTCGTCGAAGACGCTCGGCTCCTCTCCCAGCCGGACCCACAGCTCCTCGGCCATGTGGGGCGCGAAGGGGGCCAGCATGATCACCAGGGGCCGGACCTCGTCGAGCGTGGGAACGCGGTCGGCGCCGCGGAGATCGTTCAGGTACTCCATGAGCGCTGCGATGGCGGTGTTGTAGGAGAGGCCCTCCACGTCCCTGGTGGCGTCCCTCACGGCCCGATGGAGTGAGCGCTCCACCGACTCGTCCGCCAGGCCCTCCCGCCCCTCCTCGACCGCGGCCGTCACGCTCTCCCACACGCGGTTCAGGAACCGCTGGATCCCGACGATCCCCTCGTCCCGGAAGTCCCCCCCCTCCTGGTAGGGGCCCAGGAACATGAGATAGGTGCGGAAGACGTCGGCCCCGACCTCCTCCATGTACTCGTCGGGATTCACGATATTCCCGCGGGACTTGGACATCTTCGCCCCCTCCTTGATCAGGAGGCCGTGCTTCCGGAACCGCCGGTAGGGCTCCTCGAAGTCCACCTGGCCCAGGTCGTCGAGCACCATGGTGACGAACCGGGAGTAGAGCAGGTGGAGGACGGCGTGCTCCTCGCCGCCGATGTACATGTCCACCGGGAGCCACCGCTCGGTCCGCTCCGGGTCCATGGGCCGGTCGTCGGCGTCCGTGCTGGGATAGCGCAGGAAGTACCAGGAGCTGTCCAGGAAGGTGTCCGAGACGTCGGTCTCCCGGCGGGCCTCCCCGCCGCACTCGGGACACGAGGTCCGGTAGAACTCCTCGGCCCTGGCCAGCGGTGAGATGCCGCTGGCGTCCGGCCGGAAGTCCTCCACGTAGGGGAGCTCCACCGGGAGATCCTCCTCGGGTACCGGCACCGTCCCGCACGCTTCGCAGTAGACGACGGGGATGGGCGGCCCCCAGTAGCGCTGGCGGGAGATGCACCAGTCGTGGAGCCGGTAGTTCACCCGGGGTTCGGCCAGACCGGCCTCACCCAGGTCCTCCACCATGGCGCTCCCCCCCTCGTCGGGGCTCCGGCCGCTGTAGGGGCCCGAGTTCACCAGGACCTCGTCCTCGGCGTGCTCCACGTAGGCGTCCTCGGCCACGAAGGCGTCCAGCGCCGGCCCGCCGCCAGCCTCCCCGACGGCGCTGGCGGACGCGGCCTCCTCGGCCACCTCCCGGGGGACCACCACCGGACGGATCTCCAGGTCGAACGCCCGGGCGAACTCGTGGTCACGCTCGTCGTGGGCCGGCACCGCCATGATGGCGCCGGTGCCGTACTCCATCAGCACGTAATCGGCCACCCAGACGGGCACGGCCTCCCCGGTCAGGGGGTTCACCGCCCGGGCGCCGGTGAAGACGCCGGTCTTCGCCCCCTCCACCTTCTGGCGCTCGGTGAGATCCAGGCCCGCCGTGCGCTCCCGGTAGGCTTCCACCGCGTCCCCCCGGTCCGGGGTCGTCACCCGATCCACCAGGGGATGCTCCGGCGCCAGCACCATGAACGTGGCCCCGTAGAGCGTGTCCGGACGGGTGGTGAAGACCTCGATGAGCTCCCGATCCTCACCGTCCCCCGAACCCACCTCCTCCAGGACGCGGTCCGGATCGTCTCCCTCCTCCAGCACGGGGAAGCGGATCTCCGCCCCCTCGGACCGGCCGATCCAGTTCCGCTGGGCGGTCTTGGTGGTCTCCGACCAGTCGATCCAGGAGAGGTTCTCCAGCAGCCGGTCGGCGTAGTCGGTGATGCGGAAGAACCACTGGCTGAGCTCCTTCTGGCCCACGAGGCTGTCGCACCGCTCGCAGCGGCCGGAGATCACCTGCTCGTTGGCCAGGACCGTCCGGCAGGAGGGACACCAGTTGACGGGCGCCTCCTTCTTCTCGGCCAGCCCGGCGTGGTAGAGCTTCAGGAAGAGCCACTGGGTCCAGCGGTAGTACTCCGGACGGGTGGTGTTCACCGTGTGGGACCAGTCGTACATGATCCCGGTCCGTCGGAGCTGCTCCCGGAACTTCTCCACGTTCCGGGGGATCAGCTCCATGGGGTGGACGTCCCGCTTCAGGGCGTAGTTCTCCGAGTGGATCCCGAAGGCGTCGAACCCGATGGGCTGGAACACGTCCCTGCCCAGGAGCCGCTGGTAGCGGCCGTAGATGTCCGCGCCGGTGAAGGCGTACACGTTGCCCACGTGGAGGCCCTCGGCGGAGGGATAGGGGAACATCATCAGGTTGTAGAAGGGCCGCTCGGCCGCGTCCAGATCCGGCTCGTTGGTCCCCTCCTCGCGCCAGCGCCGCTGCCATCGAGCCTCGATCTCCTGGGGATCGTAGCTGCTCAAGGTACCGTCCCGTTCCCGTTCGTCCTGGTCCGTACGAAACCCGCCGGGGACGCGTCCCCGGCGAGGGCGTGTGGCCGTCTACGGCCATGCCGGGGCGCAGTTCCCCCGTCAGCCGGCGGGAAAGATGGCCGACGGCAGTTGCCGAGGGAAGGGCCCGGACCTACCCTTTCGAGCCCATGAGCGACCCCTGGTCCCACGCCAAAGCAGAGCCCAAGGTAGCTCTCGCCCTCCTCGAGGCCCTCCGGTCGAGCGATACGCCCGCGCGCACCCTCGAGGCCGAGGACTTCAGCCAGAGTCTCCCCCGGCGCCTCGGCCTCAACGAGGTGGTGTCCCGGCAGATCCAGCAGTACGAGACCCTCCGAAAGCGGAGCCGTAACCTCGAGGCCGAGGAGCTGGCGGATCTCTGTCGCCTGGTGGATCGGCGACCGGACGCCGGGAGCGTCTTCGCCCGCGCCGGGACGATCCTGGCCGAAGGACAGCTCCGGAGCGGCCTGCTCCCCACGCACCTGGCGGGACGGATCGCCCCCGACGCCCTCAGCCGCCGGTGGGCCGCCCGAGCCCTCGAGCGTCTGGCGCGGCGGGTGAACCCCGGCGCCACCGTGCGTCACGAGCTCCATCCCCTCACCCTCGTGGTGGAGGGATCCCTCACCGCCGGCGCCTCGGGGAACTCCCACGGCTGTCGGCTCCTCCAGTCGTCCCTGGAGACCGTGGCCGGCCACTACCTGGACGCCTCGGAGCCGGGCGTCCATCCGCTGTGCGAGGCCCGGGGCGACGACGCCTGCCTGTGGCGACTGCGCGAGCAGAGGGGCCAGTAGCGAGCACCTCCTCGGACATCAGGAGGGGGGCGCCCCCCGCTTCCCCGGCCGCTCCCCCCGCTCGGCGGGCTCCACGTGGACCACCACGCCGGCGAACCCCTCCTCCTCCAGCCTCTCCTCCACGGCGTCGGCCACCCGGTGGGCCTCCTCCACGTTGCGGCCGGGGTCGACGTGGATGGTGAGCTCGGCGAAGGCGTCACCCATCCGGCCCCGTGACCGGATCTCCGTGGCCTTCCGGACGCCCGGCGTCGTCTCGACGTACTCCCTGATCTTCCGGGCCTCCAGCGCCCGGCGGTCCACCAGCACCGGCACGGCGTCCCGGAGGATCTGGTACCCGCTGTAGCCCACCATGGCAGCCACCCCGAAGGCCACCCACGCGTCGCCTCCCCGCCATCCCAGGGCCACGAGTCCGAGCCCCGCCAGGACCGCCGCCGTGGCGAGGACGTCGGCCAGGGTGTGCCGGGCGTCGGCCCGCAGGAGCTCGCTCCTGAGGCGTCGGCCGGCGCGGAATTCGTACCAGGAGATGACGCCGCTCACCGCCATGACGGCACACAGGCCGAGGAAGGTGAACCGGTCCAGCTGGGGAGGGGGAGCGCCGGTCAGGAGCCGATCGACCCCGCCCCGGACCAGCTCGAAGGTGGTCACCGACAGGAAGCTGGCCACTGCCAGGGCCCCCAGGGTCTCGAACTTTCCGTGGCCGTACGGGTGCTCGTCGTCGGGGGGCACGGCGGCCGCCCGGGCCGCCAGCAGGGCCACGCCGTTGTTCAGCGCGTCCATGCCGGACTCGGCCGCGATCCCCAGGACGGCGATGGAGCCGCTCCGGATCCCGATCCCCAGTTTCACCAGCGCCACCACGAGGTTCGCCCCGAAGACCCACCACAGGATCCGACGGACCGACGCCCGGCGGTTCGCCCGCTCAGTCACCGAGGACCCTCTCCACCAGCCGATCCACGGCCGACCGGGTCCACTCGCCGAGACGGTCCAGGAGGATCCGGTAGGGGGACTTGCGGGGGACCCGGGTCCCGGTGTCCTCGTGACGGTCGTACACCCCCGGATAGCCCAGGCCGATCCAGATCCCCGCCGCGAAGGCCAGGACCATGGACGCCAGGATCAGGACCACCAGCATCTGCTCGCTCATCCGCCCCTCCCGGAGCCGTCGACCTTCGCGTTCCCCTCCAGGTTCATGGCGACCCCTCCGGCGAACCCCACAGCATCTCCATGGCCCGCTCGTAGTCCACCGACCGCACGCCCCCGCCGGATCGGGCGGGCAGCAGCACCGCCGCCGCCCGCCGCCCGGGATAGCGTCGCATCAGCTCCCCGTTCGCCTCCGGGCCCAGGTCCCGTACGAGGAGCGGCCGTTCCCCTTCCAGCCCCGGGAGGCTCCCCTGCCAGAGGAAGGGTGCCAGGTCCAGGCTCCCGAAGCGATCCGCCCGGGCCTGACGCCGGCACTCCCCGCCGCGCTCCCGGGCGTCCAGCTCCGGATGGAGGGCCAGGTGGAGGGAACAGGGCCGATGCCGACGCATCAGGCCGCGCAGGGTGTCCAGCCGGAGCCCGCGGGCGTGGAGCGACGCCCCGATCCGGCTCGGCCAGTCCTCGTGCACGAACACCACCGACGAATCGGGGAGGGACAGGGCCGCGAGGCGGGTCCCCGGGCCGGGGCCGGCGGTGGAGGCGACGCGCGACGGTCCGAGGATCAGCGCCGAGATCGCCGCCCCCGCCACCAGGGTCCATGCGAGGCCCGACCGGGGGCGGAGGCCGCCGGGGCCGTCGGGGATCCGTCGCACGAGGCGGGCCCCTCCCACCGCAGCCAGCAGGGCCCAGGCCGGAGCGCCGGCGCCCAGCATCCGCGGGCCGAGGACGAGGTCGTGGTGCCAGTAGACGAAGGCACCGGCGGCCGGGAGGAGGCACCAGGCCAGGAAGATCCGCACGCCCGGCCCGAGGCGGGACGCCACGAGGAGGTAGAGGCCCACCAGCGTCACCGCCGGCAGGAGGACGCCCGCCAGACGGGCGTCCAGGACCAGGAGCTCCGTCCCCGTGTGGCCCAGGGCCTCCACCGGACCGTAGGCCCGCCCCCACGGGTCGAGGTGGAAGCCGGGGGCGTGGGACGGACCGGCGGCGGCCAGGTAGCCGAAGCGGAGGGGAGAGCCGAAGAAGTGGAGGTTGTACGCGCCCACGCCGGCCACGAAGGGGAGCGCTCCCGCCAGGGCGCCGGCCAGGCGTCCCGCCGTCTCCCCCGGCCGCGGCCGCTCCACGGTGAGCCAGACCGTGGTCACCACCCCGCCGGCCACCAGGACGCCGGTGAGGGGCCGTACCGTGAAGACGGCTCCCGCCGCGGCCCCCGCCGCCAGGGACCAGGCCCACCGCCCCCCCGAGGCCTCCAGGGCGAACCACGCGGCAGCGGCCACCCCCGCCGCCGCCGCCACGTGACTCAGGTTCGCCCCGGCCAGGAGCAGGAAGAAGGGACTCAGGGCCGCCAGGAGGAGGCCCGCGCGTCCGGCGGCGCCGTCCTCCTCGGGCAGGAGCCGCTCCGCCGAGAGGGCGGCGAAGACCACCGCCGCTCCGGCCAGGACCGGTCCCACGAGCCAGGGGAGGCCGACCATGAATCCCGCGGCCAGGAGAGCGATCTGCCCGGGAGGGTACTGGGAGACCCATCCCCGGGGGGTCTCGAGCATGAACTGGACGGACCAGAACTCGGGGGCGGGGAGTGCCGGCCCCGCCAGCATCCCCTCGGCCAGGTAGCGGGCGTGGAGGTACTGCACGGTGGTGTCCAGCAGGTGGGGGCGGGCGTCGAAGGCGATCAGCGCCGTGGCGGCGGCGGCGACGGCGGCCAGCAGGCCCGCGCCTCCCGCGAACGCGCCCGCCGACGGACGGCGCAGGAGGGCACCGAGCCTCTCCAGGGCCGTGGCGGCCGCACCGTCCCCGTCCAGGCGGCCCAGGAGGACCGCCAGGACCGCCGCGGCGGCGGCGAGGAGACCGATCGCCATCCACTTGGCCCCCAGGGTCCCGGCACCGACCCTCACGGCCTCCCGGGCCGGGATCCCGGCCTCCGGCGTCAGGACCAGGTAGACGGGCAGCAGCGCCATGAGCACCAGACACCCGCCGAGCGCCCTCCGGACCCACCGTGTCGCGGCGGAGAGGCGGCCCGAGGGGTCCTCAGACACCCCGGCGCTCCGGCGACCACACGAACTTGTGGATCTGGAGGTTCAGCCGGACGGGCAGGTGGTCCCGGAGGATCCACTCCGCCAGCTCCTCCCGATCCAGCTCCCCGAAGACGGGGGAGACGTGGACGGTGAAGCGGTCCAGTCCCCGGTCACGGATCTGCCGGGCCGACCACTCGTAGTCCTCCCGGTGGCGGATCACGAACTTCAGCTCGTCCTGCGCCGGATCCAGCCGGTCCAGGTTGGACCAGTCGTTGGCCTCCTCCTCTCCGGAGCCCGGGCACTTGAGGTCCATGATCTTCACGACCTCCCGGGGCACCCGATCCACCGGAACGCTCCCGCTGGTCTCGCAGAGCACCGTGTACTCCCGGTCCAGGAGGGCGGATGCCAGCTCCCCGACGTCGTGCTGGAGGAGGGGTTCGCCCCCGGTGAGCTCCACCAGACGAGACCCGCCGCCGATCTCCTCCACCCGCTCCAGGATCTCCCGGACCGTCATGTCGCTGCCGCCGTGGAAGGAATAGGCCGTGTCGCACCAGACGCACCGGAGGTTGCAGCCCGTGGTGCGGACGAAGACGCAGGGCCACCCGGCATAGGTGGACTCGCCCTGGATCGAGTGGAAAATCTCCGTGATGCGCATGGGGCGCCGTCGATACCTCCCCCCCGGGGAGTCGTCAGCCCGAGGCGTCCAGCTCGTGGGCGAGGAAATCGGTGATCATCCGGAACAGGTTGACCTGCGCGGTGGGACCGCTGATCCCGTGCTGCCCCCCGGGATAGATCCGGAGCCGGAACTGCTTGTTCGCCTCCTCCAGCGCCCCCACCATCTGGAGGGTGTGCTGGAAGTGGACGTTGTCGTCGCCGGTCCCGTGGACCAGCAGCAGGGAGGAGGCCAGGCGGTCGGCGTAGTTCAGCGGCGCGCTCTCACGGTAGCCCTCGGGATTCTCCGTGGGCGTCCGCATGTACCGCTCGGTGTAGATGGTGTCGTACAGCTTCCAGTGGGTCACCGGGGCCACCGAGACCCCCGCCGCGAACGCCCCGGGCCCCTCCATGAGGGTGAGGAGGGTGAGGTAGCCCCCGTAGCTCCAGCCCCACAGCGCCGTGCGCTCGCCGTCCACGTAGGGACGGGCCGCGAGCTGCTCCCTGGCCGCCAGCTGGTCCCGGGACTCCTGGTGTCCCAGCCGGAGGAAGGTCCCCTTCTTGAAGTCCCTGCCCCGGGCCCCGGTGCCGCGGTTGTCCACGCTGGCCACCAGGATCCCGTGGCGGTCCGCCAGCAGCTGGTGCCAGAGGTACCGGCCGCCCCCCCACCGGTCGGTCACGGTCTGGGCCCCGGGCCCGCCGTAGGCGTACATCAGGAGGGGATAGGTCCGGGTGGAGTCGAAGTCGGCGGGCCGGATCAGGTAGGCGTTGAGGGGCGTTCCGTCGGCCGCCTCCACCTGGAAGAACTCCGGCGGGCGGAGCCCCAGGGAATCGACCCGGGCGGCCAGCTCGGCGTTCTCCACCAGGGTCCGGAGCGAGTCCCCCCCGGCGCTCCGGAGCAGGACCCTGGGAGGCGTAGCGGCGGCCGAGCGGGTCTCCACGTAGAGGTCGAAGCCGGGGGCGAAGTCGGCCTCGTGCCATCCCGCGCCCCCGGAGAGGACCCGGGGCTCGCCGCCGGACAGCTCCACGGCCAAAACCTGCCGGGTCCCGGGGCTCCGGCGCGCCGCCTGGAGGTAGACCACCCCCCGCTCCTCGTCGACGCCGTACACGTCCGTCACGTCCCAGCTCCCGCGGGTCAGGGGACGGATCAGGTCGCCGGAGCGGTCGAACAGGTAAAGGTGATTGTAGCCCGACCGCTCGCTGGTCCAGAGGAGACGGCCGTCCTCCAGCCAGCGGTACTGGTCGTCCACCTCCACCCACGCGCTGTCGGTCTCGGTGAAGGCCGTCCGGGTCCTCCCCGTGGACGCATCGCCCAGGAGCACCTCCAGGCTGTCCTGGGCCCGGTTCAGCCGCTGGATGCCCAGGGTGGAGGAATCCACCCACTCCATCCGGGGGATGTAGATGCCGGACCTCGGCCCGGTCTCCATCCACCGTGCCTCCCCGCCGTCGGCCGGCACCACCCCCACGCGGACGAGGGAGTTCTCCTGGCCCGCCTTGGGATAGCGAAGCGGGGTGAGCTCGGGATACAGGGTCGACTGGTCCACCAGGTGGAAGATGGGGATCGGGCTCTGATCCAGCTGCCAGTACGCGATCCGCCGGCCGTCGGGGCTCCAGCGGAAGGCGTCCCGGAGCCCCAGCTCCTCCTCGTAGACCCAGTCCGTGGTCCCGTTGATCACCGTCTCGGAGCCGGTCTCGGTCACGGCCCACTCCCGGCCGGTGGCCACGTCCACCACGTGGACGTCGTGATCCCGCACGAAGGCCACCCGGTCGCCGTCCGGGGAGAACTTGGCGAACATCTGCCAGCCCGGCTCCCGGCTCAGGGGACGCAGCTCCCGGGCGTCCAGGTCGAAGAGGTAGTACGTGCCCCTGGTCCGGTCCCGCCAGACCTCCCGGGCGTCGGTGAAGAGGAGGAGACGGCGGCCGTCCGGGGAGACGTCCACGTCCCAGATGGAGAGCGGCTCCCCGTCTTCGGGGAGGAGCTCCCCGGCGGGAACCAGCACCGAGTCCCGGCCGGAGCGCGCACGGACCTCCACCAGCTCCGGACGTCCCTCCTCGTCCCGGGCCGTCCGGATCCAGGTCCCGTCCCCGCCCCAGGTGGCGGAGAAGCTCTCGGCGTGGAAGTCGGCGGTGCCGTAGATGCGCTCCACGGAGAAGGTCGTATCTTCGGCGCTCCGGTCCTGGGCCACCGCCGTCGCCGGTCCGGCGACCAGGGCCAGGGCCGCCAGCGCCCCGGCGGCCACGGCCCCGCGGAGGCGTCGCCCACCGTTCCGCCGCTCCCCGTCCATCAGACCACCGCCATCGACCGGACCGCCGGCAGGCCTCCGAGCACCCGGGACCAGCCGACGGTCCCGGGGCCTCCGTAGTACACCTCCCCGGCGGTGGTCCCGACGAAGAGAGCCTCGGGTCGCTGGGGATCGGCGGCGAAGGCGCTCAGACCCGCCCGGGAATAGGTGGTCCTGACCTCCACCTCCTCCCAGCTCGCGCCGCCGTCCCGGGACAGGAGGAGCCGGGCGTCGGCCCCCCGCTCGGACTGGCTCCAGCTCCCGGGCGGACCCGACGCCGTGGCCACGAAGGCCCAGCTCCCGTCGCCGTCCGGGTTGCGCCGTGCCATGAGCGCGGTACAGTAGGCGTCCCCCGGCTCCCCCTCCACGGCCGACCAGCTCGATCCCCGGTCCGTGCTCCGGTAGAGCCCGCCGCCGGTGGCCGCCAGGAGCCGCGTCGAGCCCGCGGGGTCCACGGCCAGGGCGTGGAGGTCGTCGTACAGGCCGGCGTTGATGGACCGCCAGTTCCTGCCGCCGTCGTCGCTCCGGTAGGCCCCACCGATCTCCACGGCGGCGTACATGCGCCGGCCCTCGCGGGGATCCAGGACCAGGTGCTCCACGTGGGGGTCCCGGGAGCCGTACCCCCGCCACTCCTCCGAACGGCCCAGCTCGTCGAAGGACGCCAGGCAGGTCCAGCTCCTGCCCGCGTCATGCGAGGCGAAGAGGCCCGCCGGCTCCGTCCCCGCGTAGAGCACCTCGGGCTGGGCCGGCGCCGGGACCAGGGCCGTGAGGGCCCTCCCCGCCGGGGGGGTGGAGGCGCGCACCCAGCTGTCCCCCCGGTCGTCGGTCCGGTAGACCCCCTTGGTCCGGCCGGCGGCGTAGGCCACTCCGTCGACCTCCACCACGGTGGCGACGCCGTCCCCCGCCAGATCGCTGGTTTTCACCCGGGCGGAGCGCTCCCCCGGGATCCAGCGTGCCGCATGGACTCCGTCGTCGGTTCCGATGAGGAGACGCATCGAGCCGTACCTCCCGCCTCAGGGCATTCCGGGTTCGGTCATCCGGCGAAAATCGAGGACCTCGTCCAGCTCGTCCTCGTCCATCAGCTCCTCCTCCAGCACCACCTCGCGGAGGGTCCGGTCCTCCCGGAGCGAGCGCTTCGCCACCTCCGCCGCCCGGTCGTACCCGATCTTCGGGGCCAGGGCGGTGGCCAGGGCCGCCGTGGACTCGGCGTGCCGGCGGCACCGTGCCTCGTCGGCCTCGATCCCCCTCACGCACCGGCGGGTGAACTCCCGGCTCACGTTGGCCAGGATCTCCACCGACTGGAGGAGGTTGTGGGCCATGACGGGCATCATGACGTTGAGCTCGAAGTTCCCCGACTGACCGCCCACGGTCACGGCGGCGTCGTTCCCCACCACCTGGGCGGCCACCTGGCAGACCGACTCCGCCATCACCGGGTTCACCTTCCCCGGCATGATGGAGGACCCGGGCTGGACCGCCGGCAGGCGGATCTCGGCGATGCCCGTCCGGGGGCCCGAGGAGAGCCAGCGGAGGTCGTTGGCGATCTTCATGAGGCTCACGGCCACCGTCTTCAGGGTGCCGCTGGCCTGGACCACCGCGTCGCGCGCCCCCTGGGCCTCGAAGTGGTCCTCCGCCTCCCGGAACGAGGAGAGGCCGGTCATCTCCCGGATCTCCTCGGCCACCCTCCGTCCGAACTCGGGATGGGTGTTGATGCCCGTGCCCACCGCCGTGCCGCCGATGGCCAGCTCGCCCAGCTCCTCCCGGAGCCCCTCCAGGCGCCGGATGCCGTGCTCCACCTGCGACGCGTAGCCCCCGAACTCCTGTCCCAGGCGGACCGGCGTGGCGTCCTGCAGGTGGGTCCGCCCGGCCTTGGGGATCCCGTCGAACTCCCGGGCCTTCTCCCGGAGGGCTCCGGCCAGCTCCTCCAGGGCCGGGATCAGCTCCTCCTGCACGGCCACGAGGGCGGAGACGTGGATGGCCGTGGGGATCACGTCGTTGGACGACTGGCCCAGGTTCACGTGGTCGTTGGGGTGGACCGGATCCCGGCTCCCCACCTCGCCGCCCATGATCTGGATGGCGCGGTTCGCCAGCACCTCGTTGGCGTTCATGTTCGTGGAGGTGCCGGAGCCGGTCTGGAAGACGTCCAGGACGAAGTGCTCCTCCAGCTCGCCGGCCATCATCTCGGTGGCCGCCCGGGCGATGGCGTCGGCGCGCTCGTCGTTCAGGAGACCCAGGTCCCGGTTCACCTCGGCGGCCGCCCGCTTGACCATGCCCAGGGAGCGGATGAACCGCCGGTCGAAGCGGAGCTGGCTGATGGGGAAGTTCCGCCGGGCCCGCTCGGTCTGGGCGCCGTACAGCTTGTCCGCGGGGATCTCCACCTCGCCCATGGAGTCCCGCTCGGTCCGGTACTCAGGCATCCTGTCTCCTCGATGATCCGATGGGTGCGATTCCATCCCCTTCGACCCGGTCCGGCGGCCTGGCCCGGCCGCCCGGACCTCGGGCGGCCCTCAGAGCTCCACCCGGTCCCCGACCTCCACGCCGTGCTCCTCGAACCAGCCCGCGGCCATCTCCAGGGCGTACATGGCCTCCTCCCTGGACGTGTGCTGCTCGTCGCTCTGGGGATCCATCCGCTGGATGTCGACGATCACGCCGTTCCGGTCGATGAACGCGATGTCCAGGGGGATGCGGGTATTCACCATCCAGAACGAGAGGATCCGCGACTCGGGATACACGAAGAGCATGCCGTGGTCCTCCGGGAGGGAGTCGCGGTGCATGAGACCCCGCCGGCGCAGCTCGGGGGTGTCGGCAATCTCCGCCGTCACGGCGTGCCCCCCCACCTGGATGCGGGCGGTCCGGCGGCTCCCGCCGGACTCGCCCGCTCCCGCGTCGCGGGCCTCCTGCCCCCCGACATCGGCCGTGTCCCCGGTCGGCGCTCCCGCGGTTTCCTCCGCCGCCGGGCGCTCCCCGGCCCCCTGCGAGGATCCGCCGTCGCCGGACGTCTCTCCCGAGCCACCCCCGCAGGCCGCCGCCCCGAACGTCAGCACCAGGGCGGCCGCCGCGGCCCGGAGGAAGGACGCGAGCCGGGGGAACGCCCCCGCGGCGCCGGCCGTCGGACCCGGGCCCGGCGTGGGGCCGTCCACCGTCAGCCCCCCTCGCCCCGGGAGAGCCGGGAGAGGCCGGCCTGCACCCGCTCGCGCACGGCTCCGGCCTCCTCCGGCTCCTCCGTCCGACGGCCGGCCCGGAGGCGCTCCTCCAGCAGGGACTCCATCTCCGACCCGCAGTCCGGACACTCCGTCCCGTCGACCTCCAGCGGGACGATCCTCCGCCCGCCGCAGGCCCGGCATGCCAGGACGTCCTTGGGCCCGGACCACTTGCCGCGCTTGGCCGTGGCCCGGCCCTCGATCTCGACGATGTCCATGGCGAAGTCCACCACCGGGGCGGCGCTGATGGCCCCGCCCACCCCGTAGCCGTCCACCATGGGGTTCAGCTCCAGGATGGCCTCCTCGTCGATGCCGCCGCTGGCGAAGAGGTCCACGTGCTCGAATCCCCGCCGGTCCAGCTCCCATCGTACCTCCTCGAAGATCCGGTAGAAGTCCCCCTTTCGGGTCCCCGGCGTGTCCAGTCGGAGGGAATCCACCGCATCCCGCAGCTCCTCGGCCACCCGGATGGCCTCGAACTTCTCGTCGTGGAAGGTGTCGATGAGGGAGACCCGCGGCACGCCCTCCCGGATCACCTCGTGGAAGGCGCGGGTCGCCTCCACCGTGTCCCCGATGACCAGGACCAGGGCGTGGGGGATGGTCCCCGACGGCTCGATCCCCGCGGCTTCAGCCCCGGCCACCGTGGAGACGCCGTCGCACCCGCCCACGTAGGCGGCCCGCTCCAGCGCCGGGGTCGAGGCCGGATGCATCCTGCGGGATCCGAAGGCCAGGACCGGCCGGTCCCCGGCGGCCAACCGGCACCGGGCTGCCGCCGTGGCGACGCCCGTGGCCTGGCAGAGGAACCCCAGCAGCGGCGTCTCCAGGACGCAAAAGTCACGGTAGGAGCCCCGGATCTCCAGGACCGGCTCCAGCTCGCCGAAGAGCGTGCCCTCGGCCATGGACCGCACCTCCACGTCCATCTCCCCGTCCACCAGGAGGGAGAGGGCCTCGTCCAGCCCCGCGAGCACCGCCCAGCCCCAGTCCCCGGGCAGCCGCTTGGCCACGAACTCCGCCCGGACCCGGGGATCGCTCCCCCTCGCCTCCAGGATCTCCCGGGTCCGGCGGAAGTAGACGTCGGTGGTCTCTCCTCGTCGGATCCGTTCCTCGGTGGCGATGTGGAAGCTCACGGCGAACCCTCCTGGTGACTGCGCGCTCGTCGGTCCGCGGCGGACGACCCGCGGCGGGCGGCCGTCCGGGGGGTCCGGGGGGCGATCCCTCCCGCCGGGGACGGTCCCTCCCGCCCGCGAGCGTGGATCGCTCAACCGAATGCAAACCCGACGCCGCGGGGGTCACCACCGACCGGCCGATTCATCGGCCCGGGAAAATCTACGGCATCCGGGGGTAAGATCCCATGACCGGAGACACGGGACGGATCACGGCCGGGAGGGACGACGTGAGCGAGCGGATCCGGAGCCTCTCCCACACGGCCGACGTGGGCTTCCGCGTGGACGCGGCCACCCTGGAGGGCCTGTTCGCCGCCGGCGCGTGGGCGCTGGTGGAGGCCCTCACGGACGGGGAGTCCCCGCCGGATTCCGACGGGGAGGGCCCGGGACCCGACGACGAGTCCCGGGGGCTCCACCGGGAGGAGCTCCGGATCTCCCGACCCGATCGGGAGCGCCTGCTGGTGGCCTGGCTCCGGGAGATCCTCCACCGGGCGCTCAGCGAGGGGAGGATCCCGGCCGGGCTCGACGTCCGGTTCGACGCCGCCGGGACCCTGAGCGCGGAGATCCGGTGGCCTCGGTCGGGACGATGTCCGGATGTGGTCCGTGAGATCAAGGGCGTCACCTACCACGGACTGGCCGTCCGGGAGACGGAGGACGGATGGAGCGCCAGCGTGGTCCTGGACGTATAGGAGCCTGACCGGAAACCCTGTGAGGGTACCATGAAGATCGAGCTCAGACAGATCGACCGGGTCCGGTGGCTGATCCCCCGGCAGGGGGAGATGCGGACGGACGGGCTGATCTACGGCGACCGGGAGATCGTGGACGAGCTGCGCGAGGACCAGGCGCTGCAGCAGGTGGCCAACGTGGCCACCCTCCCGGGGATCGTGGGTCGCTCCCTGGCCATGCCCGACATCCACTGGGGGTACGGCTTCCCCATCGGCGGGGTGGCGGCCTTCGACGAGGAGGACGGGATCATCTCCCCGGGCGGGGTGGGCTACGACATCAACTGCGGCGTCCGCCTCCTCCGATCCGACCTCCCGGCCGACGAGGCCCGGGAACGGATCGAGACGCTGGTGGAGGGCCTGTTCCACGCGCTCCCCAGCGGCGTGGGATCCAGCCGGCCCGACCTCACCCTGGACCACGACGAGCTGGAGGAGCTGCTCCAGCAGGGCGCCCGGTGGCTGATCTCCCGGGGCTACGGCCGGGAGGACGACCCGGACCGGATCGAGAGCGGCGGTCGGCTCCCGGGAGCCGACCCCGATCGTCTGTCCTCCCGGGCGCTGGACCGGGGCCTGGACCAGGTGGGCACCCTGGGCTCGGGCAACCACTTCGCCGAGGTCCAGGAGGTGGAGGAGATCTACGACCCGGAGGTGGCCGAGGCCTTCGGCCTGAGGCCCGGCACCACGACCGTGATGATCCACTCCGGCTCCCGGGGGCTCGGCTACCAGATCTGCGACGACTTCCTGGAGCGCATGCTAGACGCCGCCGACCGGTACGACATCCACCTCCCGGACCGGCAGCTCTGCTGCGCTCCCATCTCCTCGCCCGAGGGGCAGGACTACCTGGCGGCCATGGCCGCGGGAGCGAACTATGCCTTCGCCAACCGGCAGATGATGGCGCACAAGGCCCGGGAGGTCTTCGGACACCTGTTCGGCGACGACGTGGTCGACGGGATGCGGACCGTCTACGACGTGTGCCACAACATCGCGAAGTTCGAGGACCACACGCTCGACGGCGAGGAGCGGCGCGTGTGCGTCCACCGCAAGGGTGCCACCCGGGCCTTCCCCGCGGGCCATCCCGAGCTGCCCGACGCCTACCGGGACACGGGACAGCCGGTGCTGATCCCGGGGGACATGGGCCGTTACTCCTACGTGGCCGTGGGCACCCGGGAGGGGTTCGGCGCCACCTTCGGGTCGAGCTGCCACGGCGCCGGTCGCCGCATGAGCCGACGGCAGGCCAGGCGCGTGGCGAAGGGGCGATCCCTGTTCCGGGAGCTCCGGGAGCAGGGGGTCCACGTGCGCTCCGATGAAGCCCGCACGGTTGCCGAAGAGATCTCCGAAGCGTACAAAGATGTAAAGAACGTGATCGAGGTGGTGGAGGCCGCGGGCATCGGACGCTCGGTGGCCCGGCTCCGCCCCCTCGGCGTGATCAAAGGGTGATCCCCATGCTTCGACTCACTCCGCGCTCCCTTGCGCTGCTGTTCCTGACCCCCCTCCTCGCGATCTCGTTCCAGGCCTGCCTCTTCCCGGGCGGAAGCGGCGGGTCCGACCAGATCCAGACCACCACCCGTGGCGTCCAGGGGCGGCTCTCCGGTGAGGTGGACGCCATCGCCACCGACATCGAGGAGGTCTTCCGCTTCCTGAACATCCAGTGGTCGGGTCAGACCTCCCTGGGCGACGGGACCGAGATCCGGGGCTACAGCGGGAACGACGAGGTCATCATCCGCCTCCGGTCCCGGTCGGGCGAGTTCACCGGCGTCCAGGTCCACGTCAAGGAGCCCGGCGCCCGGATCGGCACGGGCCGGGACCGCTGGAACCGCGAGGCGGCCCGGCGGATCTTCTCAGAGATTCGGAAATGGAGGGCTGGCTGAGGCATGATCCTGCCCAATGTCCGCATGTCCTTCGGCCGGAAGGAGGCGCGCTGGCTGGTCGAGCTCCTCTCCCGGGGCGACCCGGAGGCCCGGCGCCATTGGGAGGAGGTCCTGGCGGATCGAGGCATCGACCCGCTGCTGGAGGATCGGCGGACACGGGAGCGGATCATGGAGGACTCCCGTCCCCTGCTGGACGCCCCCCTGGGACTGGTGCTCTACGTGTACATCCGGCAGGCCCTGCTGGAATCCGACGTGGAGAGCCGGGTCATCGCCGACTACCTCACGGCCCTGGTCCTGGAGTTCGGTCACGGCCGGCGCTCGCTCCGGATCGCGGAGCACGACGACAGGGAATACCGCTACCTGGTGGAGATCCTGGGAGAGCTGACCGAGGCCGAGGGCCGCCGGGCGTTCCTCCTGCGGACACATCTGGGGAACTTCGCCCTGTGGCTGGCCGGCCTCTTCCCGGATCACATCGAGCACAGGGTGCAGCGCCGGGGAGGACCGGGGCTGGACTACTACGAGGAGATGGGGCGGTCGGGCTACCTGCAGGCCGCCGACGACCCCCACGCCGAGCACGACTCGCTCCAGGGGCTCTACCGGGAAGCCGCCGACTCCTTCGAGCGCCTCCGCCAGGGGCTGAACCTCTTCTCCGACCGGTACCTGATCCCGGAGGCGGACTCGCCGGTGGACCGTCTCATCCGCCAGGCCCGCACCGACTTCCGTCTCGATCAGGGGGCCTGATTCGCCCCGGGGCGGGGCGGCCCCCCTCCAAACGATAATCGATATTGATATCAGCCCCGTCGCCGGCTATGATTTCAGTCCGTTGAGACTCCGTGATCGGGGACGATCCGTCCGAGCTCCGTCGGGCGTCCCCGGTTTCCCTCCAGCCCCGCCGACCGATGACTGACGACACCATCACCCCCAGCCCGCCCAGGGGATGCGCCGAACTGATGATGGGGCTGTTCCGATCCTGTCTCCACGAGAGGCAGATGCCCGTCACCCGGCAGCGCGAGGCGGTGGCCCGGGTCCTCTTCGAGTCCCGGCGTCACATGGCCGCCGACGACGTGGCCCAGGCTCTCCGGGAGACGGGCGAAGAGGTGGGGAAGGCGACCATCTACCGAACCCTCAACCTCCTGGTGGACATGGGGCTGGCCACCGAGCACGACTTCGACGAGGGGTTCAAGCGGTACGAGATGAAGGTGGGGTCCACGCACCACGACCACCTCATCTGCACCGCCTGCGGGAAGGTCACCGAGTTCCAGCGTCCCGACCTGGGCCGACTCCAGGGGGAGATCGCCGAGGACCACGGCTTCACGCCCTTCAGCCGGCGGCTCAAGATCTACGGCGTCTGCGCCTCCTGCGAGGCCTCCCACGACATGGAAGAGATCCGGCGTGTCGGCTGAGGAGCCCGCGGGGGAGCGGGAAGCGCTGGCCCGCCTGCTGGCGGAACGGTCGTTCCGGACGGGCCGGTTCCAGCTCTCCTCGGGGCGGGAGAGCTCCTATTACGTGGATTGCCGGACCACCACCATGCACGCCCGGGGGCAGGCCCTGCTGGGCGGCGTGGCCCTGGACCGGCTGGAGGCGGTGGGCTGGGCTCCGGACTTCGTCGGGGGACTGACCATGGGGGCCGACCCCATCTCCTACGCCCTGGCCGGGGAGAGCGCCCGGCGCGGAGGGGCCGAGATCCACGCCTTCTCCGTCCGGAAGGAGGCCAAGGAGCACGGCCGCGGACGACGGATCGAGGGCTGCTTTCAGGCCGGCGGGCTGGTGGTGGTCACCGAGGACGTGGTCACCACGGGGGGCTCGGCCCTGGACGCGTGCCGGGCCGTCGAGGAAGCGGGAGGGGAGATCCTGGGCCTCCTGGTCCTGGTGGACCGCCAGGAGGGCGGGGGAGAGGCCCTGCGGGAGGCGGGCTATCCCGTGGAGGCCCTGTTCACCATCTCCGACCTGGAGCGGGCCGCCGCCTGAATCCCCCCGCCTCCCCCGGGGCGCGAGGGACCCTCGGTCACCAGAGGATGGCCGCGATCCCCGTGTCCGTGGGCATCCTCTCCGGCGGCAGCGTGAGGGCGCGGCCGCCGTGCCGCATGACGATCTCGGCGATCTCGTCCAGGAGGTCGACGGCCTCGGGATCGGGATCCTCGCCGCCCTCCTGGAGGATCTCCACCCTGCCCCTCGCCGTGTCGAGCTCGCCCCACACCCGCCGCCCCCTCTCCGTCAGGAGCAGCCGGACGCGTCCCTGCACGGCGAGATGGCTCGCCGCCGCCAGGTCCCCCTCTCCCTTGTCCGCCTTGAAGGCGTTCTCCCAGAGCTCCACGGCCCGGTCGAGCTTCTCGCGGACCGTCTCCCTGGCGATGGGCCACGCCTCCCCGTGGAGCCGGTCGAGGCCCCAGTCGAGGACGTTCCCCTCGATCCCGCCGGGAGAGAGGTTCTCCAGGCTGGTGATCGAGCGATAGAGGGGGTGGTACTCCTTCACGGCGGCCAGCACCACCGGTCCGATCTCGTCGGAGAGATGCTCCCGGAGGGCGGCGTCCACCTTGCGGAAGAACTTCTCGAGCTCGGGCTCCGAGTCGTCGACGCCCACGCCGTGCCCGTGGAAGACGGGCTGCCACCCGCCCCCGCTGCCCCGGCCGCCGCTCCGGCGGCTGGCCGTGCCCTTCTCCCGGTGGACGAACTCGTTGTCCCGCTCGAACTCCAGCTCCAGCGCGTCCAGGAGATCCCCGGGCAGGTTGCTCAGGTCCACCGGCGTCAGGGCTCCCTGGGCCCCCTCCCAGAGGCGGACGCTCTTCTGGCTCAGGCCCAGCACCCAGAACCGGTCCGGCGCCTGCAGGTACTCCATGAGGGGACGGGTGTGGAACGTCGGGCCCACCACCACCAGGTTCGGCAGCTCCGAGGCCAGTCGATAGGACCGGAAGAAGCCGGGAGCCAGGAAGGCCACGAACCCGTCGGACTGGTAGCGCCAGAAGGTCTCGTCTCCGAGCAGGCTCCTGGCCGGAGCGAACAGCTCCTCCAGGTCCAGGTCTTCCGCTCCGTCCGCCTCCGAGATCCGGCCCTCCGCCTCCTCGACGGCGGCCCGGAAGCGCAGCCGGTTCTCCTCGGTCCGGGAGCTGGTGCGGCCGGTGGAGACGTAGAGGGAGACGGCCGGCGCCTCGCCGTAGTCCAGGAGCTCACGGAGTTCGTCCCGTCCGAAATAATCCACGGTGTCCCGTCCTTTCCTCGTCGGGGGTCAGGGTCTCGGCCGTCGCCGGCCCGGTGTCCACTGCTGCTTCAATCCGCGTTCCAGCACGCGCCCGGGGGCGGGGAACGTCCGTTGCGGGGGGATCGGGACGCCCCGGCACGGGCCCGGGCCCGGGCCGGCGGCTCGAGAGAGCGCGATCCTCAGGCCACGGGAGGGAGCTCCATGGAGGTCCAGGTCGGCGACGTCACGGTAGAGTGCGTACGCGGGGACATCACCCGCCAGCCGGAGTTCGACGCGGTGGTGAACGCCGCCAACGCCCAGCTCCGAACCGGCGGGGGCGTGGCCGGCGCCATCCACCGGGCCGCGGGGCCGGGGCTGGCCGAGGAGTGCCGCCCCCTGGCTCCGATCCAGCCCGGGGAAGCCGTGATCACCGGGGGGCACGAGCTGCCGAACCCCCACGTGATCCACGCCCTGGGACCCGTCTACGGGCGGGACGAGCCCGCCGCCGGGCTCCTGTCCGACGCCTACCGGCACTCCCTGGAGCGCGCCGAGGAGCACGGGCTCGCCTCGGTGGCCTTCCCCGCCATCTCCACGGGCGCCTTCGGCTACCCCATGGACGAGGCCGCCGACGTCGCCCTCGGGACCGTGACGTCGGTGGCGCCGACCCTCACCCACGTCCGCCGGGTGCGGTTCTGCCTCTTCGGCGAGGACGCCCTGGAGGCCCACGAACGGGCCCTGGAGAAGCACGCCGGCTGAGGGCGGGTCAGAAGGCCGGCGTCACGCTGAACTGCCAGTACGTCCCCTTCTCCTCGCGGTCGAAGGGATGGACGTAGTCGATCTCGGCCACCGCGAAGCCCAGGAGGTTGACCCGGAACCCCACCCCCGCGCTGGAGATCAGCTCCCGGTCGCCGCCCAGGAAGAAGGCGCGCTCGTCCACGTCTCCGGTGGACGGATCGTCGTCCGACCACATGACACCGGCGTCGTAGAAGGCGATGAGGTTCAGCGGCGGCACCACGTTGGTCTGGCTCAGCACCCCCAGGGGGCCCAGCAGCGGGATCCGCGCCTCCACGTTCCCCACGGCGAAGCGGGTCCCCAGCAGCCGGTCCAGGATCGTGACCTCCGAGCAGTTCTCGATGTCGATCCGGTTGCGGCACTGGCTGAAGTCGAAGGACCCGATGTCGTAGCCCCGCATGAGGCTGGGAAAGCCCAGGTAGAGCTGTCGTAGACGCTCGTCGTCGGCCGCCCCCCCGTACCGGCCGAAGTGCAGGAGCCGGCCGGCCAGGGTCACCGGGCCGTCGAAGGGCATGACGTATCGCCGGTAGTCGGCGTTGACGGCGGTGTAGTTCAGGGTCCCCACGTACGGCTGGATTCCGAAGCGGTACCGCTGGCCCAGGACCGGGCCGGTGGGGCCCATGATGGAGTTGTCGTAGACCAGCGCCGCGCTGGCGGTGGCCTGGTTGGTGGGGCGCGGGACGCAGAGCTCCCGCCGGAAGCTCTGATCGGGGGCGCACGTCTCGTGGTCCACCTCCTCCCTGCCCACGGTCACGATCCGTCCGCCCGACGTCTGGGCGAAGACGAAACGGTCCGTCTCCACGGCGTAGTCGGTGCGCTGGAACCCGGCCCTCACCTCCAGGCGCTGCACCGAGCTGAAGGGGTATTCCAGCAGGCCCATGGCCTGCCGGTCGATGATCCAGAAGTTGGTCAGGTCCTGGAGGAGGACCTGCTCCTGCTGGCCGTCGTTGTTCACGTCCCGTGTGTCGGTGCCGCTCCGGAAGAGCCGGAACACCTGGGGGAGCTGTCCGCCCACGGCGCCCCAGTTGGTGCGGTTCTCCCGGTTGGTGTAGCCCACCAGGGCGCCGATCCCGTTGAACACCTGCTCGCCCTGGATCTGGAGCTGGAGCACCGTGTTCAGCGTGTGGTAGCCCAGCATGTCGCTGAAGTAGAGCGAGGCGCCGCCCCCCACGAAGGTGCCGAAGGAGTTGACGGCGAAGGCCAGGCTGGGCTGTGAGATGTAGTCCAGGCTCAGCCCGCCGCCGTAGTCGGCCCGGGCGAAGGTCACCGGATCGGGGAGACCGAGATCCTCGTTCTCCAGGAGTCCCACCAGGCGGGAATCGGGCCGCCCTTCGGCCGGAGGCAGCGTGGCGTAGTCCGCCGTGCCCGGGTACGTCTTCGGATCCGTCCCCGCCAGGACGTCCCCGTCGTCCGCCCGGTAGATGTCGTAGTTCCCCTTCTCGAAGGCACCGTAGAAGAGCTCGCCCGTCTCGCCGGCCACCGAGATGACGGGACTCAGCCCGGTGATGCCGCTGATCCCCGTGAAGACGTTCGTCACCTGGCTCAGCTCCCCGGTGCCCAGCTCGACGCGGTAGACGTTGGAGATGCCCCGCCGGTCGGAGACGAAGTACAGGCTCTCTCCGTCGGGAGCCCACTGGGGATTGATGCTCTTGGCCCCCTCGAAGGTGGCCACCGGCCGGATCTCGGTGGACTCGACGTCCACCACGGCCAGGCTGTAGTCACCGAAGGTCAGGCCCTCCAGGTCGGTGCTGAAGCGGTCGGTGACGAAGGCGATCCGGCTCCCGTCCGGGGACCAGTCGGGATGGAGCTCGGCGTAGGCGTCGCTGGTCAGACGCCGGACCTCCCCGCTCGCCAGCTCCAGCATGAAGAGGTCCATGACGCCCCCCTCGTTGGCCACGAAGGCGATCTCCTCGCCGTCCGGCGACCAGGTGGGGTTGAAGATCTCCCCGAACTGGGGCAGCCGGAACTCCTCCTCCGTCCCCTCCTCGCTCGGTCGGATGATCGAGAGCACGGGCTGCCCCTTGCTCACGGCCGCGAAGGCGAACCGGCCGTCCCTGCTCCAGCCTCCGGCCGAGTGGAGGAACTGCAGGCTCTGATAGTGGGGGTCGACGGCGGTCCGGGTGATCTGGCGCACGACCTCGCCGGTCCGGGCGTCCGCCAGGTACATCTCGATGGAGAAGAGGCTCCGCTCGGAGAGGAAGACGATCCATCGGCCGTCCGGGCTCGCCGAGACGCCGATGTTCGTGGTGCCTCCGCCCTGCTCCTCGTTGATGAGGCTGTCCCCGAAGGCCGCCGGCCCCTCGGTGGCCTCCCGCAGGGGCTCGTAGACCTCCCGCACCGACTCGTGCCAGAGGCTGGAGAGGGTGTCGGGCGTCACCCCGAGGATGGCGTGGATCGCCCTGCCCGGACTCCCGGTACGGGCGGCGCCGCGGAAGATCTGGTTGATCTTGTCGTCGCCCCAGCGGCCGCCGACGAAGGCCCACAGCGCCTCCCCGAAGCGGTAGGGGAAATACTTCCGGATGTTCACGAGATCCCGGACCGTGGGGAGGCCGTCGTCCCGGAGCATGGCGTCGCGGAGCCACATGGCGGTGTGGGAGTCCCGCGGGCCCTTGGCCATGTACTCGGCCATCCCCTCCACCATCCACAGGGGCAGCTGGCTCACGCCCGGCAGCCGGAACATGGGGGTGTTGGGGTTCGAGCCGGTCATGCTGAACTGGAACGCGTGGATCAGCTCGTGGCCCAGGACGTGGTCGGTCTCCTTCAGCGGACCGGCCATGGGCATCACCACGCGCCGCTTCAGGGGCTCGGTGACCCCGCCGGTGGCCTCGCCGATCTGGCCGAGGACGGCGTTGGTCTGCTGGAAGTGGGGCTGGCTGGCGTAGAGGATCAGCGACTGACGGCCCACGAGCTCGTGGTCCAGGAGCCGGGACTGGCGGGCGTACCAGCGCTCGGCCATGCGGGCGGCTTCCACGGCGGCGTCCCGCTCGGCCTCGTAGTAGTAGACGTCGAAGTGCTCGGTCTTGAGGACCTGGAAGTCGAAGTCCTCGTACTGGACCTTGTTCCGGCCGAAGTACTGGGCGTCGGCCGTCGGGACCAGCGGGCCGAGGCAGGCGGCCGCCGTCAGGACGCCGAGCAGACCGAGCACTCCCCGCTTCCTCGAGACACCCATCATCCTCCCCCTTCCCCGGAGCCTCGTCGTCAGGGCCACACTACCGTGAGGCCACACTATGTAGAACCCCCCATCCCCCCCGACGGGTTCCGCATCGTCAGGACGCCCCCGCGGTCTCGTCGGGGAGCGGCAGGCTCGACCCGGCCAGGGTGAGCCACCGGGCCGACGCCCGGCAGTGCTCCACCAGATCGGCGAAGACGGGCTCTCCGGCCAGGGTGGAGGCGTCCCCCACCACCAGGAGCTTCCGGCGCGCTCGGGTGAGCGCCACGTTCAGGCGCCGGGCGTCCCGCAGGAACCCGACCTCCCCCCTGGCGTTGCTCCGGGTGAGGGAGAGGAGGATCGCCTCCTTCTCCCGCCCCTGGAAGCCGTCCACCGTGTGGACCTCCAGGTCCGGCTCCTCCAGGGACCGGCGGACGAGCCGGACCTGATCGGCGTAGGGGGCGATGACGCCGACGGCCCGGGGGGAGAGCCCGCCGTCCACGAGAGCCCGCGCGGCCCGGACCACGATCTCCGCCTCCAGCGGATTCTCCCGCGAGCTGGAGCCCTCGCGGCTCCGCTCTCCTCCCCCGGCACCCCCGGTGTCCAGGAAGACCAGGGGCGCCTCCGGGTCCAGGAGCGGCCAGATCCGCCCGTCGATCCGGTCCGGCCGGATCTCCAGGTCCCACAGGGTGTGGCGGGCCACCGTGCCGTGGGCCCGGAGGGCGTCGTCGTAGAAGAGCCGGTTGGGGAACTCCATGATCTCGCGGTGCATCCGGTACTGGACCGTGAGGGTGTCGGTGATCCGGTCGTCCCCCCGGCGGGCCAGGCGCTCGAAGAGAGTCACGTCCAGCCCCTCCTCCTCGGCCTCCCGGCTGAGCACCGTGGGCGGGAGCTGCCGGTGGTCCCCCGCCAGCACGGCCCGGTCGGCCCGGACCAGCGGGATCAGACACGACGGCTCGGTGGCCTGGGTGGCCTCGTCCAGCACCAGCACGTCGAAGGTCTCGTCCTCCAGGAGCTCGCTCCCGGCCGTGGAGTTGGTGGTGCACACCACGTCGGCCCCCTCCAGCACGTCGCGGACGGCCGCGTCCTCCAGGGCCCTGCTCTCCTCGAAGAGCCGGTCGATCTCCTCCCGGGCCTCCAGGAACTCCGCCATCTCGCGGATCCGCTCCGCCGGGAGTCCGCGGCCCCCCCTCCCCCGCTCCGCCAGCTCGCGGATCCGCTCGTCGGACATCCCCCGGCGGTACCGGCCGGAGGGCCGGGTGAGCTCCTCCTCGGCCCGGTCCTTCAGCTCGAAGGCCTCGTCCCGGAGCTGGCGGGACCGGCGGTACTCGGGGTGCTCCTCCACCAGCGCGTCCAGGGTGCGCTCCCGGAGCGCCGGGGTCACCCGGACCGGGTGGCCCACGCGGACCGCCGAGACCCCCTCCCGGAGCAGGAACTCCAGGACGTTGTCCACGGCCACGTTGGAGGCCGCGGTGGCCAGGACCCGGCGATCCCGCCGCACCTCCTGCCGGATCACCTCCACCGCCGTGGTGGTCTTCCCGGTGCCCGGCGGGCCGTGGATCAGGTGGAACGAGTCGCTCCCCACCGCCCGGCGGACCGCGCGCCGCTGGGGCCGGTTCAGGTCCCCGTCGCCCCACCGGTCGATCTCCGCCGCTCCTCCGGAGGGGAGGAGGCTCACCCCCGTGAGCTGATCCCGGAGCTCCCGGAGGCGGCCGTCGGCCTCGCGCAGCGCTCCCAGGGCGCTCTTCATCCGCTGGAAAGTGACATCGTTCACGTACAGGTCCATCCGGAGGTGCCGGCCGGTGAGGAACGACGCCGGCGAATCGGCGAAGGTCACCGTCACCGAGTAGCCCGTCATCTCCGCCACCGTGCCGGTGGGGTTGTCCGGGCGCTCCGGATCGTCCCGGGAGAGCATCACCAGGTCCCCCACGCCGATCTCCGTCTCCGGGAGCTCCCGCCCCTTCCGCTGGCGCATGAACTTCACCAGGTGTCCGCCCAGCCCCCGGCCCTCCGCCCGGCCCCGGAGGTCCAGGATCGCCCGTCCCCTGGCCTCCCGCTCCCGGCCGGAGAGCTCGCGGATCTCCCGCTCGTGGCGGGCCATCTCCTCCTCCCGCTCGAGCTCGACCAGCCGCTCGTACCGGTGGCAGTAGGCCCGCGCCGCCTCCTCCGGCTCGCGCCCGAAGGTCAGCGGGACCTCCCCGCCGGACGCGCCGTGGGAGGGGCGGGAGGGCTCCTCCTGTGTGGGAGACGCCATGGGGATGGTGCTCCTCGTGCTCCGGTTCGTCGTCGAGGCCACGCGGTGGGAGGGGAGGAGAAAGAGTCGTGCCTACCTGCAGGGGCGGACGTATCCGCCGTGCTCCCGCACCGCCCGGCGCGCCGAGGCCAGGTCCGGGTACGGCCCCAGCACCACCCGGGTCATGCCCTCGGGGCCCTCCTCCAGGCGCGCCGGAGCCCCCCGCTCCCGGAGACGGCGCTCCAGCGACCGGGCGTTCTCCCGATGGCGGAAGGAGCCGACCTGCACCTCCCGGCAGTAGGCTCGGGGCGGGAGGTCCACCACCTCGAGCCGGACGCGGGCGGTCCCCGGCCCCAGCATGCCGATCTCCCGGGCGGCCGCCCGGGAGAGGTCCACGATGCGGCCCTCCACGAACGGCCCGCGATCGGTGATCCGGACCCGGACCCGCCGGCCGTTGTCCAGGTTCTCCACCCGGACCCACGCGCCGAAAGGGAGGTGTCGGTGGGCGGCGGTCAGGCCCTCCTGGTCGTACCGCTCACCCGAGGCCGTGGGCCGGCCCTGGAACTCGCCGCCGTACCAGGAGGCGATCCCCTCCTGGGTCCAGCCCAGGGAGACCGGGCGGGGCTCGGGATCGGGCCCGCCCGAGCAGCCGGCGGCCAGGAGCGCCGCGGCGGCGATGGCCGAACGGAGGGCTCCCCCCGACCAGCGGCCGGGTCCCGATCTCCGGTCGTCCCGCGATGAGCGCATCGCCCCCGTCGTATCGCCTCGGCCGGCCTCTTTTCCCGTGACCCCGCGTGCCGAATATTAAGCCCTCCCGCGAGCCGTCGACATCGGAATCGACGGCCCGGCCCCGAGCCCCTCCCAATCTCCCGCCAGCCGCAGCGCCATGACCCTATCCGCCAGCCTCGGACATCCCCGCATCGGTCCCGACCGCGAGCTCAAGCGAGCCACCGAGGGCTACTGGTCCGGCGACGTCGGCGAGGAGGAGCTGCGACGGGTGGCGGCGGATCTGCGCCGGCGGTCCTGGGAGACCCAGCGGGAGGCGGGGCTGGACCTGGTCCCCGTGAACGACTTCTCCCTCTACGACCAGGTCCTGGACACGGCCGCGCTCCTGGGAGCGGTACCGGAGCGGTACCGGTGGGAGGGCGGGACGGTGGACCTGGACACCTACTTCGCCATGGCACGGGGCGCCCAGACCGACGAGCTGGACGTGGGCGCCATGGAGATGACCAAGTGGTTCGACACCAACTACCACTACATCGTGCCGGAATTCCGGCCCGGCCAGGAGTTCGGGATCGCCTCCGAGAAGCCCTTCCGGGAGGTCCGCGAGGCCCGTGAGCTCGGGATCGAGGCCCGGCCGGTGATGCTGGGACCGGTGAGCTTCCTCCTCCTGGGCAAGCCCGCGACCGGCGGTTTCGACCCGCTGGAGGTTCACCTGGAGGCGGTGACGGAGACCTACCGGGAGGTCCTGGAGAGGCTCGGGGAGCTGGACGTGGAATGGGTGCAGATGGACGAGCCGTGCCTGGTGGAGGACCGGACGGAGGCCGAGCTCGACGCCCTGACGGCCGCCTACCGCCGCCTGGGAGACGGCGACCTCGCCCCGCGGATCATGGTGCAGACGTACTTCGGCCACGTGGGCGAGGCGTACGCAACCCTGGTGGACCTCCCGGTGGACGGGGTGGGCCTGGACCTGGCCCGGGGCCGGGAGGAGAACCTGCAGCGGCTGGAGGGCGAGGGGTTCCCCGACGACCTGCTCCTGGGCGCCGGGGTGGTGGACGGCCGGAGCGTGTGGATCAACGACCTGGCGCGATCCCTGGACGTCCTGGACCGGGCCGCCCGGGCCGCGGGCCCGGAGCGGCTGGTGGTCTCCCCCTCCTGCTCCCTCATGCACGTGCCCCTGGACGCCTCCCGCGAGACCCATCTGGACGAGGAGCTCCGTTCGTGGCTGGCGTTCGCCCGGCGGAAGCTCGGCGAGGTGGCGACCCTGGCCCGCGGTCTCCGGGACGGCCGGGGAGCGGTGGCCCGGGAGCTCGAGGAGAACCGGCGGGCCCTGGCGGGCCGACGGGCGTCCCCCCGGACGCGGAACCCGGACGTCCGGCGACGGATGAACGCCCTGGACACCGAGAGCGCCCGACGGCCCGAGCCCTATCCCGAGAGGAGACGTCGGCAGGCCGAGGAGCTGGACCTCCCCACCCTCCCCACCACGGTCATCGGCTCCTTCCCCCAGCACCCGGAGGTCCGGGCCACGCGCCGGGAGTTCCGGGAGGGCCGGCTGGACCGCGAGGAGTACGAGTCGTTCCTGGAGGAGGAGATCCGCCGCTGCCTGGAGGTGCAGGAGAAGGCCGGGGTGGACGTGGTCGTCCACGGCGAGTTCGAACGGAACGACATGGTGGAGTACTTCGCGGAGCGCTTCGAGGGCTTCGCCTTCACCCGCCACGGATGGGTCCAGTCCTACGGCTCACGGTACGTGAAACCGCCCATCCTCTACGGCGACGTCCGGCGGCCCGAGCCGGTGACCGTGGAGTGGTGGCGCTACGCCCGGTCCCGGACGGACCGTCCGGTGAAGGGCATGCTCACCGGACCGGTGACCATGCTCCAGTGGTCCTTCGTCCGGGACGACCAGCCCCGTCGGGAGACCTGCAACCAGCTGGCGCTGGCCGTCCGCGACGAGGTGGCCGACCTGGAGGAGGCCGGCGCCCGGGTGATCCAGGTGGACGAACCCGCGCTCCGGGAAGGACTCCCGTTGCGCCGGGAGGACCACGGGGCGTACCTGGAGTGGGCGGTGGGCGCGTTCCGGGTGGCCACGGGCGCCGCCCGGCCGGAGACCCAGATCCACACCCACATGTGCTACGCCGAGTTCAACGACATCATCGAGCACATCGAGGCCATGGACGCCGACGTCCTCCTCATCGAGAACGCCCGCTCCGACGCGGAGCTCCTGGAGGTGTTCCGGGACTACGACTACGGTCGGGAGATCGGCCCGGGGGTCTGGGACATCCATTCGCCCCGGGTGCCCCCCGCCGAGGAGATGGCGGAGCGGATCCGGGCGTCCCTGGGCGTGCTCCCCACCGACCGCCTGTGGGTGAACCCGGACTGCGGGCTGAAGACCCGGAGCTACGACGAGGTCGAGCCCTCCCTGAGGAACATGGTCCGGGCCGCCCGATCCGTTCGCGAGGAGCTCCCGGGAGGAGGGACGGGGTAGAGAACTTGCACCGGGCACGGCGGGAGAGGATGCATCCGACCGAGGGAGGAGGTTCATCGTGAGAGACGTGGACTACGCCATTCGCAAGGAGCTGCCGGAGATCGGCTACGAGGAGGCGGTGGAGCGGGTCACCGAGGCCCTGGGCGAGGAGGGCTTCGGCGTCCTCACCACCATCGACGTCAGGTCCACCCTCAGGGAGAAGCTGGACGCCGAATACAAGCGCTACGTCATCCTGGGAGCGTGCAACCCGGAGCTCGCCCACCGGGCGCTGACCCGGGACGACAACGTGGGGCTCCTGCTCCCGTGCAACGTGGTGGTGGCGGAGCGGAACGGGGGCTCGGAAGTCTCGGCCGGCCGGCCGGAGGCGATCCTGGACGTGGCGGGGAACCCGGAGCTCCGGCCCGTGGCCGAGGAGGCGGAGGCACGCCTCCGGCGGGTCGTCGCCTCCCTCTGACCGTCCTTCCGCGACCCTGACCACGGCGACCGGTGCGTGACCAGGCGGAGGGCATCCTGGGACGACGCGGGCTCGAGGACGGCGTCCGGCTGCGCCGGTCCGGACCCCTGCGCACCGCGGTCGCGTCGTTCCCGGCCGGGAGCGGGCGGCCCGAGGGATGGCTGGAGATCGCCTCCGACGGGTCCCGGGGCGCCTGGTTCGGACGAGGCGGCTGGGCCGTCTACGGCGGCGTGGCGGCGCGGATCACCGTGCCCGCCGGCGACGGCCGGTTCCGCGAGCTGGGCGAGCGGGCCGCCCGGGCGCTGGGCCCCGTGGACCCGGACCCGGCCGAGGGGCCGGCCCCGCGCCTCTACGGCGGGTTCTCCTACGACGGCGCCGGCGGACCCCTCTGGTCCGATTTCCCGGGCGGCTCCTTCGTCCTGCCCCGGTGGGAGCTCCGGGAGGCGGGCGGCGGCGCCGTCCTCCTCGTGCACCGGGCCGCCCCGGAACCGGCGGAGGGCGTGGAGGTCCCGGGGCGGCGGCGCCCGGACCGGGAGGAGGAGCTGGCCGACGACCTGCGCGCGCTACGGGGCCGCCTGCTGGACCGGGGCCGAGGCGAAGCGGCCGGTCCCCGCCGTCCGCCGGAGGACCGGTGCACGGCGGGCGCCGGCCACCGGCGGGTCGTCCGGGACGAACGGAACCGATGGCTGGACGCGGTGCGGGAGGCCCTCGCGGCCATCCGGGCCGGGAGCCTCCGGAAGGTGGTCCTGGCCCGGAGCCTGGAGGTCCCGGGCGAGGTGAGCCCCCTGGCGGCCCTGGCCCGCCTCCGCTCCCGCCCCACGGGGCCCGGCACCTTCCTGATCCAGCCCGGCCCGGACTCGGCGTTCCTGGGATCCTCGCCCGAGCTGCTGGCGGAGCTGCGGGGCACCCGGTTCGCCGCCACGGCGGTGGCCGGATCGGCGGAGCGGGGACGGACCCCGGAGGAGGACGCGGAGCGGGCGCGGATCCTGGAGGCCAGCGGAAAGAACCGGCGGGAACAGGCCATCGTCGCCGACGACTTCCTGGAGAGGCTCTCCTCCCTGGCCACGGCGGTCCGGGTCTCCGAGCCCTCGATCCTGGAGCTCCCGGAGATCTTCCACCTGGAATCGCGGGTGGAGGCCCGACTCCCGGGGCCGATCCACGTCCTGGAGATCCTGGACCGGATCCATCCCACCCCCGCCGTCTGCGGCCGGCCCCGGGACGAGGCCGGTTCGTTCCTCCGCCGACACGAGGCCCTGGACCGGGGCTGGTACGCCGGGCCCGTGGGGTGGTTCGACCTCCGGGGCGACGGCTCCTTCAGCCCCGCGCTCCGGTCCGGGCTGTGGACGGGCGAGGCGTGGCGGCTGTTCGCCGGCGCCGGCATCGTCGACGGCTCCGAGCCCGAACGGGAATGGGAGGAGACCGAGCTCAAGCTGAACGCCATCCGGCGGGGATTCGGGCTGCCGGCGGGCCCTTGATCCGCCCGTCGGAACCGTGAGCGACGGCCGTACGGCGCTGGCCTGGGCCCGGGCGTTCGTCGACGAGCTCGCCCGGTGCGGGATCCGCCACGTCTGCGTCTCGCCCGGGAGCCGGTCCACTCCCCTGGTCCTGGCGGTGGCCCACGAGGAGCGGATGAGGGTCCACCCGCACGTGGACGAGCGGTCGGCGGCCTTCTTCGCCCTGGGCGTGGGGAAGGCCACGGGACGGGCCGCCGCCGTGGTCACCACCAGCGGGACGGCGGTGGCCAACCTCCATCCCGCCGTGGTGGAGGCCGACGCCAGCCGGAGCCCCCTGCTGCTGCTCACCGCCGATCGCCCCCGGGAGCTCCGGGGCACCGACGCGAACCAGACCGTGGACCAGCTCCACGCCTTCGGGACCCACGTCCGGGAGTTCCTCGACGCCCCGTCCCCGTCGGCGGGAGAGGCGGACCTCCGGTACGTCCGGGCCCTGGCGGCCCGGGCCGAATGGGCCTCCCGAGGACATCCCCCCGGCCCGGTGCACGTGAACCTCCCCTTCGCCAAGCCCCTGCAGCCGGAGTCTCCGGCGGTCCTCTCGCGGGCTCCCGAGCCGGGGGGCGGGCGGGCGGACGGACGGCCCTTCACGGCGGTGGAGGAGGCCCGACCCGAGCCGCCGCCCGAGGCCATCGCCCGGCTGGCGGACCGTCTCCGCTCGGCCCGCCGGCCCTTGATGGTGGCGGGCCCGCTCTCCGGCGGCGGATCCGCCGGCGCCTCGCTGGTTCGCCTGGCCCGCCGGGCGGAAGCCCCCCTCCTGGCCGATCCCCTCTCGGGTGCCCGCTTCCGTCCCGGGGCCGTGGGCGCCTGCGTGGCGGCCTACGACGTCCTGCTGGAGGATCCGGCGGCGGCGGGGCTGCCGGAGCCCGACCTGGTGCTGCGGGTGGGGCCCGGGCCCACCTCGGCGGCCGTGCGCCGATACCTGGCGGACCGCCCCTCGCTGCCGCAGGTGGTGGTGGACCCCGGCGGGAGATGGATGGACCACGCCGCCGTGGCGTCGGAGTACCTCCCCGCCGAGCCCGGCCCCGCCTGCCACGCCCTGGCCCGGGAGCTGGAGCGGGAGCCGCCCGGGCGGGACGGCTGGCCGGATCCGTGGCGGGACGCCGGACGGAGGGCCGCCGGGGCGGTCCGCCGGGCCGTGGACGGCCCCTTCTTCGAGGGCTCCGTCCTGCACCACGTGGCCGCGGGGCTCCCCGAGGGCGCGACCCTCGTGGTGGGGAGCAGCATGCCCGTCCGGGACCTGGACGCCTTCGGATTGCCGCGTGACGCCGGCCTCCGGGTCCTGGGCAACCGGGGCGCCAGCGGGATCGACGGCCTGGTGAGCACGGCCCTCGGCGCCTCCGCCGGGCGGCCGGGGCCCCTGGCGGCGGTCTGCGGCGATCTCTCGCTGATCCACGACATGAACGGCCTCCTGGCCGCCCGGGACCACGACGGCGACGTGACGCTGGTGGTCATCGACAACGACGGCGGTGGCATCTTCCACTTCCTCCCCATCAGGGAGTTCGAGCCGCCCTTCGACGACCTCTTCGCCACCCCCCACGGGCTGGACTTCTCCCGCGTCGCCGGGCTCCACGATCTCCCGTATCGGCGGATCGAGGAGGGCGACGACCTCCGGTCGGCCCTGTCGGACGTGGGTCGCCGGGGAGACGGGGTCCGCCTGGTGGAGGTGGAGAGCCACCGGGAGCGGAACCGGCGGCGGCGGGGCGAGGTCACCTCCCGGATCCTGGAGGCGGCCTCCGCCGGAGGATGAGACCGCCGCCGGCCTGTGAGCCGGCCCCGCTTGGCGTAGGTTCCCGCTCCCCGGCCGCCCCGACGCCGGGCCCGGACGAAGACCGAGAACCAACGGACCAGAGGAGGAGCGACGGATGTCCGAACACGCGGATCACGACCAGCGGACGGAGCTGATGGAGACGTCGGACGTGGCGTGGCGCCAGGTCGAGGAGTTCCGGGACATCACCTACCACAAGGCCGAAGGCATGGCCCGTATCGCCTTCGACCGGCCGGAGGTGAGGAACGCGTTCCGGCCCGAGACCATCTTCGAGCTCCTGGAGGCCTTCGAGGACGCCCGGGAGGACGCGGAGATCGGCGTGGTGCTGTTCACGGGGAACGGGCCCGCCCGCGACGGGAAGTACGCCTTCTGCGCCGGCGGCGACCAGACGGTGCGCGGGGAGTCGGGCTACGTGGGCTCGGACGGGGTGCCGCGCCTGAACGTGCTGGAGCTCCAGCGCCTGATCCGGAGCATGCCGAAGCCCGTCATCTGCCTGGTGGCGGGCTACGCCATCGGCGGCGGCCACGTGCTCCACGTGATCTCGGACCTGACCATCGCCGCCGACAACGCCGTCTTCGGGCAGACCGGCCCCAAGGTGGGGAGCTTCGACGGCGGGCTCGGCGCCTCCTACCTGGCCCGCATCGTGGGCCAGAAGAAGGCCCGGGAGATCTGGTACCTGTGCCGCCAGTACGGCGCCGAGGAGGCCCGGGACATGGGGATGGCGAACACCGTGGTCCCCCTGGAGGAGCTGGAGGCCGAGGGGGTCCGGTGGGCCCGGGAGATCCTCACCAAGAGCCCCATCGCCATCCGCTGCCTGAAGTCGGCCTTCAACGCCGACTGCGACGGCCAGATCGGGCTCCAGGAGCTGGCGGGCAACGCCACCATGCTGTTCTACATGACCGAGGAGGGACAGGAGGGCCGAAACGCCTTCGTGGAAGGCCGAAAGCCCGACTTCGAGCAGTTCCCCTGGAGGCCGTGACCGGAACCGGAGAAACGGTACCCACGTGAGTCGGCCCGGAGCGTTCCGCCTCTGGATACGGGCGGCCCGCCCGCACACCCTGCCGGCCGGGGCCGCCCCCGTGCTGGCGGGGGCCGGGCTGGCGGCCGCCCGGGGCGTCTTCCGGCCGGGGCCCTTCGCCGCGGCCCTGGCCGGCGCCCTCCTGCTCCAGCTGGCCTCCAACCTGGCCAACGACTACTACGACCACGTCCACGGGGTGGATACCGGGGAGCGGGAGGGCTTCGCCCGCGTGACCGGCTCGGGGGCGGTGGACCCGGAGCGGGTCCGGCGCTGGATGTGGTCGGTGCTGGCCGCCGCGCTCGCCCCCGGCGCCTACCTGGTCTGGGTGGGGGGATGGGCGATCCTGGCCCTCGGGCTCGCCGCCATGCTCGCGGCGGTGACCTACACCGGGGGGCCCTGGCCGTACGGCCACCGGGGGCTCGGCGATCCCGCCGTCTTCCTCTTCTTCGGCCTGGCCGCGGTGGCCGGGACCTACTACGTGCAGGCCGGCCGCTGGTCCCTGGAGAGCGTCTGGCTCGGCGCGGGACCCGGAGCGCTGGCCACCGCGATCCTGGCCGTGAACAACCTCCGGGACATCGAGACCGACGCCCGGGCCGGGAAGCGGACCCTGGCCGTCATGCTGGGCCCGGCGCGGACACGGGCGGAGTACCTGCTCCTCTGCGGGCTCGCCGCCGTGGTTCCCCCGGCGGGCGTCGCCCTCCTCGGATGGACCCCGTGGTCGCTCATCTCCCTGGCCGGACTCCTCCTCCTGGCCCGGCCCCTCCGCACGGTGCTCGGCGGGGCCGCAGGTCAGGAGGACGCCGACCGCCTGGACCCGGCGCTGGTGGACACGGCACGATCGCTGGGAGCGTACGGCGCGCTCGCGGGGCTGGGGTTCCTCCTGTGAGCGGGAGTCGACGGTGAGCCGGGACGCGACGGAGGGTACGGAGGGCTCGCCGGAGGGGCCGGCGCCCGCCGACCCGCTGGCCCGGGCCGCCGACGAGCGGCCGGACGCCCTCGCCGCCTCGGGCCCGGCGGAGACCTGGTCCTACCGGCGGCTCGACGCCGAGGCCCGGGGGATCGGCCGGGCCGTTGCGGCGACGGGCGCCGGGCCCGGCGCCGTGGTGGCGATCCACCTTCCCCGCGGGCTCCGGGCCGTGGCGGCGATCCACGGGGTCCCGCGGACCGGCGCGGCGCTCACCGTGCTCCACCCGGAATGGACGGATCGGGAGCGCAGACGTTACCTGGAGCGGGTCGAGCCGGTGGCCGTCGTGTGCGGGCCCGAGACGACCCGGGACGCGGCCTCCGGAGCCCCCGACGCCGAGCGGGTGGTGCTGGAGCGCTCCCGGGACGACCCGGGGATCGTCCGCGATTCGCCGGCGGGGGGCGGAGCTGCGGAGCTCCCCGGACTCCCCGGACCTGGGGCGCTCCACTCCCTGGTGGCGACCTCCGGCAGCACCGCCGGCCCCCGTGCCGTGGAGCTGACCCTGGGCAACCACCTGGCCTCGGCCCGGGGCGCCCGGGAGCGGCTCGACCTCCGCCCCGACGACGGGTGGTACGCCGCCCTCTCCCTGGCCCACGTGGGCGGCCTGGCCATGGTGGTCCGGGCGGCGGTCGTGGGATGCCGCCTGGTGGTGCGGCCCCGCTTCGACGCGGAGGAGCTGTCGCGGCTCATGGAAGCCGGGGAGGTGACCCACGCCTCGCTGGTGCCGGTGATGCTCCGGCGCCTCCTCGAGGCGAGACGAGGCGCCGGCGCGCCGTCCGGGCTACGCTGCCTCCTCGTCGGCGGGGCGGCCGCGCCCGAGCCCCTGGTGCGGGAGGCCCTGGAGGGAGGTTATCCCCTGGCGCTCACCTACGGGCTCACCGAGGCCGCCTCCCAGGTGGCCACCGCCCCGCCGGAGCTGGTCCGGGAGAAGCCCGATGCGGTGGGTCCCCCCCTGCCCGGCGTGGAGCTCCGGATCGGAGCGGACGACGGGGACGGGGACGAGATCCGGGTCCGGGGTCCCGTCGTGGCCCGCGGGATCCTGGGCGGCGAGCTGCCGGTGGACGCCGACGGATGGCTCCGTACGGGGGACGCCGGCCGCATCGACGACGACGGACATCTCCACGTCACCGGCAGGCTCTCCGGCCGGATCGTCACCGGCGGCGTCACCGTGGACCCCGCCGAGGTGGAAGCGACGCTGGCCGAGCACCCGGT
Source organism: uncultured Gemmatimonadota bacterium (assembly GCA_964627425.1). Lineage (GTDB taxonomy): Bacteria > Gemmatimonadota > Gemmatimonadetes > Palauibacterales > Palauibacteraceae > Caribbeanibacter. The sequence goes on from CAZVIY010000004.1 coordinate 127,313, forward strand.
GGTGCGGGAGTGCGCGGTGATGGGTCTCCCCGACGAGGAGTGGGGTGAACGGGTGGCCGCGGCGGTGGTTCCCTCCGACGTCGCTCCCGACGACGAGGGACGCCTTCGTCAGTCCCTGGCGGAGTACTGCGAAGAGGCCCTCTCTTCCGCCCGGCGGCCCCGCTCCTGGATCTTCCTCCGGGCGCTCCCCCGGAACGCCAATGGAAAGCCCGACCGGGAGGAGATCCGCCAGGAGCTCTCCCGCTCCGGCTGAGCCGTTCCGCCCGGGCCGAGGCTACGGAGTAACGGTGATGTCCTCGTACAGGTTCTGGTCGTTCACCGCGAGGACGCAGTCGGGAGGATAGACGTCGGTGCTCGCCGATGCGGATCCTCCGTCGTCGAAGAACCGGATGCACAGACCGAAGACGTCACCGCTCGTGAGAGCGACGTCCTCCCCGTCTCCGCTGTTCAGGGGATGAGATATCTCGAAGAATGCCGTTCCGGCGGTCGGGCTGCCGGCAGCCGCCGTCCCGTGGGATACCGCGTCGAGAACCCCCCAGACCGTTCCGTTGAAGTGCTCGTCCCTGAAGCCCGCCGTCTGGGAGAAACTCAGGGCGTCGTCGCCGGCGTCCAGCGTGTCGTTGTCGGCGTCGTCGAACCGCAGCTCCCAGATGTCGCTCGACGTGAGGGGGTCGGTCACCTCGAGGGCCAGATAGAGGTTCGACGCGTCGTTCATCACGTACAGGGTGCTTCCGTCCAAGTCCGCATCGTTCGTGAAGACGGCGAAGCTGGCGGCATCGTCCCATTCTCCAGAGCTCTTCACTCCGTCGACGACCACGCCGGCGGCCTCGGCCGTGAAGGTCACGGGGCCGGCCGGATCCGCCGGATCGCCGGTGAGGTTCGTCTGAGGCGCGGAGGCCTCCACGGTGGTGGTGCCGACGCTGCCCCCCAGGGTCAGGGTCGTGGAGGCCTCGCCGTCGACGTCGGTGATGTCGAGGCCCGCGCTCAGGCTCCCGCCGCCTCCGGTCACGGCGAAGGTCACGGGGACGCCCGCCGCTGGCGTGCCGTCGTGGGCATGGACCACCTCGACCACGAAGGGACTCGGGAGCGTAGATCCCGGGGTGCCGGTCTGGCCGTCGCCGGACACCTCGGCGATCACCTTCGGGACGGTCCCCACGTATCGGGTGTCGATGGATCCGATGGAGCCGGCCATGCCCTCCACGTTGATGGCCACCAGGTAGGGTGGGTCGAAGACGTGAGTCACGGGCCGGAAGAGGGCCCGGGCCAGGCGAACGATCGGATTCGAGGACCCGGCGTCCGCGATGTTCCGGGGTTCGCAGGTGAATCCCGTCACCGCCGTGGGATCGGCCTCGGGAAGCTCCGCCACCACTCCGTCCGAATCCTGGATCAGCGAGGCGAACGCCTGGGGCAGGTCCAGGTCGACGCAGACCGCGACGATTCCCTCCGTCCCGGGGTTGAAGACCGCCGGCGAGGGGAAGGTCTCGTATTCGTAGCAGAAGGGGAGCTGCTCGAAGATCGTGTTCGCGCACGGGACGGGCAGCTCCCGCACGACGAGGAGGTAGTCCTGGTCGTCGGGGAGGGCGCCGTCGGGCACGAAGAGCCCGGTGTTCCCCGTCTCACCGTCCGGGTTCTCGGTGCCCGGAGTGATGATCGTGTTGTCCCTGTCTCCCTCGATGACCGCTACCACGCCGTCGACCGTCCCGTCCTCGATGTCCTGGATGAGCTGCGGATCGACGTCAGGAGCCTGGAGGCCGACGAACTCGAAGAGCAGATCGCTGAACTGTGCCGTGGCCTCGGCCCGGGTGATGTCGCCCGGCTCGTTCAGGTCGGTGGTGAGCAGCAGGTCCAGGAGCTCGAACATGAGGTCCCGGGCCGCCTCGGTGTCGCCGTCGTCCAGCGCGGACTTGATCTGCGCGAACAGCCGATGGGCCTGCTGCTTCTCCGGCTGGGGGAAGAGGGCGTCGATCAGCCTGTTGATCCTGGCTTCGGACGCGGCGCCCTCGGGAAGGGTCGCCTTCCCGTCGCCGCCCCTCGCGCCCGAGACCTCCGTGTCGGGCGCCACCGTGCTCGACGTCTGGTCGGAGCACGCCTGGGGAACGAGGGCCAGGTAGAGGAACAGGGATGCAGCCACGACCACGGGACCAGCGCGTCGCATGGCGAGCTCTCCAGGCTAGGGGACGGAACGTGGACCGGGGAAGAATACCATGAAAAAAAATGTACGCAAGAGGAGCCCAGCGGCCGGGCCGGCGGCAGGTCAGTGCTCCGCGCCCGTCAGGCGCCGAAACTCGGGATCGTCCTCCAGTGGCGTCCACCACCAGTGGTCCGTCCCCTCCTGGAAATGGCCGGGATTCGCCGTCTCGTAGCGCCTGATCAGGGAGACCGCCTCCTCCTCGTCGCCGATGATCACGCGCATGGCTGCCTCGAAGCCCACCAGCTCCCGGTGCGGATCCGTGGAAGGTGCCGGACGGGCGCGGCCCAGTACGGCGCGGGCGCTGTCGGTGAGGCCGGCTCGCCCGATGACGGCGCCCACCACCATCCTGGCCCGGTGCGTCTGAAACTCCCGCTGCTCGGGGGGCAGCATCTCCTCGAGCTCCGCCAGCAGGCGCCACGCCTTCTCGACGTCGGGGTCGCTCTCCGGCATGGTCATGAGCCAGAGCTGGCATTCGGTGAAGCGGAAGTAGTCGGGGAATCGCTCCCGTCCCTCCTCGCACCAGTTCCGAGCCTGCGAATAGTTTCCGAGGGCGTAGTTGCCCGAATGGAGCCGCCAGAGGAGCTGATCCGCCGCGCGGAGATACGCGTCCTCCTCGTAGGCGCGCTGTGCCGCCAGGACCGCCGACACCTTCTCGTTGAACTGGAAGTAGAGGTGGCTGAGGATACTGTTCGCCTCCGCCAGCGCAGGGTCCCTGCGGACGGCCGTCTCCAGGTCCTCCCGGGCAGCCATCAGGAGAGCCCGCGCCTCTTCCTGGTTCGGGACGGCCTGGAGGGCCCAGAGCCGGTAGCGGAGCCTGCCACGGGTGGCCAGCGCGCCGGCCGACTCCGGCTGCCGCTCCAGGGCCCGCTCCGCGTGCCGGATGCCGGTCCTCGCCCACCCGGCGGCATCGTCCACCGAACGGGACATCCGGAGACGCTCGTACGCGACCTCGCCCCGGAGGATCGGTGGCTCGGCCCACGTGGTATCCATGGCCTCCGCCAGGGACAGGAGCGAATCCGCGTGGTCCAGGGCGGCGATCGCCCCCTCCAGGTCGTCCTGGTCCAGGCGGAGCTCCGCGGAGGCGACCTCCCGCTCCGCCCTCTGGACCGTGAGCCAGGCTTCCGTGCTCTCGGTGGAGCGTCGGCGCCGGCGGACCTCCACCTCTTCACCCAGCCACTCCCGGAGCAGGAGCGATACGTTCCGTGCCAGCTCCCCCCTCGCGTCGACCAGGTAGTCATCCCTCCAGGCGAAGGACGCGTCGCGAACCCGGGTCCCACTGGCACCATCCACGAGGTTCACCGAGACACGGATATCCTCCCCGACCGATCGCACGCTCCCGGTGATCAGCGTCCCGGCTTCCAGGGCCCGGGCGATGCTGTCGGGAGAAACGTCCGAGTCACGGTACTGCCGGACCCCGCGCTCCGAGATCACGTCGAGCGACGGAACACGTTCGAGCTGCGCGATGAGATCCTCGGTGAGACCGTCCGCGACGGCGGTCAGCTCGGCGTCGCCGCCGTCGTTCTCGAGATACAGGACGCCCACGCTGTGGAGATTCAGGGGTGAGAGTTCGGCCAGACCCGGCTGCGAGTGCACCTGATATACGAAGACGCTCGTCCCCAGCCCTCCGAGCGCGATCAGGCTCAGGAGCACCATTTCCAGGGGGGTCGCCTCCTGGTGCCCCTTCTCCCCGTGGTACCAACCGATCACGAGGCTCACGACCGCTCCGGTCAGGTACAGGACCAGGGCGATCCGGTAGGAGACCTCCGGCAGGAGGCCCCGGCTGATGATCTGGTCCATCCCGGCGAGCGCGACCCATCCGCCGGCGAGGTAGGTGATGAGGATCTGGATGATCCGGCGCTGACGGAGGTCTTTCCAGAAGGACATGGAGGGGGGCTCTTTTCGTACCGTAAAGGGAATTTAAGGGAGACGACAAGATCGCACCGATCACCAACGGTGTCAATAACGGCGTCGACGCGCTCCTGTACCGTTCACCCGCCCTCCTGCCTCCCGGTTAGCTTGGGCCCTACGATTCCCGGAACGGGACGTCGGAGGATTCACCGTCCGAAGAGCGAAGGCCCGATCATGCAGAAGAGACTCCCCTGCGCGACCGTCCCCTCGTGACCCAGTCCCTCCTGGATTACCTGATCCTGGCCGCCGTGGGGGGCGTGGCGGGGGTGGTGAACGTGGTGGCCGGCGGGGGCTCGTTCCTCACCCTGCCGGCCATGATCTTCCTGGGGCTCCCGCCCACCATGGCCAACGGCACCAACCGGGTGGCCATCCTGCTGCAGAACGTGGGCGCCACCTGGAGCTTCGACCGCCACCGGGTGGTGGACTGGAGCTGGGTCCGGCTCGCCGCCCTCCCGGTCCTGGCCGGCGCCGCCCTCGGCACCTGGATCGCCGTCTCCGTGGGCGACGAGGCGTTCCGGAAGTCCCTCTCCATCATCATGGTGGCGGTGGCCCTCTGGACCATCTGGAACCCGGTGGGTCGACGGGACGCGGAGGGGCTCCTGGCGGATCGCGGCGATCGGAAGGGCCGCCTTCTCCTGGTGGGCGGATTCTTCCTGGTGGGCGTCTACGGCGGGTACGTCCAGGCGGGCGTCGGCTTCCTCATCCTGGCCCTGGCCGCGGCGGCCGGACTGGACATGGTCCGGGGAAACGCCCTGAAGGTCCTGATGACGCTGGTCTTCACCCCGCTGGCCCTGGGGCTGTTCGCCTGGCAGGGACACGTGGACTGGGACGCGGGTCTCGCCCTGGCGTTCGGCAACGTGACGGGTGGGCTGATCGGGGTGCGGATCACCGTGCTCAAGGGCCACGAATGGGTGAAGAAGGCGGTGACCGTGGCCGTGGTGGTCTTCGCCGTACGCCTCTGGATCGGCGGCTGACGGGAGCGTTATCATGGGTCCCATGAGCGCCCCGTCGCCGAGCCGTTCGCCCTCCGGACCGTCCGTCTCCGAGCTGGTCCGGCTCCTGGAAGGCCGCCGGATCACGGTCCTCACCGGCGCGGGGGTGAGCACGGAATCCGGCATCCCGGACTACCGGGGTCCCGGCCGGCGGAGGCGGGCGGCCTCGCCCATCACCTACGGGGAGTTCGTCCGCGAGCCCGGAACGCGGGCCCGCTACTGGACCCGGAGCCTGGTGGGCTGGCCCCGGATGGAGGCGGCCCGCCCCAACCCGGGCCACGCGGCGCTGGCCCGGCTCGAGGAGGGCGGAGCCGTGGCCGGCGTGATCACCCAGAACGTGGACGGCCTGCACCGGGAGGCGGGGAGCCAGCGGGTGGTGGACCTCCACGGCTCGCTGGCCCGGGTCCGCTGCCTGGACTGCGGCCGCCGCGTGGGCCGGGACCGGGTCCAGGAGCGGCTCCTGGAGCTGAACCCGGGCTGGCGGGGTCGCCTGCCCGCGGCGGCGAGGGACGGGCCGGACGACCCCATCGGCGCCTTCGACGACCACCGGATGGCCCCCGACGGCGACGCCGTCCTCCCGGAAGAGGCGGCACGGGGGTTCCGGGTCCCGGCCTGTCGTCGGTGCGGCGGGGTGCTGAAGCCCGACGTGGTCTTCTTCGGCGAGAACGTGCCGCCGGAGAGGACGGAGGCGGCGTGGGCGCTGTTCCGGCGCGGGGGCGTCCTCCTGGTGGCCGGCTCCTCGCTGAGCGTCTACTCGGGCCTGCGGTTCGTGCACGAGGCCCGGGACGCCGGCATCCCCGTGGCCATCGTCAACCTGGGTCCCACCCGGGGGGACGAGATGGCCGACCTCCGGGTGACCGGACGGACCGGGGAGGTCCTCCCCCGCCTGGCGGGACGCCTCACCCCCCGCCGGGCCCTTCGGCCGCGTGGCCCACGAGGCGCGCCACCGCGTCGGTGACCTGGAGCCCGGTCCCGGCCACCGGCCTCCGGGCCTCCCTCAGCTCCGGCGCCGCCCCGGCGACCCATTCCGGCGGGGCCGGCTCCCCCGAGGAGAGGTGGTCCAGGGCCTCCCGGCCGCGGCGGGAGAGGTCGGCGAGCCGCTCCACCAGCGGCGCGATCTCCCGGAGCGAGGCCCGCTCGTCGGTGAGCCGCCGCAGCCGGTCCGCGGCCTCGGCCCACGAGCGAAGCTCGGACCGGAGGGAGTCGGCGGCCGCCCCGTCACCCGGGCCCTCCACGAGGGAGTCCACCCGGCGCCGCACCCGCCGGGCGCGAGCCGGATCGGGGACCGTCGCGTCCACGAACCGGGTCAGGGGCGACCGGACCGTGTAGCGTCGGTCGCTCTTCCGCCAGCGCAGGCCCTCCACCGGCGCCGAGAGCCGGGCCAGCAGGGCCAGCGCCTCCAGGTCCTCGCCTCCCGTCCGGCCCGCCAGGGACCGGAGGAGCCGCCGGGGACCGGTCACGTGCTCCAGGCCCAGGGCGTCCAGCCGCCGGCTCACCGGTGCCAGCCGGCGGTACATCCCCTCCACGTCGTCCACCGACGCCGGCGACCACAGGCGCTCGGCCACCGCCGCCGCCCGGGGCCAGATCCTGGAGTCCACCGTCCCCGCGTCCACGTGCTCGCTCCACATGGCCGCCTCTCCCCCGAGAAGCCTCCCGCGGGCGCCCCGCGGCAGGTCCCACCGGTCCGGGAGGGGCTCGACCCGATAGTGGTCCGCGGCCGAGCGGTTCAGGTCCAGGTAGTAGCCCCGGGACAGCAGGGCCCGCCCCCCGTCGCGGAGCGTCTCCTCCAGGCTCTCCCGACGGCGCCACACCTGGACCACCGCCTCGCCCGGGAGCGCCGCCCCCGGGCCGCCCCAGACCACGGTCTCCTTCCCCAGGTCCTCCAGGATCGCCCTCATCCGCTCCAGGAAATGGGCCTGGAGCTCGGACGTCCCGTCCAGCCCCCGCTCCTCCATGTACCGCCGGATCTCCGGGTCCTCCTCCCACCGGCTCCCCTCCACCTCGTCGCCGCCCAGGTGCACGTGGTCGTCGGGAAAGAGCTCGGCCATCTCCTCCAGGAAGGAGGCCAGGAATTCGTAGGTCTCCTCCCGGGCGGGATCCAGCACCGCCTCGAAGACCCCGAAGCTCCGCTCCAGCTCCTCGGGCGCCGGTCCGGCGGAGAGCCCGGGGTAGGCCACCAGCCAGCTCGTGGCGTGTCCCGGCACGTCGAACTCCGGCACCACCCGGATGCCCCGATCGGCGGCGTAGGCCACCAGGTCGCGGATCTGGCTCCGGGTGTAGTAGCGGCCGTCGGAGGCCTCCCGGTGGAGCCGGGGCCAGCGCTCGCTCTCCACCCTGAATCCCTGATCGTCGCAGAGGTGCAGGTGCAGGACGTTGAGCTTCAGCCGGGCCATGGCGTCCAGGTTCCGCCGGAGGACCTCCGTGGGCATGTGGTGACGGGCCACGTCGATCATGAGGCCCCGCCACGTGAACCTCGGTCGGTCCACCACCGCCACCGCCGGCAGGTGCGCCCCCCGACCGTCCACCGTGAGGAGCTGGAGGAAGGTCTGGAGGCCGTGGAGCGCCCCCAGGTCCGTGGGAGCCCGGAGGACGACCCGGGTGGGACGCACCTCCAGCCGGTAGCCCTCGTCCTCGCCCGGCTCCAGCTCGCCGGGCCGCTCCACCCGGATCACCAGGTCCGCGTCGCCGTCGTCCCCGGAGGCCCCGTCCGGCGTGACCCGGGCCTGCCGCAGGAAGAGGGTGGTCCGGTCGGCGATCCGCCCCAGGAGCCGGGTGGCGGCCCGGTAGACGCGCGGCCCCGGCTCGCCCCGGACCGCCACGTCGAAGCGCTCGTCCACCCGGAACCGGCCGTCGCCCAGCTCCACCTCCCGGGGCCACGGCATGAGAGCCAGCTCCCGGCTCACGGCGACGCCGGCCCCCTCTCCCGGAGTGGACCCGGCCGGGAGGCAGGCCAGGAGCCCGCCGCCCGCCAGCAGGGCTGTCGTCGTCCGAACCATCCCATCTTCCGGTCCCCCGCGGCCGTGGACCTCCACGCTCCGGCGCTACCGCCACCCGCGTCAAGGTAGTCCGGGGCGGCACGGACGTCAGGGCCGGGGCCTCCGGCCGCCATTCTTTTTGCGCCATTGAGCCCGGAATCGGCGCGACCCTACCTTCCTTCGGTCGGGATCGACGCCCCCGGCCCCATCGCGGCAGCTTCGTCCCGTCCTCCCGTTCCTCGCCACCCGGAAGCCCCATGAACCCAGAGCCGAGGCAGGTCCGTGGCCACGCGGAGCCCCGGGCGGAGGACCTGGCACGCCTCAGGCGGAGCTTCGTCTACCTCTTCGGCGGGTTCCTCGTCACGGTGGTCCTGCTGGCCGGGCTGGCCGTGGTGAGCATGGAAACCCTGTCGGCGGTGCGCTCCTACGTGGGGGGCGAGAGCCTCTGGACCAAGGCCCAGAAGCGGGCCGTCATCGAGCTGGTCCACTACGCCCGGAGCGGAGACGAGAGGCACTGGGAGGGGTATCGGGACGCACTGACCGCGCTGGAGGGCTTCCGCCGGGCCCGGGAGGCCCTGGAGGCCGATCCGCCCGACGTGGAGGCCGCCCGGGAGGGCTTCCTGCAGGGAGGGATCCATCCCCACGACGTCGACGGGATGATCCGCCTGTTCCGGGTCTTTCCCCGCGTGGAGGACGGTCGGGACGTCCTGGAGATCTGGACCGGGGGCGACGCCAGCATCGAGGAGCTCCGGTCCGAGGCCCGGGATCTCCGGAGGGCCGTGGAGCTCCCCGGGGCCGGTGGGGAGACCGTGGCCGCCACCCTGGCGCGGATCGACTCCCTGGACGCCGAGCTCACGCGCCAGGAGGAGGCGTTCAGCCTCACGCTGGCGGGGGCGGCCCACACGTTCCGGGTCTGGGTCTACCGGGGAATCGGCGGGCTCTCCCTGGCCCTCCTGCTCCTGGGGGGCGGCGCGGCCGGGTACACCTTCCTCCGGCTCCGGAGGCGCGACGAAGCGCTCCGCCGGAGCGAGGAGAAGTTCCGGCGGATCTTCCTCGACTCCCAGGACGCCATCTACGTGAGCCGCCCCGACGGGACCATCGTGGAGATGAACCCCGCCGGGATCGACCTCCTCGGTTATTCGCAGGAGGAGCTCGCCCGGATGGACGCGGCGGAGCTGTACGCCGACCCCGCCGATCGCGCCCGCTTCCACCGCCAGATCGAGGAGGAGGGCCAGGTGGCGGAGTTCGAGGTGAAGCTCCGGACGAAGGAGGGCGACATCCTGGAGTGCGTCCTCACCTCCACGGCCCGCTACCGGGACGGGGAGGTCGTCGGCTACCAGGGCATCATCCGCGACGTCACCGAGCGCAAGGAGTTCCAGCGCCAGCTGGAGCACCGGGCGCTCCACGACCCCCTCACCGAGCTGCCGAACCGGGCCCTCTTCTGGGACCGGATCGAACAGTCTCTGGCCCGGATCCGGCGGCGGGGCGGGCAGGCGGCGATCCTCTTCATCGACCTGGACCGTTTCAAGGACGTGAACGACAGCCTGGGACACACCGCCGGCGACCGGGTGCTCCAGGAGGTGGCGGACCGGCTCCGCTCGGCCGTCCGGGACCCCGACACCGTGGCCCGGCTGGGCGGCGACGAGTTCGGGATCCTCCTGGAGGAGATCGACGGACCCGCCGACGCCCGGGAGGTGGCCCGCCGTGTCACCGAGCTGTTCGAGCGGCCCCTCCGGATGCTGGAGCAGGACGTCCACCTCTCGGCGAGCATCGGCATCGGCCTGATCCCGGACGAGGCGGACGAGGACCTACCCCCCCGGCCCGGGGAGCTCGTCCGGCGGGCCGACGCGGCCATGTACCGGGCCAAGTCGGAGCCCGGCACCCGGCAACGGACGTACGACCCCTCCCTGGACGCCGGAGGCCTCTCCCGTGTCCAGCGGGAGTCCGACCTCCGGCGGGGCCTGGAGGCCGGGGAGTTCGCCCTCCACTACCAGCCCGTCTTCGCGGCCTCCTCGGGCGAGGTGGTGGGGGTGGAGCCGCTGCTCCGATGGAACCACCCCGAGCGCGGTCTGCTGAGCCCGGAGCACTTCCTGGCGCTGGCCGACGAGACCGGCCTCCTGCGCCCCCTGGGGGGCTGGGTGCTGGAGGAGGCCTGCCGGCAGGTGGCCCGCTGGAACGACGCCCGGGGGAACGGCCGGGAGCTCCGGGTCCATCCCAACGCTTCCGCCGGGGAGCTGGTCTCGATGGAGTACCTCCGACGCCTGGAGGCCGCCCTGGAGGACGGCGGCATGGACCCCCGGCGGGTGATGCTCGAGGTGACCGAGCACACCGCCATGAAGAGTGCGGAGCGGATCGACGCCATCCGGGAGCTGGGGGTGCGGGTGGCGGTGGACGACTTCGGCACCGGGTACTCCTCGCTGGCCTACGTGAAGGAGCTCCGGGTGGACGCGCTGAAGGTGGACCGGTCGTTCGTGGACGGCCTGCCGGAGGAGCGGGCCGACCGCGCCATCGTGGAGACGATCCTCACCCTGGCCCGCTCCCTGGAGATGGAGGTGGTGGCCGAGGGCGTGGAGACCGAGGAGCAGGCGAACTGGCTCCGCTCCCACGGGTGCGAGCAGCTGCAGGGCTTCCTCCTGGCCCGGCCCGGGCCGGCGGAGGAGATCGAGGCGACGTATCTGGCCTGAACGGGGCTCCCGTCAGGCCGTCCCCGGGCGGATCCTGGCCAGCCGGAGGGAATTCCCGGTGACGCCCAGCGACGCGCCCATGTCGCCCACCAGCACCGCCACCACCAGGGAGACCAGCCCGAACGGCACCGCCGCCGCCAGGGCGCCCTTCACCCCGATGGACGCCAGGACGTTCTGGCGGATCACCGACCGACCGCTCCGGGAGAGCCTGTAGAGGTACGCGAGGCGGGAGAGGTCGTCGCCCATGAGGGCCACGTCCCCCGTCTCCAGCGCGCTGTCGGTCCCGGCCACCCCCATGGCGATGCCCACCGTGGCCGCCGCCAGCGCCGGGGCGTCGTTCACGCCGTCGCCCACCATGGCCACGGGTCCGTACCGTTCCTCCAGCTCCCGGATCCGGTCCACCTTCTCCCCGGGCAGGAGTCCGGCGTGGACCTCGTCGAAGCCCAGGCCGTCGGCCACGGCGGCGGCGGCCCCGGCGTCGTCTCCCGTGAGGAGGACCAGGCGCCGGACCCCCGCACGGCGGAGGGCGGAGAGGGCCTCCCGGGCCTCCCTCCGCGGCCGGTCGGCCACGGCGATCACCCCCAGGACCCGCCCGGGCCGGCCCACCAGGACCGCCGTCTTCCCCTCCGCCCGGTAGCGGTCCAGGGCCCCGGCCACCCGGACCTCCGGCTCGTCGAAGAGCTCGGGGCGTCCGATTCGGATCTCGCGGCCGTCGACCTCGGCCCTCACCCCCCGGCCCCGGAGGGCTCGGAAGGCCCGCGCCTCCGGGAGCCCGTCGGGAGCGAGCCCCCTGTGCCGCGCCTCGCGGACCACGGCCCGGGCCAGCGGGTGCTCGGACCGCCCCTCCACGGCGGCGGCCAGCCGGAGGAGCTCCCCTTCGGTGTACCCCCCCACGGGATCCACGTCGGTGACCCGGGGATGGCCGGCGGTGAGGGTCCCGGTCTTGTCGAAGGCGACCACCTCCACCCGGGCCATGGCCTCCAGGTGGACGCCGCCCTTGATGAGGACCCCGTTCCGGGCCGCCGCCGTGACGCCGCTCACCACCGCCACCGGGGTGGAGATGACCATGGCGCACGGACAGGCCACCACCAGGAGGGTCAGGCCCCGGACGAACCAGGGCACGAACGCCTCGCCGAAGGCCAGCGGGGGCACGGCGGCCAGGAGCACCGCACCCGCCGCCACCACCGGCGTGTACCGGCGGGCGAACCGCTCCACGAAGCGCTCGCTGGGCGCCTTCCTGCCCTCCGCCTCCTCCACCAGGCGGACGATCCGGGCCAGGGTGCTGTCCCGCTGGGGCCGCTCCACCCGGACCCGCAGGAAGCCGTCGCCGTTGATGGTGCCGGCGTAGACCTCGTCCCCCCGCTCCTTCGGCACCAGCACGGACTCGCCGGTGATGGGGGCCTGGTCCACGGCCGATCCCCCCTCCTCCACCACGCCGTCGGCCGGAATGCGCTCGCCGGGCCGGACCAGGAGCCGGTCGTCCACCTCCAGGTCGGACGCCGGCGTGCGGATCTCCCGGCCGTCGCGGAGCACGGTGGCCGAGTCCGGGGAGAGCTCCATCAGGGACCGGATGGATCCCCGGGCGCGGTCCACCGAGTAGGCCTCCAGCAGCTCCGCCACGGAGAAGAGCACGGCGATGGCCCCGGCCTCCAGGTACAGCCCCACCGCCACCGCGCCGGCGATGGCCACCGTCATGAGGAAGTTCATGTCCAGCGACAGGCCCCTGGCCGCCCGGATCCCCGCCGGGAGGAAGTTCCAGCCCCCCAGGCCGGCGGCCGCCACGAAGAGGAGACCCGGCGGGCGCAGATCCGACAGGGGAAGGGCCAGGAGGGGGGGAGAGGTCCCGGCCACCTCAAGGATCAGGCCCGCCAGGAAGAGCGCGGCGGCCCCGTAGGTCCGGAAGGCCTCCCCCGAGGCCCACGTCCCCCGCCCCGGCGTGTCCTCCACCGGGCTCGCCCCGTCACTCACGGACGTGCTCGAGTCCCGTATCGAAGAGCGCCGAGACGTGGTCGTCGTCCAGCCGGTAGTAGGCCATGCGGCCCTCCCGCCGGTACCGCACGAGCTTCATCTGACGGAGCCCCCGGAGATGGTGGCTCACCGCTGATTGGGAGGCGTCCACCGCCGCCGCCAGGTCGCACACGCAGAGCTCCCGCCGGGCGAGAGCCTCCACGATCCGGAGCCGGGTCGGGCTGGCCAGGATCTGGAAGATGTCGGCGAGATCGGCGAGATCGTCGGCCGCCGCCGACTGGCGCCGCACCGTCCTCACGGCCTCCTCGTCCACCGTCCGCACGTCGCAGAGATCGTCGGCCACGCTCCCTCCCTGTGGCGGTCGTCCCGGAATTCCGATCGGTCGATGACGTCCGGCCGTGGATGCCGTCCGACCCGTGGACGTCTGCCCGGCATCATCTGAACACATGATCATATATAGATCGAATGCGGCCCGTGTTCCCCCGTCCGGACGCGCTCCCTCTGTCTCGCCCTCGCCTCCTCCCCGCCTGGATAGGTCCGACCCCGGGCGTTAGCATGCTCCCCGTCCCGAAGATCCCGGATCAGGTGGAAGGAGGAGCCGTGGACTACACGACGCTGGGCAACACCGGGCTCGAGGTCTCCCGGATCTGCCTCGGGATGATGAGCTACGGCGACCCCGACTGGCGCTCCTGGGTGCTCCCGGAGGAGGACGCCCGGCCGCTGGTGCGGCGCGCCGTGGAGCTGGGGATCAACTTCTTCGACACGGCGGATATGTACTCCCTGGGGGTGAGCGAGGAGGTGACGGGCGAGCTCCTGGGAGAGTTCACCCGCCGGGACGAGGTGGTCATCGCCACCAAGGTCTACTTCCCCATGGGCGACGGGCCCAACCGGGGCGGCCTGAGCCGGAAGCACGTCTTCGACGGCGTCCACGCGTCCCTGGAACGTCTGGGCACCGACTACATCGACCTCTACCAGATCCACCGCTGGGACTACGGGACACCGGTGGAGGAGACCCTGGAGGCGCTGGACGACCTGGTCCGCTCCGGGAAGGTGCGCTACGTGGGCGCCTCCAGCATGTACGCCCACCAGTTCGCCCGGGCCCTCTACACGGCGGACCTGCACGGCTGGAGCCGGTTCGTCTCCATGCAGAACCACTACAACCTCCTCTACCGGGAGGAGGAGCGGGAGATGCTCCCGCTCTGCCGGGACGAGGGCGTGGGCGTGCTCCCCTGGTCGCCCCTGGCCCGGGGATGGCTCGCCCGGCCGTCCGGCCAGGAGAAGGCCACCGCCCGGGGCGAGCAGGACGACTACGCCGAGGAGCTCTACCGGGACTTCCCCGAGGCCGACCGGGTCGTCGAGCGGGTGGGCGAGATCGCCGCCGCCCGGGGCGTGCGCCGGGCCCGGGTGGCCCTGGCGTGGCTCCTCTCCCGCCCCGGGGTGACGGCGCCGGTGGTGGGCGCCACGAAGCTCGACCACCTGGAGGACGCCGTCGCCGCCGTGGACCTGGAGCTCACGGACCGGGAGATCGAGCGGCTGGAGGAGCCCTATCGCCCCCGACCGGTCCGCGGGCACCGTTAGCCGCAGGATCATTTGGGCCGGATCGCCGTATATTGGCTGGACGTAGCCCCGAACCGACCAACCCCAAGCGAGCGAGTCGAGCGATGTCTCCTCCCGAGATCCCTTCCCCCTCGAGCGTCACCGGGCGCGCCCTCCTGGCGAGCCTCGTCTCCATCCTGGCCCTCTCCCTGGCCTCGCCGGAGGACGCCCGGGCCCAGCGGTACGGCGCGGCCGCCGACGTGGCCGACGGGACCGTCCTGATCTCCGAGCCCGCCTACGAGCGGCGTCCCGGGACGGTGTATCTCTACCGGCAGGACGCCGGGGGCACCTGGAGCGAGGTCGGTCAGCTCCGCGCCTCCGACGCCGACGTCGGGGACTACTTCGGCCGGGCCCTGGCGGTGGAGGGCGACCTCCTCTGGGCGGGGGCCACGGGGGTCGACAGCAGCCGGGGCGCGGCCTACGTGCTCCAGCGGGAGGCCCCGGGAGAGTGGCGGGAGGTGGCCCGGCTCCAGCCGGACGACCTGGAGGCCGGTGACTCCTTCGGCCGGGCCGTGGCCGTGGACGGAGACGTGGCGCTGGTCTCCTCGGCGGGCCAGGACAGCGCCCGGGGCGCCGTCTACGCCTTCCGTCGGGACGCCGCCTCCGGCCAGTGGACGCAGGAGGCCAGGATCACCGCCGACGACGGGGGCCAGGGCAGCATGTTCGGTCTCGCCGTGGCCCTCCGCGGCGACGTGGCCCTGGTGGGCGCGCCCGGCCAGGGCGAGCGGGCCGGCGCCGCCTACGTCTTCCGTCACGATCCGGACAGCGGCGAGTGGCGGCAGACCGGGAAGCTCGAGGGGACCGGAGTGGGCCAGAACGCCGGCTTCGGAGCCGGGGTCCTGATCCGGGAGGACCGGGCCCTGGTGTCCGCGCCGGGCCACGACCGGTCCAGCGGGGCCGTCTTCGTCTTCGACTGGAACGAGGAGGAGTCGGAGTGGGAGGCGAGCACCCGGCTCCTGCCCTTCGACGGCCAGTACGGCACCGGCTTCGGGGCGACCCTCGCCCTGGTGGACGGGGAGCTGTGGATCGGCGCTCCCGGCGGCGACGGGAGCGGAACCATCTACAGGTACGCCCTGGCCGCCGGCCAGGAGGGCGGCTGGTCGGGCGCCACGAAGCTCACGCCGGAGGGCGTGGAGCGGGGCGACAACTTCGCCTCCAGCCTGACCGTGGCCGACGGGGTGGCCGCCGCCGGGCTGACCGGCGACGACTACGGCGCCGGCACGGCGCTCATCATGGAGCGCGACGAGGCCGGCCAGTGGGCCGCGGCCGGGAAGGTCTGGAGCGAGCTGGAGAACTACGCCGCCGTCACCGGCGAGGCGGTGACCTGCGGCGACGACGGCCGGGCGGCCCACTTCGAGTGCGACTCGGTGGACCTCCTGTCGTTCCTGCCCGTGGAGGAGATCGGCGGCACCCGGGGCGTGAGGATGAGCGACATCTGGGGCTGGACCGATCCCGAGACGGGGCGTGAGTACGCCCTGGCGGGACGGATGGACGGGACGGCCTTCGTGGACGTCACCGATCCCACGAACCCGGTCTACCTGGGGAGCCTGCCCCTGACCGACGGCGCCCGGCCCAGCTCCTGGCGGGACATCAAGGTCTATCGGGACCACGCCTTCATCGTGGCCGACAACGCTGGCGACCACGGGGTCCAGGTCTTCGATCTCACCCGCCTCCGGGACGTCTCCGACGCGCCGACCACCTTCGACGAGGACGCCCACTACGACCGGCTGGCCAGCGTCCACAACATCGTCGTCAACCCCGGCAGCGGATTCGCCTACGCCGTGGGCTCGGGCGGGGGCGGCGAGACGTGCGGCGGCGGCCTCCACATGATCGACATCAGCGAGCCCACCGACCCGACCTTCGCCGGGTGCTTCGCCGACGAGCGGACCGGTCGGCAGAACACCGGCTACACCCACGACGCCCAGTGCCTCATCTACGAGGGACCGGACGAGGCCTTCCAGGGGCAGGAGATCTGCCTGGGGCTGAACGAGACGGCGGTGAGCGTGGCCGACGTGACGGACAAGGAGCAGCCGCAGGCCGTCTCGGTCTCCACCTACCCGAACTACGGATACGTCCACCAGGGCTGGTTCGGGCCGGAGCAGCGGTACTTCTACGTGGACGACGAGCTGGACGAGCTCCAGGACAAGGTGGACAACACCCGGACCATGGTCTGGGACATGACCGAGCTGTCCGACCCGATCCTGGTGAACCAGTTCTTCTGGCCCACCCGGTGCAGCGACCACAACCTCTACGTGGTCGGCGAGCGGATCTACGCCTCGAACTACCAGTGCGGGTTCGGCGTGCTGGACATCAGCGACCGGGAGGCGCCGCAGATGGTGGGCTCCTTCGACACGGTGCCCTACGGTGAGAACGAGCCCAGCTTCGGCGGCTCCTGGAGCAACTACCCCTACTTCGAGAGCGGCATCGTGGTGGTGAACAGCGGGCAGGAGGGGCTGTTCGTGCTCCGGCCCACCGGCCCTGCCGCGGCCTCGCAGGAGGCCTTCGAGAACTCCGGACCCGTCCGGAGCGCCGGCCGCGCGGACACCCCCGGATCCGGCGGGTCCCGCTGATCCGTTGAGGGGAACGACACCGTCCGGGGTGGAGCCGGCGCCCCGGCCCGCCGCGGGCCCGGCGTATCGGTCCGTCGGCGGGCTCCGCTCCGTGCTGGCCGGCGTCCTGGCCGCCGTGGCCGTCGCCGCGGGAGGGTGTGCCGCGTCCGGAGGGGCGGGCGCCTCCTCCGGTGAGCCGGGAGAGGGGGCCACGGGCCTCCTCTACGCCCCCAACCAGGGCGACGCCACCGTCTCGGTGATCGAGGTGCCGGGCCACGAGCTGGTGGAGACGGTGGACCTCCGTGCCCTGGGATACGGGGCCAGCGCCAAGCCCCACGACGTGGTCGCCGCCCCGGACGGCTCGGCCTGGTACGTCTCCCTCATCAACGCCAACACCGTGCTGAAGCTGAACGGCCGGAACGAGGTGGTGGGACGGGCCGAGTTCGAGGTGCCCGGCATGATGGCCCTCTCCCCCGACGGCGGGACCCTGTACGTGGGACGCTCCATGTCGGCGGTGGACCCTCCGCAGCGGCTGGGCGTGGTCCGGACGTCGGACATGTCCGTGGAGGAGCGGGAGGTGCTGGTGCCCCGCCCCCACGCCGTCGCCGTGGGCCCCGGAGGGAGGTTCGCCCACACCGCCAGCCTGGCCGTGAACCGGCTGGCCACGCTGGAGGCGGCCTCCGGGGAGGTGGAGCTCGCCGAGGTCGACGGGCCGACCCACGTGATGGTCCAGTTCGCCGTCTCCCCCGACGGGTCCCGGATGGTGGCCACCGGACAGAAGTCGGGCCGCCTCCTGGTCTTCGACCGCACCGAGCCCCGGCAGCCCGCGCTCCTGACCACGGTCCCCGTCGGGGCCGAGCCCTGGCATCCCGTCTACACGCCCGACGGCCGGTACGTGGTCTTCGGGAACAAGGCCGACGACACGATCTCCATCGTGGACGCGGGGAGCTGGACGGTGGCCGCCGTCGTGGAGCATCCGGGGCTGTCCCAGCCCCACGGGGCGGCGGTGAGCCCGGACGGCCGCTACGTCTACGTCTCCAACAACAACCTGGACGGGGCGTGGTCGCCCGGGGATCCCGCCGGGGGACCGGAGGGCGACGGTGCCGGGGACGGCCCCCCGCCGGGCAACGTGGCGGTCATCGACCTGGAGGCCCGGTCGGTGGTGGGGGTGATCCCGGTGGGGCCCGACCCGAACGGCCTGGGCCTCCGGCCGCTCCGGTGATCCGGGGGAGAGCGACGGCGGCTCTCCTCGCGGCCGCCCTCCTCGCCCCCGGGCTCCCCGCCTGCGCCCCCGGCGGGGCCGGCCCGGGGGGGCAGGGCGCCGCCACCTCACCGGCCGAGGGGCCGGTCCGCGGGGACCGGGCCGGGCAGGAGGAGAGGGAGTGGGTCCGTCGGGTGGACGGCCTCACCGTCCTGGACTCCGCCGGCGAGCCCTACCCCTATCCCTTCCTGGGCGGCTTCGACGTTCCCCGGCCCCAGCTCCTGGACATCGACGGGGACGGCGACGACGACCTCTTCCTCCAGGAGCGGACGGGCGAGGTCATGTTCTTCGAGCGGGTGGAGGAGGTGGACCGGCCCGGGCCGGCCTTCGTCTGGCGGACCGACGCCTACCGGGGGCTGGAGGTGGGCGAGTGGTTCCGGTTCGGCGACGTGGACATGGACGGCGACCCCGACCTCCTGGGCGAGGAGCCGTACAGCCACGTCCGGTACTACCGAAACGACGGGCGGTCGGAGGCCCCGGAGTTCGTGCTGGCCGCCGACACGCTGCGTACCGTCTCGGGGGAGGCCGTCTTCTCCGACCGCCAGAACATCCCCAACGTGGGGAACGTGGACTGCGACGACCTCCAGGACCTCCTGGTGGGTCGCCTGGACGGGACCGTCAGCCGCTTCGAGGTCGCGGACCTCCGCGACGGCGTCCCCCGGTTCCGGCACGTCACCGACCGGTTCCAGGACATCGAGATCGTGGCCGAGGTGGTGGGCCTCCGGCACGGGGCCAACTCGCTCGTGGTCACCGATTTCGACGGCGACGGCGACCCGGATCTCTTCTGGGGTGACTTCTTCGAGGCGGGACTCCTGTACATCGAGAACACCGGGAGCTGCGCCCGGGCCGACCTCCGGGGAGAACCGGTGCCCTTCCCGCCCGACGACCCGCTGGAGACCAGCGGGTACAACGCGCCGACCTTCGGCGACCTGGACGGCGACGGCGACCGGGACCTCCTGGTGGGCGTCATCGGGGGCGCCTACAACCCCCTGATCACCTCGGCGGACAACCTCTATTTCCTGGAGAACGACGGGTCCGACTGGTCGCTCCGGACCCGACGGTTCCTCCGGGGGCTGGACGTGGGCAGCGAGAGCGTCCCGGCCCTGGCGGACCTGGACGGCGACGGCGACCTGGACCTGCTGCTGGCGAACCGGATCGACCCCCGGGAGCGCAACACCTCGGTCATCCACCGGTGGGAGAACGTGGGGAGCCCCGGGGATCCCGTCTGGCGGGAGGCCGGCTCCCTGCCCATGAGGGGCGCCTACCAGTACGCGCCGGCCTTCGGCGACCTGGACGGCGACGGGAGGCCGGACCTGGTGCTCGCCACCTGGCGGGACGAGCTGGCATACTACCGGAACGAGGGAGCGGAGGGCGGCTTCGTCCTGGCCGACTCGACCCTGGTCACCCTCACCCGGGGGAGCTACGCCGTGCCGACGCTGGGGGACCTGGACGACGACGGCGACCTGGACCTCCTGGTGGGCGAGTCGTCGGGGACCCTCAACTTCTACCGGAACGAGGGCACGCCCTCCCGGCCCGATTTCGAGCTGGTCACCGACGAGTTCGCCGGCATCGACGTGGGGCGCCGCAGCTCGCCGGAGCTGGCCGACCTGGACGGCGACGGCGATCTGGACCTCCTGGTGGGGAGCGACGACCGGGGCATCCGGCTCTTCCGGAACCGGGGGACCCCCGGGTCGCCGGAGTTCGTCGACGAAGGGCGGCTGGACGCCGCCACCCGCGGGCTCTCCAGCCCCGTCCTCCGGGACGTGGACGACGACGGCCGGCCCGAGCTCTTCTCGGGCAGCGCCGGCGGCGGGCTGCTCTACTTCCGCCGGGCCGGGGGCGAGTGAAGCCCCGGGAGGACCCGACGTGAGGGTCACCGTCTGCCAGCTCCCGCCTCCGGACGGCGGCCGGGGCCGGGCCGGAAACGGCGGCCGGGATCGGCCGGAGGCGTGGCGACGGCTCGCCGATCACGTCCGGCGGGAGGGGAGCGACCTGGTGCTCCTGCCGGAGATGCCCTTCCACCGCTGGCTGCCCGCGGACCCGGAGCCCGATCCCGGGGCGTGGCGCGCCGCCGTGACGGCCCACGACCGGTGGATGGACCGGCTGGACGAGCTGGGCGCGGAGCTGGTGGCCGGCTCGCGGCCGGCCCTGGACCGGGGCCGGAGAACCAACGAGGGGTTTCTCTGGAGCGCGGAGACGGGCTACCGGGCGGTCCAGCGAAAGCGGCACCTCCCCGACGAGCCCGGCTTCCGGGAGGCGTCCTGGTACGAGCCGGGTCCCGAGGGTCCCTTCCGGCCGGTGGAGCTCGCCGACAGGCTCCGCGTGGGCTTCCTCATCTGCACCGACCTCTGGTTCGGCCGGCACGCCCGGGAGCTGGGAGCGGCCGGCGCGCACCTGATCCTGTGCCCGCGGGCCACCCCCGCCGAGACCCGGGAGAAGTGGATCGTGGGCGGCCGGGCCGCGGCCATCGTCTCCGGCGCCTGGTGCCTCTCCTCCAATCGTGCCGGGGTCCTCCCCGCCCCCGGCGACGGGAGGGCCCCGGAGGGTCGGACGCCGGCCTTCGCCGGGACCGGCTGGATCGTGGAGCCCGAGGCCGGCGAGCTCCGGGGGACCACCGACGAGGAGCGGCCGTTCCTCACCGTCGACCTGGACCCGGCGGAGGCCGAGGCGGCGAAGCACACCTATCCCCGGTACGTGGAATGAGCCGCCGGCCCGGCCACCGGGAGGCCGCCCCTCCTACAGCGCCCCCCGCTCCCAGGGCCCCCAGATGGCGACGGTCCGCCCCTCTCCAGGTGCGTCCTCGGGCGTCCCGCTGGTGGGCCCCTGGATGTTGACGTAGAGGGTCCGGCCGTTCGGGCCGAAGGTGGCGCCGGCCAGCTCGGAGCCGTTCAGCACGTTCGCCCCGAAGTCGAAGATCTCGCCGTCCCGGGTGAGCCCCCGGAGGTGCTGGACGGACCCGGCCCCGTCCTCGCAGATCACGAGGCCGCCGCGCGGGGAGACGGTGATGTTGTCGGGACCGTCCAGGACGTCCCGGCCCGGCGATTCGAAGACCAGCACCAGCCGTCCCCCGGCGTCCCGCTCTCCCCCGTCGGGCACGTACTGCCAGACCTGGCCGCACCGCTCGGCCCCGCCCTCGGTGTCGTGGAAGAAGACGCTCCCGTCGCCGTACCAGCATCCCTCGAGGCGGGCGAAGGCGACCGCTCCCTCCCGCCGGCCCTGTCGGAACACGGCGGTCAGCCGTTCGTCCTCGGAGAGCTCGTCGCCGGGATCGGGCTCCGGATGGGGGATGTCCACCCAATCGATCTCGAAGACGTCCCCCACCGACAGGCCGATCTCCCGGCCCCGGAAGAGCTCCAGCTCCGGATGCCCCCGGACCCGGGCCATCTGGAGCTCTCCGCCCGCTTCCAGCGCCCCGGGCCTCGCGGGGAGGAACCGGTAGAAGCCCGAGCCCGGAGCCGACGGATCCCCGAGCTCGTAGGCGTTGTCCTCGGTCAGGTAGAGGATCCCCGTCGCCGGATCCACGGCCACCGCCTCGTGGCTGAACCGGCCCATCTCCACCAGGGGCCGGGGCTCCACCGGCCCCTGGGCCGAGGCCGGGACCTCGAAGACGAAGCCGTGGCGTCGCTCGTAGCCCTCGCTCCGGCCCACCACGGTCTCCTCGCAGCTGAGCCAGCTCCCCCACGGCGTGGGCCCCCCGGCGCAGTTCACCGCCGTGCCGTTCAGGCTCACGAAGTCCCGGAGCAGCGTCCGGTCCGGACCCACCACCAGGGTCACCACCCCGCCTCCCGCGGCGGGATCGTAGGCGTTCTCCCCGGCGATGGGGCGGCCCGCGGGGCCGTTGCGGTCCTCGTGGTTCCGGAGCAGCCGCACGGTCCCGCCCGTACCGGCGAAGGCGGCCATTCCGTCCAGGGCCACGGGCGTGGGGTTCCCGTCGCTCATGGGGTCGCCGATGGCCCCGAAGTCCCGCATCTCGAAATCCCGCGGGAGAGCCATGATCCCGGTGCGGTCGACGGGGTCCCCGTACCCGCCCCCCGCGGCGCCCTGCCCGGATCCGGACCCGCGCGGGCCGCAGCCCCCCGAGGCCAGCACCAGCCCCCCCAGGGAGGGAGGGACCAGAGCCAGGCCCACCGTCCCGGCCGCCCGTCGGAGGAACCGGCGACGGTCCATCTCATCCATGGTGTTCGGACACGGCGATCTGGTCGGGAATCGGGGCGGATCTCGGGTCGGACATCGACGTCGGGAGCGGAGTGGAGGGATCTCTCGCGAGGCCTCGCGGGGCCGGCGCTCCCGCCTCCGGCCCGACGATAAGGGCCCGGGAGCCGGCAGACGAGCCCCCGGGAGGCCGCCGGCGCGGCCCGGTGGAGGTGTCAGATCGAGGAACGGTCATTCGTTAACTACACGGTAACATCGTCGATTCATCTCCTGTATGCCGGAGAAAACAAAAGGTCATTCGAACGACGGAGGACGCACGATGATTCGTCGACGCTCGATCGTTCTCTCTCTCGTCCCGTTCGCCCTCGCCGCGCTCGTGGCCTGCGGGGACGACGATCCCACCGAACCGACGACCACCTACGATCTCACCTTCAGCGGCGACGCCACCTTCCATGACGCCCACGGCGGCCAGGACATCCACGTCTTCATCGAGGACAGCGGCGGGTCCGTGGTGGCCACCGACGAGGGGACCGTATCCGAGACCCAGGAACCGTCGTTCTCCTTCACCTTCCCGGACGCCCTCGAGGACGGTGAGTCCTACGTCCTCAAGTACTGGATCGACTCGAACTTCGGCGGCGGCACCGAGGGCGAGTGCGACGCCCACGAGGTGGATCACCAGTGGAGGATCGACCTGGGGACCGTCGACGCCGACGTGAACCTCGAGGACACCCACCGTCCCGGAGAGACGGAGCAGATCTGCTCCGAGACCGACGACAACCCGGGCGAGCCCGGCTACTGACCGCCGCTCCCGACCCTCCGACTCGTGGCCGAGGGGAGGTTGGCTCACGCGGCCCTCTCGGGGCACTATTGTGGTCAGCGATCCGAGCCCCCTGACAACCGCTCGTGCACCGGGAGGGACCGATGGCCGACAACGACGGCACCAACACCGGACTCATCGTGATCATCCTCGTCCTCATCGTCGCGCTGGTGGCCGTCTTCTTCTTCTGGCAGCAGGACGAGGAAGCGGAGGACGTGAAGCTGGAGGTGGACCTGCCCGGGGACACGAGCGTGCGCGACGGGACGCCGGCGGGGGATGAGGCCCTCCGCGGTCTCGCGTTCGCCCTGGAGGAGGACCCGGTCCGGAGCGTCCACACCTGACCTCCCTCTCCCGGAAAACAGGAGTGGGGAGAATCCGGACGGCGCTCGTCCTCGTGGCGGCGTGCCTCCTGGTCGGGACGGGCGGCTGCCGCTCGGCGGGCGAGATGCTCGGCCTCGTGGAGGACCGCTCGCCCCGGGACCGCTACGCGGAGAGCATCCGCGAGGCGGGGCTCGCAGGGACCGCCCTCGGGCGGGACTGGTTCGCCGCGGGCGAACGTGCCCTCCGGGAGCCAGCCGCGGTCGAGACCCCGTATCGGGAGGAGGGCTACCTCTCACCCGAGCGTCCGGCGGCCGTGGCCTGGAGGGTGGAGGTTCCCCGGGGACGGCGGCTGGTGGCCGAAGTCCGGATCGACGCCGGCCGTCCTCTGCGCCTGTTCCTCGACCTCTTCGCGCTGGAGCAGGGAGAAGACTCCGTCCGCTTCCACCACGTCACCAGCGCCGATTCCGGTGAGGCCCGGCTCGCGGCCGAGGCCGACCGGGACCGCCGGTACGTGCTCCGGCTGCAGCCCGAGCTCCTCCGGGGCGGACGGTATCATCTCCTCCTGCACCAGGAGGCCACCCTCGCCTTCCCCGTGTCCGGGGTCGGAGTCGAGGCGATCCGCAGCGGATTCGGGGCCCCCCGGGAAGCCGGCCGCAGGAGCCACGAGGGGGTGGACATCTTCGCGCCCCGGGGCGCGCCGGCGGTGGCCGCAGCCCCGGGCCGGGTTCGGGCGGAAACGAACCGCCTCGGAGGGCAGGTGATCTGGCTCCGGGACCGGAACGGCCTCCAGACCCTCTACTACGCGCATCTCGAGGGTCGGACGGTGGACGACGGCGACCGCGTGGCTCGCGGCGATACGGTGGGCCGGGTGGGCAACACGGGAAACGCCCGGACCACGCCGCCGCATCTCCACTTCGCGATCTACCGCCGGGGGGAAGGTCCGGTGGACCCGTTCCCCTTCATCCACGCCCCGCCGGGGGAGGCTCCGGCGCCGGGGGACGGGGGAGAGCTGCTGGGCCGGCTCGCCCGCACCACGATGCGGGCGAACCTCCGGGCGGGACCCCGCACGGAGGCTCGCCGTCTCCGCACGGTGGACCGGCACACCGCCCTGGTCCCGCGAGCGCTCACCGACGGGTGGTTCCGGGCCATGCTCCCGGACGGCAGTCGGGCGTACGTCTTCGGCGGGCTGGTGGAGCCGGCCGAAAGCGCCGTGGGCACGGTCACCCTGGAGGGCCCCGCAGACCTGAGGAGCGAGCCCGCCGAAGGGAGCGTGGCGGTGGCCCGGCTGGACGCCGGCGCCTCGATCGCCCTCCTGGGCCGATTCGGGGACCACCGGCTGGTCCGCACCCCTGCCGGGCTCCGGGGGTGGGTCGACCGCCCCGGCGCCCGAACGTCGGCCGCCGCACGGGGACTCCACCCCGTCCTCGCCATCGCTCCGGCCGGCCGGATATCTTCATCCTGCGTGGAACGTGACCGTACGCCCGTTCGCTCCGGAGGGAGCCGACCATGAACC
Source organism: uncultured Gemmatimonadota bacterium (assembly GCA_964627425.1). GTDB lineage: Bacteria > Gemmatimonadota > Gemmatimonadetes > Palauibacterales > Palauibacteraceae > Caribbeanibacter. The sequence continues at coordinate 152,240 of CAZVIY010000004.1, forward strand.
GCCTCTTCACCGCCCTCACCGCCCTCCTCGTCCTGGTGGCCCCCGCCCGGGCCCAGCAGCAGGAGGAGAGCTACGACTACTGGCGCGCCAACCGGGACATGATCCGCAACGGCGTCCAGGCCGTGCTCACCTGCAACGGGCTCTTCACCTCGGAACGCAGCCTGGAGCAGGTCTACGAGCAGGAGCTGGCGTACCTGCAGGATCCGGTGGGGAGCCCCGAGGGCGGCGACTACGAGATCGACCGGGAGCGGAAGGCGGTGGCCATCGGCGAGCCGGGTGGGACCCCGGTCATGCGGGCGGCGTTCCGGGAAGGGCTCGGATGCGTGGTGATGGCGCCCGACCAGACCTTCGGGGACATTCCCAGCCTGCCGGAGCTCGAGATGCCGCCGCCGCCCGGCGACCCGGACACGATCCCGTGGCCGAACGGCGACCTGGTGGAGCGGGAGCCCCTCCCGCCCGGCGTGGACTCGGCGGCGCTGCAGGCCGCCTCCGACTGGGCCTTCGACCGGGACTCGGAGTACCAGGTCACGGTGAGCCTGGTGGTGGTGAAGGGCGACCGGATCGTCCACGAGCGCTACGCTCCGGGCTTCGACCGGACCACCAGGACCCGCACCTGGTCCACGGCCAAGAGCATCGCCGTGACCCTCATCGGGATGCTGGTGGACGAGGGCGAGCTGGCGCTGGACGAGCCCCTGGGGATCGAGTGGCTCCCCGAGGTCCGCTCCCCCGAGGCCGATCCCCGCCGGGAGATCACCCTCCGGAATGTGCTCCACATGTCCAGCGGCCTCTATCCCGTGGACGACCAGGGAATGGAGTACGCCACGGGATCCGGCCTGGCCTACTGGGCCGGCGCCAGCTCGGTCCGGGGCGCCCGGGACCGGGGACTGATCCGGGAGCCCGGCAGCTTCTGGGACTACGAGAACTACGACACGCTGCTGGGCGTCCTCGCCATGAAGAAGGCCATCGGCGATCCCCAAGCGTACCTGGAGTTCCCCCACCGGGAGCTCCTGGACGTGCTCGGCATGCGGAACACCCTGCTCAGCACCGACCGGTTCGGCGACTTCATCCTGAGCAGCCAGGTCTACACGAACGCCCGGGACCTGGCGCGCTTCGGCATGCTCTACCTCCAGGGCGGGACCTGGGACGGGGAGCGCATCATCTCCCGTGAGTGGATCGACTTCGTCCGGACGCCGGCGCCCTCCACCGCCGACCGCGGGAACTTCTACGGCGGGCAGTGGTGGCTCGTGCCGGACGACCGCGACGACGTGCCGGCCGGCGCGTACTCCACGGCCGGAAACCGCGGCCAGTACGTGATCGTGGTGCCCTCCCACGACGTGGTGATCGTCCGCCGGGGCCTGGACTGGGGCCGCCAGGGCTTCGACAACTGGGACCTGACCCGGGAGGTGCTGAAGGCCGTCGAGCCGGTGGAGGGTGGAGGGTGACCCTCCTGAGCGTCGACGAATACCGGGAGGCCGCCCGGGACCGTCTCCCGGGGATGGCCTTCGACTACTACGCCGGAGGCTCCCGCGACGAGTCCACCCTCCGGGCTAACCGGGAGGCCTTCGACCGGATCCGCCTGCGTCACCGGGTGCTCCGCGACGTCTCCGAGATCGATCCCGGGGTGGAGATCCTGGGCGGGCGGCTCTCCCTCCCCGTGCTGGTCGCACCCACCGCCTTCCACGGACTCGCCCACGACCGGGCGGAGGTGGCCACGGCCCGCGGGGCGGCGGAGGCGGGGACCGTCATGACCCTGAGCACCCTCTCCAACCGCCCCATGGAGGAGGTGGCCGCCGCGGCGGGAGGGGACGCCTGGTTCCAGCTCTACGTCTACCGGGACCGGGAGGCCACGGCGGAGCTCGTCCGACGGGCGGAAGACGCGGGATTCTCGGCGGTGGTGCTCACCGTGGACGCGCCGGTCCTGGGCACCCGGGAGCGGGACGTGCGGAACCGGTTCCACCTCCCCGAGGGACTCTCCCTGGCCAACCTCCCGGAGGAGATGGAGGACGTCCCCCGGGAGGAGTCGGCGTCGGGGCTCGCCGCCTACGTCGCGTCCAACATCGACCCGTCCATCGACTGGGACGACCTCTCCTGGCTGGTGGACCTCACCCGGCTCCCTGTGCTGGTGAAGGGAGTGGTCCATCCCGACGACGCCCGGCTGGCACTGGACCGCGGTGCCGCCGGGATCGTGGTCTCCAACCACGGAGGACGACAGCTCGACGGGGGCGTGGCCACCCTGGATGCGCTCCCGGACGTGGCCTCGGCGGTGGAGGGACGGGGACCGGTGCTCGTAGACGGCGGCGTGCGGCGGGGCACCGACGTGGTGAAGGCCCTGGCCCGGGGCGCCGACGCCGTGGCCGTGGGCCGACCCGTGCTGTGGGCCCTGGCCGTCGGCGGCCGGGAGGGGGTGACCGACGTGCTGTCCCTCCTGAGGGACGAGCTCGTCGAAGCCCTGGCGCTGTGCGGATGCCGATCCCCCGCGGAGGTGACCGGCGAGCTCCTGGTGGATCGGGCTCGCGGACCCGGGTGATCAGTTGTCTCGCCAGCGTTCATGTCATACGATCTGCCAGATGACGGGGGAGAGTGGCCGGGGGCTCCAGGGGCCGCCTCGGAGCGGAACCCTCCCCGGGCTCGCCGGACGCGAGCGGCCGCCCCAACGAGATGGCCGGAGGATCTCATGAGACACCGTATCGCCGCGGTCGTCGTGCTGGCAGCGACCGTCGTCGCCTGCGACGGCGCCACGGCGCCGGCGGGACTGGGCAACGACACGACGATCCTGAAGGTCAGCGGCGACGCCCAGCGGGGGACCGGAGGGACCCCCCTCGCCCGACCGTTCGTCATCGAGACCGTGAGCGAGGTCGGGGACGTGGTGCGACCGGACGTGACCGTACGCTGGGAGGTGACGTCCTCACACGGCGGGAGCCTGTCCGCCCGGCAGACGACCACCGACAGCCTCGGCCGCGCGTCGGTGACCGCCACCCTCCCCAACCTGGAGGGCGCCGTCCTCACGGTCCGGGCCTCCCTGCCCGGATCCTCCGGCCAGGCCACCTTCACCGCCGAGGTCGAGAGGACGCTCTCGGGCGCCGCCGGCCTCCGGAAGATGCGCGGTGACGGACAGACGGGCCCCCGCGGCGGACGGCTCGCCGACCCGTACGTGGTGAGGGTACTGGACCCCTCCGGCGGCGGCGTGGCCGACGTGGACGTGGAGTTCTGGGTCCACGACGGTGACGGGGGCTCGCTGACCGCCAGCTCGGTGACCACCGACGGCAACGGCGAGGCGGCCGTCCGGGCCATCCTCCCGGGAGAGGCCAACGTCACCCAGCGAGTGGGCGCCACCGTGAGCTCCCTGACCGACACCCTGGTCTTCCGGTCCACCACCACCACGGAGCTGGCCGAGCCCACCCGGCTCCAGCTCCTCTCGGGCCAGGGCCAGAAGGGGATGTCGAGCGACACGCTCCTGGACCCTCTGGTGGTGGAGGTCACCAACTCCGGGGGCGTGGTGATCGAGGACGCCACGGTCCGGTGGCAGGTGACCAGCGGCCACGGCGGCTCGGTACTCCAGGGCTCCACCACCACCGACGCCGACGGCCTGGCGCGGAATCGCTGGCGGCTCGGCACACGGGCCGGGACCGGCAGGGACACCGTCATCGCGTGGATCGAGCCCCAGGAGAGCCCGCCGGACACCGTGGAGTTCGTGGCCGACGTCACCGGGCCGCCCACGGGGATCCTCGTCATCCAGGGAGCCATCGAGGAGGACGGCAACGCCACCCAGGAGCCCGAGAGCGTGGTGGGGGACACCGTGACCGTGGCGCCGGGCCACTGGGCCCGAGGGCCCTTCAAAGTGGAGCTGCGGGACGCCGCGGGACGCACGGTCCGCGGAGCGGTCCTGTCCTGGACGGTGACCAGCGGCGGCGGTACGCTGGGCGACGAGCCGGAGGGCGAGGGCCAGGAGACGGTGGAGGTGGTCACCGGCTCCGACGGGGCCGTGACGGTATGGCGTCGCGCCACCGGCGGCGCGGAGGAGGGGGACTGGATCGGTGCGACGCTCTCCCTGGAGAACTTCCCCGACGTCCCCCCCGTCACCCTGGACGCCCTGGTGCGACCGTGAGCGAAGGAGATCCGATGGGGAGATGGACGTGGCTCCGGCGCTGGCTGCCGGCCCTCGTGGCCTCCTGGGCCTCGATCCCGCTGCTGGCGGCGGGCGCCCACGGCCAGGAGTCCACGGGCCAGGAATTCTGGGACCTGGAGGCGAGGGGAGGGGTCGTCGCCACGGTCGGCGAGACGAGGAACCTGGCCGATCCCGGTCCCACGGTCGGGCTCGGCCTCTCCTACCGGCTCACCCCGGTCGTCTCCCTCCGGGGGGACGCCCGCGTCGACCTGCTGAGCCCGGAGTCGTCGTTCGGTCCCCTGCAGGAGGAAGGCCCCGGCGTCCGGGTGTGGAACACCACCGCCGGCGTCCTCCTCCGATTCACCAACGACCGGCTCCCGGGGTGGAGCACCCTCGTGGGGCTGGGGGCCGGGGCCAGCACCTTCGACACCGACGCGTTTCTCGTCCCCGTCTCCGGCGAGGCGGAGCCCTTCGAGTACACCGACACGTACCTCACCACCTACGCCGAGCTCCGATTCGGGTACCGGGTCAGCGAGGCCGCCCGGCTCTCCCTGGGGATCCGGCCCCAGCTCATCGTGACCGACGAGGAGGCCACGGAGATCTTCGAGGTCGCCACGGACGGGCGGGTCTCCTCGTTCGGCACGAGCGGATCGTTCCCCGTGACCCTGGGAGTCTCGCTGGGCATCTGAGTACGAGACGGCCAGCCGGCAGCCCGTCACCGACCGGGGCCAACCGCCGGAGGAGGAGCGGGCCGGCAGGGCAGAGGAGGCCGGGATGAGCGAACCGACCGTCCCCCGCTCGTTCGATCCCGAATACGGCACGGCCGTCCGCCGGATCCTCCCGGCCATCGTCGCGCTGATGGCGTTCTGTGGCCTCGTGTTCCTGCTCCTGGCCTCCTCCTCGGCCACCGGGCTCTGGCTGGGGCTGGGCTCCATCGGCGTGGGCGCCGGCTTCGCGGGCCTCTACTTCTGGTTCCTCATCTACCGGGAGATCGAGTTCCGGGAGGACGGAATCGTCGTCCGCCGCTACCTGTTCCCGGACGTGGAGGGAAGCTACGGCGAGGTGGAGGGCGTCAGCTCCATGGGCTTCCGCCTCGGCGGCTATCCGGTGGCCTGCCACACCATGCGGAACGCGGACGAACTCCGGGAGATCCTCGGGGACCTCCGGGAGCGGGGCGTCATCGAGTCCGACCGGGACGGCGGTCTCACCCGGGACTTCCGGGCGAACCTGTCGGCCACCGTGAGGGCGACCCTCCTGGGGGTGGTCCTGTGGCTCGTGATCGACGCGGCGGGGCTGGTCCCCGCCTCCCTCCCCGACGGGATCGCCCCATACGGGGTGATCCTCGTCACCCTGCTCGTGGGGGCGCCGCTGATCAAGAGGGTGTCCTCGGAGTGAGCGGGATCACCCGCCTCCGGCGGTGAGGCCCGGGGACCCGTGGCCCGAACCGGGCCGCACCCGGCCCTCCGGCGTCACGTAGGGGAGGGACTCCGCGGTCTCCCGCACCGCCCCGGCGTTCGCCCTCATGAGGGCGGTGCTGTCCCAGAGCCCCTCCACCAGGGCGCGCCTCCGGGTCGCGGGTATGGCCAGCTCCCGCGTGACCCCGGCCCAGGAGAGGGCCTCGCCGGCGACGTCCACCCGGATCTCCGTGTCGGGCTCGGCCTCGAGGCGGTCCTGGAGCGCGGCCACGTCGGCGGGATCGGCGGTCACAGCCGGGATGCCCAGGGCCAGGCAGTTGCCGGCGAAGATCTCGGCGAACGACTCCCCCACCACCGCCTCGATCCCCCAGCGCGAGAGAGCCTGCGGTGCGTGCTCCCGCGAGGAGCCGCACCCGAAGTTGGCGTTCACCACCAGCACCGAGGCGCCACGGTGGCACTCCCGGTTGAACGGATGGTCCGTGGGCTCGCCGTCCTCGTCGAACCGCTGATCGCGGAACGCGTATCGACCGAGCCCCGAGAAGCTCACGGCCTTCAGGTAGCGCGCCGGGATGATCTGGTCGGTGTCGATGTCGTTCCCGCGCACGGGCACGCCGGTGCCCAGGACCTCCTCGACGGGCGCCCCCCCCTCCCCTCCCCCGGTCACGACCCGTCCCCCACGAGGGCCCGCACGTCGGTCACCCGGCCGGTGACGGCGGCCGCGGCGACCATGGACGGGCTCATGAGGACGGTGCGGCCCTCGGGAGAGCCCTGACGGCCGATGAAGTTCCGGTTCGAGGAGGAGGCGCAGACCTGTTCCCCCCGGAGCCGATCCTCGTTCATGCCCAGGCACATGGAGCAGCCGGCGCCCCGCCACTCGAAGCCGGCCTCCCGGAGGACCCGGTCCAGCCCCTCGCGCTCCGCCGCGGCCCGGACGCGCTCGCTGCCGGGCACGGCCAGGGCACGGACCTCGGGATGGACCCGACGGCCCTCCAGGACCTCCGCCGCATCCCTGAGATCGCCGAGCCGTGCGTTGGTGCAGGAACCCAGGAACGCCACGTCGATGCCGTAGCCCTCCATGGTCTCGCCCGGCCGGACGCCCATGTGCTCCTGGCCGCGGCGAGCCAGCTCGCGGCGATCGGGGGGCAGGTCCTCGGGAGGGGGCACCGGCTCGGAGACGCCGACACACTGGGCGGGCGTGATCCCCCAGCTCACCATGGGCTCGACCCGGGAGCCGTCGAAGACCACCACGTCGTCGTACTCCGCGGCCGGCGCCGAGCGGACCGATTCCCAGTACGGTCGCAGCCGCTCGAAGCGGGCCCGATCCTCCGCGAAAGCGTCGGTCTCCCGGAGCCACCGGCAGGTGACCGGGTCCGGGTTCACGTAGCCCGTCCGGGCGCCCCCCTCCACCGACATGTTGCACAGGGTCATCCGCCCCTCCATCCCGAGGGCTTCGACGGCCGGTCCTCCGTACTCGTAGACGTAGCCCACCCCGCCGTCGGTCCCGAGGGTCCGGACGATCTCCAGCGCCAGGTCCTTGGCGGTGACCCGGTCGCCGAGCGCGCCCGTCACCTCGATGCGCCGTACCGCCCGCTTCTCCAAGGCCACCGACCCCGTGGCCAGCACGTCCCGGATCTGGGAGGTGCCGACGCCGAAGGCCAGGGCGCCGAACGCGCCGTGGGTGCCGGTGTGGGAGTCGCCGCAGACGATGGTCATGCCGGGCTGGGTGAGCCCCCGCTCCGGTCCGATCACGTGGACGATCCCCTGGTCGCCCGACCCGGGGTCGGCGAACCGGATCCCGGCCTCCTCCACGTTCTCCTCCAGCACGGTCATCATTCGCTCGGCCGTCCCGTCCTCGTAGGGCCGTGACTGGTCCGCCGTGGGCACGATGTGGTCGGCTGTGGCGTGGGTCAGGCCGGGGTAGGCCACCTCCAGCTCCCGCTCCCGCAGCATGGCGAAGGCCTGGGGACTCGTCACCTCGTGGATCAGGTGCAGCCCCACGAAGAGCTGGTCCTGTCCCGTGGGGAGCGTGGCCACCCGGTGCCGCTCCCAGACCTCGTCGTAGAGCGTCCCCCTGCTCATCGTCCGGAGCCGTCGCCACCCCGCGGCTCCCCCGACTCCCCCGACCAGGCGAAGAGGGACCGGAGACGCTCGCCCACCTCCTCGATCCCGTGCTCCTGGTCGGCCCGCCGGAGCCGGGTGTAGACGGGCCGACCCGAACGGTCCTCGGCGATCCACTCCCGCGCGAACTCCCCGTTCTGCACCCTCCGGAGCGCCTCCTCCATGTTGGACCGGACCGTCTCGTCGACGATCTCGGATCCCCTGGTCAGACCCCCGTACTCCGCCGTGTCCGACACCGAGTCCCACATGGCGGTCAGGCCGCCCTCGTACATCAGGTCCACGATGAGCTTCATCTCGTTGAGGCATTCGAAGTAGGCCATCTCGGGGGAGTAGCCGGCGTCCACCAGCGTCTCGTAGCCGAGCTTGATGAGCGCCGTGATGCCCCCGCAGAGCACCGCCTGCTCGCCGAAGAGGTCCGTCTCGGTCTCCTCGCGGAAGCTGGTCTCGACCACGCCGGCCCGGGTGCATCCGAGGGCCGCCGCGTAGGCGAGGGCCTCCTGTCGGGCCTCGCCCGTCCGGTCCTGGTGGACGGCCAGGAGCGCCGGGCTGCCCTCGCCGTTCTCGTAGTTCCGCCGGAGGAGGTGGCCGGGCGTCTTGGGCGCGATCATGGTCACGTCCACGTCGTCCGGCGGCTCGATCTGCCCGAAGTGGATGTTGAAGCCGTGGGCGAACTGGAGGGTGTCCCCCTCCTGGAAGGCGGGCGCCATCTCCCGATAGACCGCCGGCTGCGCGGTGTCGGGCACCAGCATGGATACGACGTCGGCATCCTCTGCGGCCTCCACCGGGAGAGCCACCGCCAGCCCCTCGGCCCGCGCCGCCTCACGGGAGGCGGAGCCTTCCCGCAGGCCGACGACCACCTCCACGCCGCTGTCCCGGAGGTTGAGCGCGTGGGCGTGCCCCTGGCTCCCGTACCCGATGACCGCCACCGTCTTCCCCCGGAGGTGCGCGGGATCCGCGTCCTCCTCGTAGTAGACGGAGGTGCTGAATGACGGATCCGTGGTCTCACTCATCCCGTGCTCTCCTTTCCTCGTTCCAGGGCCACCGTTCCGGCGCGGGCGATCTCCCGTACGCCGAACCGCCCGAAGGCCTCGATGGCCGCGTTCACCTTCTGCCTGCTCCCCGTGAGCTCCACGGTGATGGTACCCTCGCTCGCGTCCACCACCCTCGCGCCATACATGTCGGCCAGGGCCCCGGCGTCCGCCGGACGCCGGCCGTCGATCTTCACCAGGACGATCTCGCGCCGCATGGCGTCCGGCCGGAGCTCCGCCGCCGACCGGACGCCCTGCAGCTTCCCGAGCTGCCTGCGGACCTGTCGGAGCCCGGGCCCGGGCTCCCGGGCCACCAGGGTGATCCGGGCCCGCTCCTCGTCGATGGCGCCCACGGTGAGCTCCTCTATGTTGAACCGGCGGCGAGCGAAGAGGCCGGACACCGTGGCCAGGACGCCAGGCTCGTGGTCCACGAGGACGGAGATCACCGCGCGCCGCGCCCTCTCACGCGGCCGGTTCCCGAGCTCGATCCTGATCCCGTGCTCGTCGCGCCTTCCCTCCGGATGGGGCCGCGTCGCCGGTCCGGGTGCCTGCACCGTGTCGCTCATCGCGTCCTCCCTCACAGTTCCGAAAGCTGGGCCTCGTCCATGGCGAAGCGCCCGTTGTCGCCCCCGCTCGGGACCATGGGAAAGACGTTCTCCTCCGGGTCGATGTGGACGTCCACCACCGAGGGACCGTCGTAGGCGAGCGCCTCCCGGACCGTCCCCCGGACCTCCTCCCGGGAATCCAGGCGGAAGCCACCGGCCCCGTAGGCCCCCGCGAGCTCGGCGAAGTCGGGGACCCACGGGTAGCGGGAGGCCATGTGTCGGCTCCCGAAGAACGCGTCCTGCCACTGGCGGACCATCCCCACCGAGGCGTTGTTCAGCACGAAGACGGTGAGGTCCAGCTCCTCTCGCACCGCCACGGCCAGCTCCTGCTGGGTCATCAGGAACGAACCGTCCCCCTCGAAGCACACCACCTGCTGCTCCTCGCGAGCGGCCAGGCGGGCGCCGATGGCCGCGGGGAGCCCGTAGCCCATGGTCCCGAGGCCGTGGGACGAAACCCACCTTCGCGGCTCCGTGAAGGTCCAGTACTGGGCCGCCCACATCTGGTGCTGGCCGACTCCGGTGGTGACGATGGTCCCGGGTCCGGCGGCGACCTGCACGGCCTCGACCACGAGCTGGGGCTTCAGGGGCCCGTCGTCGGACGTCTCGTAGCTCATGGGATACTCCTCCCGCCAGGCCCTGCACCGGCTCCTCCACGCCTCGGCCTCGGGCGACGCCGGCATGGCCTCGAGAAGCTGCTCCAGCACCGCCGCCGCGTCGCCCACCACCGGGTGGTCCGCGTGGACGTTCTTCGAGATCTCGGACGGATCGATGTCCACGTGGATCACCGTCGCCTCCGGGGCGAAGGTGGCGATGTCCCCGGTCAGCCGATCGTCGAACCGGGTCCCCACCGCCAGGAGCACGTCGCAGTGGGTGATGGCCATGTTGGCGTATCCGGTCCCGTGCATGCCGGCCCAACCCAGGGACAGTTCGTGGTCCTCGGGGAAGGTGCCCACGGCGGGGAGAGTGGTCACCACGGGGATCCCCAGGCGCATCGCGAACCTCCGCAGCTCCTCGCTCGCGTTCCCCTTCACCACGCCGCCACCCGCCAGGAGGAGGGGCCGCTCCGCGCCGGCGATCGCCGCAGCGGCCCGGGACACGCGCTCCCGATCCCCCTTCCGCGGGCCGTCCCGTGGAACGTTCCGTGAGCCGGCACCCCCGGCCGGCCCCGCCGCGGTCCGCTCGATCCCGCCCAGGGTGACGTCCTTCGGCAGGTCCACCAGGGTAGGACCCGGTCTACCCGATCGGGCCAGGGAATAGGCCTCGCGGACCGTCCGCGCCGCGCTCTCCGGCCGGTCCACGAAAAAGTTGGCCTTGGTGATGGGGCGGGTGACCCCCAGGGTGTCCGTCTCCTGGAACGCGTCGTTCCCCACGAAGGCCGTGGGGACCTGACCTGTGAGGGCCAGGAGGGGATCGGAGTCCATGCTGGCGTCGGCGATGCCGGTCACCAGGTTCGTGGCGCCGGGCCCCGAGGTGGCGATGCAGACCCCCGGCTCGCCGGAGACGATACCGTAGGCGTCCGCCGCGTGGGCGGCGCCCTGCTCGTGGGCCATGGTGACGTGGGTGAGATCCGACCCGTACAGGGCGTCGTAGACGGGCATGATGGCCCCGCCCTGCACGCCGAAGAGGTACTCCACCCCCGCGTCCACGAGAGCGGCGACCACCGCCTCGGCGCCGGTGGCGGCTGGCGCCTCCGTGCCCTCCGATCCGGGGCCGTGGCCCTCCCGTGAGGGATCGGAACCCGCCTCCGCGCCCGCGGACCGCACGGCCGACGTACCTTCACCCATGGTGCGCCTCCCGGTCTCGATTCTGTTCCCCGGCCGAACCGGCCTCCCCCGTCGACGTCACCGCCCCCTCGGCGGCCGACGAAACCAGCCGGGCGTACTTGCCCATGACCCCTCGCCCGCCTCCGGCCCCGAAGGGACTCGCTTCCTCCCCCTCCTCCAGCCGCGCGTCGAGCTCCCCCTCCTCCAGCCGCACGTCCAGCCGCCGTCCCTCCACGTCGATCACCACCTCGTCTCCGTCCCGGAGCGCTCCGATCGGTCCACCCGCCGCGGCCTCGGGCGCCACGTGGCCGATCATCAGCCCGTGGGTGGCGCCCGAGAAGCGCCCGTCGGTGAGCAGGGCCACCTCGGGCCCGAGGCCCGCGCCGTCGATGGCCGCGGTGACGCCGAGCATCTCCCGCATGCCCGGGCCTCCCCGCGGGCCCTCGCCGCGGATGACCACCACCTCCCCGGCGCGCACGTCGCCCGCCTGCACCGCGGCGAACGCGTCCTCCTCGCACTCGAAGACCCGGGCCGGTCCCCGGTGCCGCGGGCGAACGTCCCCGGCCACCTTCAGGACGCAGCCGTCCGGGGCCAGGTTTCCCTTCAGGACCACCAGCCCGCCGGTGGGACGGAGGGGATCGTCCACCGGCCGGATCACGTCCTGGCCGGACGCGGCCTCGGCGCCGGACGCGGCCTCCGCCAGGGACGGGCCGGCGGCCGTGGGCACGTCGCCGTGCATCAGCCCGGCCTCGACCATCCGCCGGACCAGGAGCTCCACGCCGCCCGCCCGCTGGAGGTCCACCGCCAGGTAGCGCCCTCCGGGCTTGAGGTCGGCGATCAGCGGCGTCCCGCCGCTCACCCGGTCGAAATCCTCGATCCGGAGGGGCACCTCCGCCTCCCGGGCCACCGCCAGCAGGTGGAGGACCGCGTTGGTGGAGCCGCCGGTGGCCGCGACGGCGGCGATGGCGTTCTCCAGCGACCGCCGGGTGACGAACCGCCGGGCGTTCGTCCCCTCCCGCACCAGCTCCACCGCCCGGCGTCCCGCCTCGCGGGCCACCTCCTCCTTCCCGGGCGCCGTCGCCGGCACGCCGCCGCTCCCCAGGAGGGCGATCCCCATGGCCTCGAAGGCCGTGGCCATGGTGTTGGCGGTGAACTGGCCGCCGCAGGCCCCGGCCCCGGGGCACGCCGAGCACTCGAGCTCGTGGAACTCCTCCTCGGAGATCCGTCCCGCCGCCCGGGCCCCCACCGCCTCGAAGACGTCCTGGATCGTCACGTCCCGTCCCCGATGGGAGCCCGGCCGGATGGAGCCTCCGTAGAGGAGGAGGCCGGGGCGGTCCACCCGGGCCAGGGCCATGGCCATGCCCGGGATCGTCTTGTCGCAGCCGCACAGCGCCACGACTCCGTCGAACATGTGGCCGCGGGCCACCAGCTCCACCGAGTCGGCCACCACCTCCCGGCTCACCAGTGAGGTCTTCATCCCCTCGGTCCCCATGGTGATGCCGTCGGAGATCACCACGGTGTTGAACTCCAGGGGCGTCCCACCCGCCTCGCGGACCCCGGCCTTCACGTGCTCGGCGATGGACCGCAGGTGGACGTTGCAGGGGGTTACCTCGCTCCAGCTGTTGGCCACACCGATCAGGGGCTTCCCGAAGTCCTCGTCGCCGAGCCCCACCGCCCGGAGCATGGCCCGCGCCGGAGCACGGTCGGGACCCTCGAGGATCCGGCGGCTCGGCCGGCTCATGTCCGCACCTCCGCCCGGTCGCCTCCCCCGAGGGACTGGTCTCCGTCCGGGCCCGTCGTCGGGGGATGGACGGGCGCGAGCCAGTCCCGCCGGTCCTCCCGCCGCCCGTGGACCACCTCCATGTACCGGCGCTGCAGGCGTCGGGTCGTCGACCCGACGTCACCCTCGCCCACGGGGATCCCGTCGACGCTCCGCACCGGAGTGATCTCCGAGGCGGTCCCGGTGAAGAAGATCTCCTCCGACGTGTAGAGCCACTCCCGGGGAACGGGCGTCTCCCGCACCGGGATCCCCAGATCCCCGGCCAGGTCCAGGACCGTCTCCCGGGTGATGCCCGCCAGGAAGGTCCCATCCACCTCCGGGGTCAGCAGGCTCCCGTCCCGGACCAGGAAGACGTTCTGACCGCTGCCTTCGCTCACCCGCCCGCCGGGCCCGAGGGCGATGGCTTCGGCGTAACCTCCGGCCACGGCCTCCATCTTCATGAGCTGGGCGTTCACGTAGTGGCCGCCCGCCTTCGAGGCGACGGGATAGGTGTTCGGCGCGGGACGGCTCCAGGTGCTCACGCACGCGTCCACGCCCTCCTCCAGGGCACCCTCCCCGAGGTACTCCCCCCACGGCCAGCCGAAGAGGAGGGTCCGGAGCGGACTGTCGGACGGATCCAGTCCGGGGGCTCCGTACCCCCTGTAGACCACGGGCCGGACGTAACACGATCCCATCTCGTTTCGCCGGATGAGCTCCAGGACGGCCTCCTCCAGCGTCCGTCGGGAGTGCACCGGCTCCATCCGGTACACCCGGCAGGACTCCATCAGCCGGTCCACGTGGTCCGAGAGCCGGAAGACGGCCGGCCCCCGGGGCGTCTCGTAGCAGCGGATCCCCTCGAAGACCGAGGATCCGTAGTGGACCACGTGGCTCATGGCGTGGAGGGTCGCCTCCTCCCAGGGGACGAACTCGCCGTCGCGCCAGACCCATTCGGTCGCCTCGAAGCTCGCGCTCATCGCTCTCCCCCCTTCTCCTCCCCGGATCTCGTCTCGGGCCCTCGCCGGACCCGTTCCGCCACCGCCGCGGAGAACTCCGCCGTCGTGGCCACTCTCCCGCCCGGCTCCGCCAGCTCAGCCGGTCGGGGCCCCGACGTCAGGACGTGGTCCAGCGCACGGAGGAGCTCGCGGGCCTCGCGCTCCAGCCCGGCCGAATGCCGCAGCAGGAGCGCGGCCGAGGCGATGGCCCCCGCCGGATTGGCCGACCGGGGCTCCAGGTCGGGCGCCGAGCCGTGGACCGGCTCGAAGAGGCCCGGACCGTCGCCCAGGCTCGCCGAGCCCAGGAGGCCGATGCTCCCCACCACCCCGGCCACCTGGTCGCTGAGGATGTCGCCGAAGAGGTTCGACGTGAGGATCACGTCGAAACGGGACGGGTCCAGGACGAGCTCCATGGCGGCGCGGTCCACCAGGACGTGACGGCACGGCACCGTGGGGAACGAGTCGGCCACCTCCCGGACCGTGCGCCGCCAGAGGATCGAGGTCTCGAGGACGTTCGCCTTGTCCACCGATGTGACCGAGCCGCCCCGGGCCGCCGCGAGCTCGAAGGCCAGGCGGGCGACCCGGCGGATCGCCCCCTCACCGTAGCGCATCGTGTCGCCGGCGTCCTCCCGGCGCTCACCCGCGACCTCCTCTCCCGGCGACCACCGGGGCTCTCCGTAGTAGAGGCCGCCACTCAGCTCCCGAACGATCAGGAGGTCCGTTCCCCGGACCCGCTCTTCCCGAAGGGGTGACCGGTGGAGGAGCGCCGGGATCGCCCGCGCGGGCCGGAGGTTGGCCCGGCAGCCCAGCGCCCGTCGGAGCGCCAGGAGGCCCGCCTCGGGCCGCCGGTCCGGCGGGAGGTCCCCGGCCGCCGGATCCCCCACCGCCCCGAGCAGGACCGCGTCGGATGCACGGCACCGAAGGAGGGTCTCCCGCGGGAGGGGTCGACCGGTCTCCTGCACCGCGGTCCAGCCCACGGCGGCCTCCTCGATCGCGAGCTCGTGGCCATAGGCATCCGCCACCGCCTCCAGCACCCGGAGCGCCCCACGGGTCACGGCCGGGCCGATCCCGTCGCCCGGAAGGGCACAGATCCTGAGCTCCGGCGTCCCGCGAGGATCCGCGATCTCACTGGCCGCCGGGGATCCCGTCGCGCCGGTCATCTCAGACCCCCCACAGATCGTTCGCCGCGCTCAGCGCCTCCGCCTCCAGGGTCCGGGCGTGCTCTGCCTTGTTCACCGCGTGGAGGTAGGCCAGCGCCGCGGCCCGGACGCTGTCCGTGGAGGCCCCGCGTCCGGTGAGGCTCTTCCCGTCCACCTCGGCCTGGATGTTCGCCTCCGCCCTCGCGTCCCGCCCCGGGGTCGCGGCCCGGACCTCGAAGTCCCGGAGCTCGACGCTGGGATCGACGACCTCGCCCAGGGCCGCGAAGGTCGCGGCCACCGGGCCGTCTCCCCCGCCCTCGGCCTCCCGCACGAGCGTCCCCTCCACCCGCACCGAGACCCGCGCCCGGGACGGCTCCTCGCCGCAGCGCACGTCGAGTCCCTCGAGGGCGTAGACCACCGGGACGTCCTGCATGACGTCGTGGTACAGGATGGAGAGGAGGTCCTCGTCCAGGACTTCCTTCTTCTGGTCCGCCAGCGAGGAGAAGAGGCGATACGCCCGGTCCAGGTCCTCGGGAGCCAGGTCGTAGCCGAGGGAGCGATACCGGTCGGCCAGCGCGTGTCGGCCCGAGTGCTTGCCCAGGACGAGCCGCGTCTCGGGTGCCCCGACCATGTCCGGCGTCATGATCTCGTAGGTGCTCCGATCCTGGAGCACGCCGTGTTGGTGGATGCCCGCCTCGTGGGAGAACGCGTTCTCGCCCACCACCGCCTTGTTGGGCTGGGGATGGATCCCGGTGAGTCGGCTCAGCAGTCGGCTGGCCCGGTAGATCTCCCGGGTCGTCACGCCGGTCCGGTAGGGCAGCCGGTCCCGGCGCACCTCCAGCGCCATGACGATCTCCTCCAGGGCGGCGTTTCCCGCCCGCTCCCCGATCCCGTTCACCGTGCACTCGACCTGACGGGCCCCGGCCTGGACGGCGGCCACGGAGTTGGCCACCGCGAACCCCAGGTCGTCGTGGCAATGGACGCTGAGCTCGACGTCCGCGAGACCGGGGACCCGCCGGCGGATCAGGGAGATCAGCTCCCGGATCTCGGAGGGGCACGAATATCCCACGGTATCGGGCACGTTCACGGTGGTGGCCCCGGCGTCCACGGCCGCCTCAAGGACCCGACAGAGGAAGTCGCGATCGGTCCGCGTGGCGTCCTCGGCGCTGAACTCCACCTGTCCCACGTGCCGATGGGCCCGGCTCACGGCCTCGGCGGCACGCTCGACGCATTCCTCGCGGCCGATCCCCAGCTTCTGCTCCAGGTGGAGGTCCGAGGTGGCGATGAACACGTGGATCCGCGCCCGCTCCGCGCCGGCCAGTGCCGCACCCGCCCGATCCACGTCCCGAGGATTGGCGCGGGCCAGGGCGCAGATGGTGGGACCCTTCACCTCGCGAGCGATCTTCCGGACCGCCAGGTAGTCGTCCTCCGAAGCCACCGGGAATCCGGCCTCGATCACGTCGACCCGGAGGTCGGCGAGCCGCCGGGCCATACGGAGCTTCTCGCCGGGCGTCATGGTGGCGCCCGGCGACTGTTCACCGTCCCGGAGGGTGGTGTCGAAGATCGAGACTCGCTCCATGGTATCGCTCGCGTCCTGTGCTCCGATGGTTCGATGCTCTCCAGCGGCTCGATGATCTGGATCGAGGCAACAAAAAAACGGGCCCCCTCTCTCGAGGAGGCCCGCGATGCGCGAAGTGCCGTCACCTGTGGTCGCCTAGTGCCGGATCCTACCTACCTCCCGGCCCGGGCGTCGCGCACGACGAGGACCTCCCCCCCGGCCCGGCGAGGCCGAGGAGGTCGATAAGGGACAGGTCCTGTCGCGCGAATCGGATCATGTGCTCCGTCGAACGTGCGTTTTCCGCTCGGTGGCCCGGAGCGTATTTGCCCCTCCCTGCCGTGTCAAGCCCCCGGAGCCGGGTCACCTCCGCCTCCCGCCCCTCGCGGATACGATCCGAGGACACGGAGCATCCCGGTGGTCTCGTCCAGCTCGGCGAGCGCCCCGCGGCCCGGCCCCCGGTCCGCGCGACCCCGGAAGTCGAGGTAGAACACGTACTCCCACGGGCTCCCCCGGAGCGGCCGCGACTCGATCTTCGTCAGGTCGATGCCGCGCCGGGCGAACACCGCCAGACATCGCGCCAGCAGCCCCGGTTCGTTCGGCCCCGAGAAGGCGAGGGAGGTCTTGGCGTCCTCCCCCGGGTCGGCCGGGTCCCGGGCCAGGAACAGGAAGCGAGTGTAATTGTCCGGATCGTCCTCGATCCCCCGGCGCAGGACCCGAAGCCCGTAGACCCGGGCCGCCCGCTCGCTGGCGATGGCCGCGGCGTCCCGTCGGGACTCCTCCTGGAGGAGACGGGCGCTCCCGGCCGTGTCGGCGGTGGCGCGCCGGGACGCCTCCGGGAGGATTTCCCGGAGGCTGGCGTCGCATTGCGACAGGGCCTGCGGGTGGGACAGCACGGTGCGCACGTCACGGAGATCCGCCCCGGGGAGGGCGAGGAGGCAGTGACGGATCCTCAGGTAGCTCTCTCCCACCACCCGGAGATCCCGCTCCAGGAGCAGATCGTAGTTCTTCCGTACGCTGCCGGCGAGGGAGTTCTCGATGGGCACGATCCCCCGCTCGCACCTCCCGGAGGCCACCGCCTCGAAGACCCCCTCGAAGGTGGTGCAGGGGACCGGACGAACCGACCCCCGGACCCGCGCGTCCCGGGCGGCCTCCTCGCTGTAGGCCCCCTCCTCCCCCTGGAAGGCGATCCGCAGATCCCGGTCGTCCACGATGCCCCTCCTCTCCCCGTGGCTCTCGAATCCTCGTCTCGTCGAATCCCGGACACCGCACCGTGCCGGCAGGCGGGGACGGCGCTCGAACGACCCGGTTCGGCGGCCCCTAGTCTCCGGTGGCGAGGGCCCGCGGGCAACGGGCGGGAGGGACGCAGGCCTCTGGCACGGCTTTCGCCCGACGCGTTCGGTGGCCGGGATCGTGGGGGGAATCGCGCGGTCCGGGCTCCGACGGCCAGGAGACATGGAGAGGGACATCGGAGAGGGGCGATCGGATGACGATGGACTCCCTGCAGGACCTCGCTGACCTGCTCCACTCCATCGACGGGGAAGGGTACGGCGCGTACAGACGGGCCAAGGGCGCGTGGGAGGGCCCCGACTTCACCTTCCACCTGGACTGGGTCCAGGGCGATCCCTACGCCACGCCGAGCCGGGTCCGCTTCCACCTCCCGCCGGAGGCCCACGGGATCCCGGACGACGCCTGGTCGAACCGCCGCCGGGAGGTCGGCCTCCGGGACTTCCTCCTCCGGGCCTTCCGCCGGGCGTGCCACGGGCTGCCGGAGGTCCCCGGCTCGGGCCGGTCCGGCGAGGTCCGGGTGAGCGTGGACAGCCCGCGGATGGTGGAGAGGGCCGGCTGCGGGATCGATCCGGACGGGCTCACGCTCCGCTTCCGGGTGGGGCTCCCCGCCGGCGGCCGCAGCTGCTTCGGACACTCGGCGGCCGAGCTGCTGGCCGAGCATCTCCCCCGGGCCCTGGACGCCGTCCGCTGGCCGAACCTGGACCGGGACCGGGCGCGGCAGTGGATCCGGACGGCCGAGGACCACGCCCACCTCCAGGGCCTGCTCGCCGAGCGGGGGCTCGCGGCCTTCGTCGCGGACGGATCGAACCTGCCCCGGGAGAGCGGCGTGAGCCACGAGCCCCTCGACGGCGCCGTCCCCTTCGAGAGCCCGCCCGGGCTCCGCGTCTCCCTCCCCACCCTCCACCACGGCGAGCTCCGGGGGATGGGCATCCCCGAGGGCGTGACCCTGATCACCGGCGGCGGATTCCACGGGAAGACCACCGTGCTGGAGGCCGTCCAGGCCGGCGTGGTGCCGCACGTCCCCGGCGACGGCCGGGAGTGGGCGGTGACGGCACCCGACGCGGTGAAGGTGCGGAGCGAGGACGGCCGTGCGGTGACGGGGGTGGACCTCCGCCCCTTCATCGGGGACCTGCCGGGCGGCCGGGACACGGCCCGCTTCACCAGCCCCGACGCCTCCGGGAGCACGAGCCTGGCCGCCGACGTCATGGAGGCCCTGGAGGTGGGCACCTCGCTCCTGCTCATGGACGAGGACACCTGCGCCACCAACCTCCTGGTGCGGGACGCCCGGATGCAGGCGCTGGTGGAGGAGGAGACCATCACGCCCCTCATCGACCGGGTCCGTGAGCTCCACCGGGAGTCGGGCGTGAGCACGGTGCTCGTGACCGGGGGCAGCGGCGACTACCTGGACGTGGCCGACACGGTGATCCTCATGGAGGACTACCGCCCGCGGGACGCCACCGACGAGGGCCGCGAGGTGGCCGAGGCCCACCCCACCGGCCGGCGGATCGGCGTGCCCGAGCGTCCCCTGCGGGTGGGCCACCGGGTCCCGGAGGCCTCGAGCTTCGACCCGCGGAAGCGCTCGGGGAAGGTGCGCATCAGGACCCGGGGAGCGGAGCGGATCGAGTACGGGACGGAGGACCTGGACCTCAGGGCCGTGGAGGGGCTGGTGGACTACGGCGAGGCCCGGGCCGTCGGGGAGATGCTCCGGGAGATGGAGGACCGCTGCGACGGCGAGCGGACGCTCCGGGAGCTGTGCCGGGAAGCGGTGGAGCGGGCCCGGCGGGAGGGCCTCTCCGCCCTCGACCACGCCCCGGAGCTGGCCCTGCCCCGGCCCCAGGAGGTCATGGAGGCGGCGAGCCGGCTCCGTTCCCTGGAGGTGGTAGCCGAATAGTCGAACGCCCCCATGGCGCTCCACAGCAGCGCCGGCCAGCCAGGTAGGATGCTTGCAGTCTCCAGGGGACCACTTTCAGGGGGGCGTCCTGGGCCGCGTGCCGGCAGTGGCACGCGGAGCGTCCGGGAGCGACGTTTCCCCCTGACCCGACGGTGAACGACGAGACGCTGGAGGAGAGAACCCCCGTGGCCCTGTTGAAGGACGAGGAGCGCCTGGAGAAGCAGCTCACGCTGCGGGACGTCTTCGCCATCAGCAGCGGCGCCATGTTCAGCTCCGGGTTCTTCCTGCTGCCGGGGCTGGCGGCTGCCGAGACCGGGCCGTCGGTGGTCCTGGCCTACCTCCTGGCCGGCGTCCTCATGGTGCCGGCCATGATCAGCATGGCCGAGCTCACCACCGCCATGCCCAGGGCCGGGGGCAGCTACTACTTCCTGGACCGGAGCCTGGGCCCCCTCATGGGCACCGTGGGCGGGCTCGGCATCTGGGTCTCCCTGGTGCTGAAGAGCGCCTTCGCCCTCATCGGCATCGGCGCCTACCTGGGCCTCCTGGTGGAGATCCCCATGCGGCCGGTGGCGGTGGCCCTGACGCTGGCCTTCACCCTGTTCAACGTCGTGGGGGCCAAGCAGACCGCCGGGCTCCAGCGGGTCCTGGTCTACGTCCTCCTCAGCGTGCTGGCCTTCTTCGTGGTCCAGGGCCTGTTCGAGGTGGTGAACCTCGGCTTCGGCCAGGTCCTGGACCGGCAGTTCAGCCCCTTCATGCCCTTCGGCCTGGAGGGCCTGGCGGCCACCACCGGGCTGGTCTTCGTCTCCTATGCCGGGCTGACCAAGGTGTCCAGCGTGGCCGAGGAGGTGGACGACCCGGACCGCAACATCCCCCGGGGGATGCTCCTGTCCCTGGCCACCGCCACCTTCTTCTACGTGGTGGGGGTCTTCGTCATGGTGGCGGTGCTGGACCCGGCGGAGCTGCGCTCCGACCTGACGCCGGTGGCCACGGCGGCCGAGGCCTTCTTCCACTGGCTCCCGGAGCCCACGGGCCTGGTCCTGGTGCTGGCGGCCGCCTTCGCCGCCTTCGCCTCCACCGGCAACGCGGGCATCCTCTCCGCGTCCCGCTACCCGCTGGCCATGGCCCGGGACGGGCTGATGACCTCGGGGCTGGCGAAGGTGGGGCGCTTCGGCACGCCCACCCGGAGCGTCCTCCTCACGGCGGGGCTGATGATCGCGTTCCTGCTCCTGCTGGACGTGATGAGCGTGGCCAAGCTGGCCAGCGCGTTCCAGCTCCTCATCTTCTCCTTCGTGAACCTGAGCGTCATCGTCATGCGGGAGAGCCGGCTCCCCTCCTACGTGCCCGGCTACCGGTCCCCGCTCTATCCCTGGATGCAGATCGCGGGCGTCCTGATCCCCATCTGGCTGATCCTGCAGCTCGGGACCCTCTCCATCGTCTTCACCTTCGGGATCCTGGCCCTGGGCGTGGCCTGGTACTTCGCCTACTCCCGGGACCGGGTGGTGCGGGAGGGGGCCATCTACCACGTCTTCGAGCGGCTGGGCCAGCGCCGGTACGAGGGGCTTGAGCCGGAGCTCCGGCAGATCCTGAAGGAGAAGGCCCTGGGGGCGTCGGAGCCCTTCGAAGAGGCGGTGGCGGCGGCCCTGGTGGAGGAGCTGGACGACGACGTGGGGAGCTTCACCGAGGTGGTGCGGATCGCCTCGGAGCGTCTGGCCGAGACGATCCCGCGGGAGGCGGAGGTCCTGGTGCAGGGCTTCCTGGACGAGCGCCGCCTGGGCATGACGCCCGTCTCCGGCGGCGCCGCCCTGCCCCATCTCCGGGTGCGCGACATCTCCGAGCCCCGCCTCGTCCTGCTGCGCTCCCACTCCGGGGTCATGGTCGAGGGCGAGGAGGTCGGGGAGGGTGGCGTCGAGGACATGAACGGCGGGGACGCCGAGGGGAGCGTCGAGGATTCCCGCATCCACGCCTTCTTCTTCCTGGTGAGCCCGAAGGAGGCCACCGGGACCCACCTCCACATCCTGGCCCAGATCGCCGGGCACGTGGACGCCGCCGGGTTCATGGACCGGTGGCTGGAGGCCGAGGGGGCCGACGGCCTCAAGGAGGTGCTCCTCCACGAGGACCGGTTCCTCTCGGTGCGCCTCGGCGGCGAAGGTCCCAGCCGGCGGCTGGTCGACCGGACGGTCCGGGAGGCGAGCATCCCCCAGGGCGCCCTGCTGGTCCTGGTCGAGCGCGACGGGAGCGCCATCATCCCCGAGGCCGACACCGAGCTCCGGGCCGGCGACCGGCTCACCTTCCTGGGCACCGAGGAGAAGATCGAGGAGCTGCGGCGCGAGTACCGGAAGGGTTGATCGGGACGGAGGGACGTCGGGCCGTGGCCCGCGGGCCGGCACGGTCCCTGCCCGGGAAGAACCCCACATGTCTTACGTGATCCAGCATCCCCCGACGGCCTGACCGTGGTCGATCCCGCCCTCGAGTCCGACGACCGGCTCGAGAAGGAGCTGACGCTCCTGGACGTCTTCGTCATCGCCACGGGGGCCATGCTCAGCTCCGGGTTCTTCCTGCTCCCGGGACTGGCGGCGGCCAAGGCGGGTCCGGCCGTGGTCCTGGCCTACGCCCTGGCGGGCCTGCTGGTGCTCCCGGCCCTCCTCAGCAAGGCGGAGCTGAGCACCGCCATGCCGAAGGCGGGGGGCGCCTACTACTTCCTGGACCGGAGCCTGGGCCCCCTGGTGGGGACCATCGGGGGACTGGGCACCTGGGGATCCCTGGTCTTCAAGAGCGCCTTCGCCCTCCTGGGCTTCAGCGCCTACCTGGCCCTGTTCGTGGACGTGGCCATCACGCCGGTGGCCCTGGTCCTCACCGGCCTGTTCATGCTCCTCAACATCGTGGGGGCGAAGGAGACCTCCGGCCTCCAGCGGGTGCTGGTTACGGCCCTCCTGGCGGTGCTCGGGCTCTTCGTGGTCCAGGGGCTGGTGGAGGTGTTCGCCGGCGAGGGCCTGACCGGGCCGGCGGGACGCCAGTTCGTGCCCTTCTTCCCCTACGGGTTCGACGGTCTGGTGGGCACGGTGGGCTTCGTCTTCGTCTCCTACACGGGGCTCACCAAGGTGGCCAGCGTGGCCGAGGAGGTGAAGGACCCGGACCGGAACATCCCCCTGGGGATGCTCCTCTCCCTGGGGGTCGTCTCCCTCATCTACGTGGTGGGCGTGGGCATCATGGTGGCCCTCCTGGATCCGACGGCCCTCCGCTCGGACCTGACGCCGGTGGCCACCGCGGCCGACGCCTTCTTCGACTGGCTGCCGGGCGAGACCGGCCTCTGGCTGGTGGTGGTGGCCGCCTTCGCCGCCTTCGCCTCGACGGCCAACGCCGGTCTGCTCTCGGCCTCCCGGTACCCGCTGGCCATGGCCAGGGACGGGCTCCTGCCGGGCTTCCTCTCGAACCTGGGGAGGTTCGGGACCCCCTTCGCCAGCATCGTGATCACGGCGGGGGCCATGGCCGTGATCCTGGTGACCTTCGACGCCGAGGGCGTCGCCAAGCTGGCGAGCGCGTTCAAGCTCCTGATCTTCGCCATGCTCAACCTGTGCGTCATCGTCATGCGGGAGAGCCAGCTCCCCTCCTACGTGCCCGGCTTCCGGTCGCCGCTCTATCCCTGGATGCAGCTGGCCGGCTTCCTGGTGCCCTTCTGGCTCATCGTGGAGCTGGGCAGCGTGCCCCTGCTCTTCTGCGCGGGCGTCATCGTGATCTCGACGGTCTGGTATTTCGCCTACGGGCGCGGGCGCGTGGAGCGGAAGGGAGCCGTCTTCCACGTCTTCGAGCGGCTGGGGCGCTTCCGGTACGAGGGCCTGGAGCCGGAGCTGCGGCAGGTCCTCAAGGAGAAGGCCCTGGGCGGGTGGGCCCCCTTCGCCCAGGTGGTGGCAGGCGCGGTGGTGGTGGACATGGAGGGCCGGGCGAGCCTGGAGGACGTGGCACGGGAGGCCTCCGAGCGGCTGGCGGACACCGTCCCGGCCCCGGCCTCCGAGCTGCTGGAGAGGTTCCTGGAGGAGTCCCGGCTGGGTGTGACGCCCGTCTCCCACCGGGCGGCCCTCCCCCACCTCCGGCTGGAGGGGATCACCGAGTCCCGGATGGTGATGGTCCGGGTCCGGGACGGGGTGCCGGTGCCGGAGGACTTCGAGGCGCTGGAGGATCGGACCCCCTGGGACGACGTGGATCCGGAGGATCCGAACTGCCTGTACGCCTTCTTCTTCCTGGTGAGCCCCCGGTCGTCCAGCAGCGCCCATCTCCACATCCTGGCCCAGATCGCCAGCCACCTGGACAAGGAGGGCTTCCTCGACATGTGGCTCTCCGCCGACGACGAGGTGGACCTCAAGGAGGCGATGCTCCACGAGGACCGGTTCGTGTCCGTGGAGATCCGGCCACGGGGGCCGACGACGGAGCTCATCGGGCGCCGGCTCACCGAGGTGGAGTTCCCGGAGAACACGCTGGTCGTCCTCATCGAGCGCGAGGGGGCCGCGCTCACGCCCCGTCCGGACACCCTCCTGCGGGAGGGGGACCGGCTGACCTTCCTCGGCGACTCCGACGGCATCGACGAGGTCCGGCGGCGTCTCCACGACTGAAGGGCGGGGCTACCCCGGTCCGCTCGAGAGGGGCCGGCGGAGGCCGAGGGCCCCGTGGAGACGGCGTTAGGTCCCTAGCCGAGCTCCCGGTAGATCACGGGCCGGGGCTCCGCGCCGGGCTCACGGGCGCGCCTCCATCCACGTCCGCAGCGCCTCGATGGACATCGGCCGGGCCAGGTGGAACCCCTGGGCCTCGTCCACCTCCAGCCCCCGGAGAAACTCGAGCTGCTCCTCGGTCTCCACGCCCTCGGCCACCACGGCGAGGCCCAGCGCGTGGCCCAGGGTGAGCACGCTGGCCACGATGGCCCGGTCCCGGTCGTCCGCCGGCAGGCCGGCCACGAAGGAGCGGTCGATCTTGAGGGCGTCCACCCGGAGCCGCTTGAGCTGGGTCAGCGTGGAATAGCGGGTGCCGAAGTCGTCGATGGCCAGCTCCACGCCCAGCCTTCCGAGCCCCTCCACGGTCTCGGGCTCCCGGGTCGCGGCGCTCTCGGTCACCTCCAGGCACAGGCGGTGGGCCGGGAACCCCGTGCGCTCCAGCACGGCGCCCACCCTGTCCACGACCTCCGGATCCTCCAGCTGGCGGGAGGAGAGGTTCACGTGCAGGCGGAGCGGTCGCCCGCTCCCCCTCTCTCCCGGAACCCCCTCCGAGAGAAGGCTACGGCACGCCTTCTCGAGCTGCTGCTCGCCCAGCTCCACGATGAGGCCGGTCTCTTCGGCCAGCGGTATGAAAGTGCCCGGGGGAACCTCTCCCAGGTCCGGATCGTGCCACCGGCACAGCGCCTCCACTCCCCGGAGCTCGCCGTCCTGGACGCCGAAGATCGGCTGGTAGACGGTGCCGAGCTCCCCCGCCTCCAGCGCCGCCCGCAGCCGCTGCTCCCGCTCGATCCGGGTCGTGTCGGTGGACGGGTGGTCGGGATCCGCGAGCACCCGGGCGGTCCCGGGCTTGTTCTTCGCCCGGTACATGGCCTCGTCCGCCCACCGGAGCAGGTCCGTGGGGGCCGGTCTCTCGCTCCCGCCCCCTTCGTGCACGACGACGCCGACGCTCGCCTCCACCGCCACCTCCTGGTCGCCGAGGGCGACCGGCTCGTCGAAGGCCCGGACGATGCGGTCCGCCGCCGTCATCGTGGCCCCCTCGTCCTCGATGTCCTCAAGGAACACCGCGAACTCGTCGCCGCCGATCCGGGCCACGGTGTCCTGCCCGCGGACGGCGTCCAGCAGGCGACCGGCCACCTCTTCGAGCACCCGGTCCCCTGCCTCGTGTCCCAGGGAATCGTTGATCACCTTGAACCGCTTCAGGTCGACGAAGAGCACCGCCAGCGCCTCGCCGCTGCGCTCGCTCCGCTCGAGGGCGTGACGCAGCCGGTCGTCGAGCAGCGCCCGGTTCGGGAGCCCCGTCAACTCGTCGTGGAGCGCCCGGTGTGTGAGCTCCCGCTCGACCTCCTTCTGGTAGCTGATGTCCTGGACCGCCGCGACCAGGTACCGGCGGTCGTCGACGGAGAGGGAGCTCGCCGAGAACAGGGCGTCGAAGACGCTTCCGTCCCTCCGCCGCAGCCGGACCTCCACGTTCCGCACCGTCCGGCCCCGGTTGACGCGGTCGTAGATCCGCCTCCGCCTCTCGAGATCCGGCCACAGAGCCTCGTCGCGAACCTCCCCCGACTCGACCTCCTGGCGGGAGTACCCGAACTGCTGGGTGAAGCTCTCGTTCACCGTCCGGTACTCCTGCGTCTCCGCGTCGACGATCTTCAGCCCCACCGGACTGGTCTCGAAGACCCCCTCGAACATCTCCTGGGCGCGCCGCAGCGCCTCCTCGGCTTCCTTTCGATCCGAGATGTCGCGGATCATGCCGGTGAACAGCCGCTGGCCGGCGACCTCGTACTCGCCGAAGGAGACCTCGACGTCCAGACGCGTCCCGTCCCGTCGCCGCGCCGGGAACTGGACGCCGCCCCAGTCGAGCGAGCGCTCCCCCGTCTCCAGATAGCGTGCGAGTCCCCGCCGATGCGCTTCGCGGAGGTCCTCCGGCATCAGCTCGAACAGGGAGGCCCCCTCGAGCTCGCCCTCCTCGAATCCGAACATTCGGGCCACGGCGGGATTGGCGTACACGATCCGGCTCTCCGCCGTGATGGTCACGATGCCGTCGGCGGCGTTCTCGGCCAGGGCCCGGAACCGCTCGCGGCTCTCCTCGAGGGCCTCCTGGGCCTGCCGCGTCTCGGTCACGTCCCGGGAGGCGATGATCAGCCCGCCGATCTCGGTCCCCTCGGGCGGCGCCCGGCCGCGCGCCTCGAGCACCCGCCACGAGCCGTCCGCGTGACGGAACCTCGCCTCGCCGATCAGCTCGCCCCCGGGTTCCCCGGCGAGCTCCCCCATCTGACGCCGGATACGCTCACGGTCGGACGGGTGGAAGTACTCGAGGATGTCCTCCCCCTCGAGCTCCTCGGGCTCGTAGCCCAGTACGCGCTCCACGGAGGGGCTCTCGTACAGGACCGTCCCGTCCGGGGCGACCACGGAGATGACATCGGAGATGTTGGCGATGAGCGCCCGGAAGCGCCGTCCCTGACGGCGGATCTCCGCCTCGGTGCGCTTCCGTTCGACGGCGTAGCGGAGGGAGCGTGCGAGTCCCTCGGCCGTCACCTCCCCCTTCTCCAGGTAGTCCTGGGCGCCCTCCCGGACCGCGGCGCGGCCGAGCTCGGGGTCCTTCCGTCCCGTCAGCACCACGACCGGGACGGCCGGACCGGCGTCGGTGACCCGCCGGACCGTCTCCAGCCCCTCGGAATCCGGGAGGCTCAAGTCGAGCAGGACCAGGTCCGGGGACGCCCCGTCCCTCAACCGGTCGGTGGCCTCGGCCGCCGTCTTCACCCAGTCGAGCTCCGAGCCCTTCTCCCGGGATTCGGACAGCAGTTCCTGGAGCAGACGCGCGTCGCCCGGGTTGTCTTCCACGAGCAGTACCCGGACGGGACGTGGTGGTCCGCCGTCCTCGGGCGTCATGGAATCAGGTCTCCTCGGAAAGGGGCGTCGATTCCGGAGGTCGCGACAGGGTACCCCGACGATCCGTCGACGCACCGGAGTCAAGAGGCAAGCCTGTGACCACTCGCCGCGCTTCTTCCGTAAGATGCCCGTCATCAACGGCGAACGGCTCGTCGCGCCGCGCCGAGTCCCGGGAGCGAAGGAGGGCGAAAGTCGAAGGAATTTCCGGTGGAGCGGGAGAAAAAGAGGAGAAGACGCCCGGAAGAGGGATCAGGTGCCGAGCATCGTGGAAGAGCGCATCCGCCCCGTCGGAAGGATCCGGACGGGAACGACGGCGTCAGGAACGGAGGGGGTGGGATTCGAACCCACAAGCCCGTGAGGGCGCCGGTTTTCGAGACCGGTGCATTAGCCGTTCTGCCACCCCTCCGGGTGCGTCAGCGGACGGGGTGGGATTTGAACCCACGAGGCTCGTAAGAGCCCACACGCTCTCCAGGCGTGCGCCATAAGCCAGACTCGGCCACCCGTCCAGGTCCTTCGTGCTCCGTCCGGCAGGTCACCTGATCGGCGGATCCACGCCCGATCGGCGGGTCCTCACCGCGCGCGACCGACCCCGGGGAGCGAGAGCGGAGGGGGAGGGATTCGAACCCTCGCGGGCGTTAAAGCCCAACGCCTTAGCAGGGCGCCGCCTTAAGCCACTCGGCCACCCCTCCGGGCGGGACACCCGATCACGAGAGCCCCGGTCGAATCGATACGAGAAAAAAGCTGGCCCGCCTGGATTCGAACCAGGAATCTCTTGGTCCAGAGCCAAGCGTGTTGCCGTTACACTACGGGCCATTGGACCCCGTCGCCCGGGGGCCGGCGATCATACTCTATCCCTTCCGGCCGATCAAGTTCCTGGCGTCGGACGGGCCTTTTCAGGCCGACGAACCGGGCCTTTCCGCCGGATCGTCGGTGCTTCCCGCCCCGGGTGGGGCTCCCGCTCAGGCGCGCCGCTCCGAGTGGAGCTCCCGCGCCCCTTTCCGCTCCTCGGCCGCCCGGTCGAGGCGGTCGTTCACCCGGACCAGGCGATCGTCGGCCAGGGCGGCCTCCTCCCCAGGATCGAACCACGTGATCTCCACGAAATCGCCCGGCCGCTCCTGGCTCTCCAGGAGATCCGTCTCGATGCCCATGGGGAAGAGGAGGCCGCTCCACTCGTCCCACGCGTCGAGATACTCGTCCCGACGCTCCTCGGGAACCCGGGCTCGAACCACCTGTGCTTTCATCCTCTCCGGTCACTGTAAGGGGGACGGAATTCGTCCCGGCCGTTCGGGCCGCTACCGACCCACGGCCGCGGCGTCTCCCGATCTCGCGCGCGAGTCGAACAGGGCGTGCAACTCCCGCACCGTCCGGGTGGACACGAGCGGCAGGGGGTGAGGCCGCCGTCCGGCCGCTCCTTCGGCCTCCCCGCGCCGGCTCGCATCCGCCCAGACCAGGTCCCTCGCTCCGATGATCGCCCGGAGACTTCGACGACCCAGCGGTCCGGGCACCACGATCCGCCGTCCCCGCTCCCGTCCCGCCGCCAGAGCCCGGAGATCCCTCCGGACGACGGGCGAGGCGGTGAGGACCACGGCCCTCCGCCATTCCCCGGACCGCCGGACCGAGTCCAGGACCGGCTCCAGGGGGGCGTAATAGAGCGGTACCAACGGGCAGCCGGCGGGGTGGACCCCTCGCACGGCCTCCAGGTGGGCGACCCCCACCACGGGGTGGAGACCGGCGAGACCTCCCGGGCCCCTTCGCGCGGTCTCGGGGGAGACCGGCACGACCTCGGCCGCGCCGTCCAGGCGGCAGGCCAGCTCCCGGGCCACCGCCCCCCGGTGCCGGGCCCCGCCCGCCACCACGGCCACGTGCCCGGTGGGGACGACGCCGGCGGGCGAGAGAGCGGCTCCGGAGGGCAGGGCTTCCGCCCCCACCACCCGGGCCCTCCTTCGCGGGGACACGACCACCAGGCCCCTCCGGGCCAGCCGCCTGTAGATGGCGGCGGCGGTGTTCCTGTGCACGGGGAGGCGGGCCGCGAGCCTCCGGGTGCTCAGGAGCCTCCGGCCGGCCTCGAGCCGCCCTTCCTCGATGGCCCTCGCCAGATGCGCCTCCAGCTGGCGGCCCACCGACACCCGGGCGAGCCTTCGGATCCGCACGTCCTCCAGGCGCCAGCGTCCTCCTCGTCTCCTTCCCGGCGACCTTCCCGGTGACGTCGACCTCCCACGCTCCAAGCTCCCACCTCCCGTCCGCCGCCGCGTCCCTGTCCCCTCTCCCCCACCGTCGTTATAGTGTCGGCCGTCCGGATCACGCCGGGCTCAACCGGACGACCCGGCCGCCCGTACCGGCGACGGTCTCGGGTCGAGCGGCGACCGACCGGCCGCCCCTCCACCCGTCGGTCCGGCGCGTACCATCCGCATCCCTCCATTCAGGCATTTCAGAGAAGGGATCCCCGACCCATGAGCTCCCGATATCTCGTCCTCGGCGGCGGCCTCCAGGGAACGGCCTGCGCCTTCGACCTCCTGGAGCGCGAAGACCCGGCCGTCGTGACCGTGGCCGACATCGACGAGGCGCCCCGTGAGGGGGCCCTCCCCCTGGAGGACGACAGGCTGCGGTGGCGGACACTGGACTTCCAGGACGAGGAGGCCGTGGGCGGGCTCATGGCCGACCACGACGTGGCCCTGAGTGCCGCCCCCTACTACTTCAACGACGATCTGGCCCGGCTCGCCATCGACCACGGGTGCCACTACTCGGACCTGGGGGGGAACACGGAGATCGTGTTCCGGCAGATGGAGAGGGACGACGAGGCCCGGGAGGCGGGCGTCACCCTGGTGCCGGACGTGGGCCTGGCGCCGGGGATGGTGAACGTGCTGGCCGCCGAAGGAGTCCGCCGCCTGGACCGGGCCGAGAGCGTGCGGATGTACGTGGGCGGGCTGCCCCAGGAGCCCGAGCCGCCCCTGAACTATCAGGTGGTCTACTCTCTGGAGGGCGCGCTGGACTACTACACGACCCCCTCCTGGATCATCCGGGACGGCCGGCGGACGGAGGTGGAGGCCCTCTCCGAGGTGGAGGAGGTGGACTTCGGCGGCCTGGGCTCCCTGGAGGCATTCCACACGGCCGGGGGGGCGTCGGTGCTCCCCTTCCGCTACGAGGACCGGGTGGAGGAGCTCTCCTACAAGACGCTCCGCTACCCGGGACACGCCGGGATCATGAAGGCCATCCGGGAGCTGGGCCTCCTGTCCCGGGAGCCGGTGACGGTGGACGGCGCCGAGGTCCGGCCCCGGGACGTCTTCATCGCCTGCGCCGAGCCGGTGCTCCGCAAACCGGACGCGCCGGACCTGGTGGCGCTCCGGGTGGTGGCCCGGGGCGAGCGGGCCGGCCAGGACCGGCTCCTCCGGTGGGACCTGCTGGACCGGAAGGACCCCGAGACCGGGCTCACCGCCATGGAGCGCTGCACCGGCTTCACCCTGTCCATCGTGGGCACCATGCTGGCCCGGGGGCAGATCCAGGGGCCCGGCGTCCGTCCCCCGGACGAGGGCATCCCGGCGGAGCCCTTCATCGCCGCGCTGGCCCGGCGGGACGTGGACATCGAGTTCTCGGACAGCCCGGCCTGAGAGGATACGAATCGCGGGTGAGGGACATCGGTACCGAGAGAGGCCTCCAGGGATGAGGGCTCGCGGTCCCGGGTCGTGGCGTCCCCGGGTGGCGTCGCCAAACGGGTTCAGGGTACGGGCCCGTGGCCGGCCCTCGTCAAGAAGAGGGAGTCTCGCTCGTTCTCCCTACCGAGGCCCGACCGCCGACCAGTCCCTCCGAGGAGGCCGCCCAAACATGTCCCACCGTACAGGCTTCATCCGCGCCCTCTCCTTTCTCGCCCTGGGCGCTATTCTGGCCGGCTGTGATTCCACGTCCGGTCCGGAGGTCTGTCTCGCCATCGCCGAGCCGGCACTCTCCGTCACGGTGGAGAACGCGGATACGGGCGAACCGCTCGACGACGCGCTGGTCATCGCGCAGGAGGGATCCTTCACGGACAGCGCGCGAGCCAGGGTCGGGGACGACACCTTCCCGGCCACCCTGGCCCATGAGAGGGCGGGCACCTACGAGGTGACGGCAGACAAGGCGGGTTTTTTTCCCTGGCACCGGTCGGGTGTCGTGGTTCCCGAGGGCAGGTGCGGCCCGGAAACGGTCGAGCTGACGGCGCAACTAGCTCCGTCCTCCGAATAGGGTCCCTGCTGGCGGCTTCCACTCGCCTCTCCCGGTCGCCTCATTCCTTGGTGGGCGTGCACCGGTGGGCGCTCACCCGCCCCTGTGCCAGCGTTTCCGAGCTAGTCGCCGCCGTCGGTGAAGGGCCGTCCTCGTGGCTGCTCGCTGCTCCTCGCCGCTGCTCGTCTCGGGGGCGGTAGCCGGCCGAATCTGTTGCTGGGAGCGTTGATACGGTCTCGCCCGATCTGTTGCTAATGCGTTGATCCGGCCGCCTACACTGAGGGTGAAACTTCGAATCGGATCTCACCTTCAGATGGGCCCTCGGGAGGACCAGGAATGGACGGTTCCCCGGGATGAGAGGACGACGGGACGGTGGCCCCGGCAGGAGACGAGGAGCGATGACGGGCGCGGCACGGGCGGTGAGCTACGAGACGATGGCGGAACGGACGGTGGGAAGCTCTCTCCTGAGGGAAGCGGCTCGGGAGCCGTCCGAAGTGGAGCCGGACACGCCGTCCGCGAACGGAGCGGCGCCGGAGGCGGAGGCTACCTCCGCCAAGGGTGCCGCGCCGGCCGGGCCAGAGGAGGAAGCCCCCTCTCCCTTCACCGCGTACACTCCCGAGGTCTTCGCCCACGAGGCCGAGCCCCCGGACGACGATGCCCTGGAGGAGCTGGCCGACGAGATCACGCTGATGGCCGCCCACGAGCACGCCTTCAAGGCGGCGCTGC
>CAZVIY010000005.1:0-173321 GCA_964627425.1 uncultured Gemmatimonadota bacterium
CACGCCCTACCACGTCTACGGCGGCCTCCAGGACAACGGCTCCTGGCGCGGACCGGCCGAGGTCTGGGAGCAGGGCGGCATCCGGAACTACCACTGGACCGAGATCGGATTCGGCGACGGGTTCGGCGCCCTGGACGACCCGAACGACCCCCGCTACGGCTGGGTCATGTCCCAGGGCGGGAACCTCCAGCGCTACGACCTGGAGACGGGCAACCGCCGGGCGGTCCGGCCCGATCCCCCGGCCGACTCCGTCGAGCTCCGCTTCAACTGGAACTCGCCCATCGAGGTGAGCCCCCACGACCCGGACGTGGTCTTCTACGGGAGCCAGTACGTCCACCGGAGCCCCGACGACGGGATCACCTGGGAGACCCTGAGCCCCGACCTCACCACCGACAACCCCGAGTGGCAGCGGCAGCCCGTCTCCGGCGGCCTGACGAAGGACGTCACCGAGGCCGAGAACTACACCACCGTCTACGCCATCGACCAGAGCCCCGTGGACCCGGACGTCGTCTGGGCCGGCACCGACGACGGGAACGTCCAGGTCACGACCGACGGCGGCGAGACGTGGGCCAACGTCCAGGGGAACATGCCCGGCAAGCCCCGGAACGGCTGGGTGAGCCACGTCCACGCCTCGGTCCACGACGCCGGGACCGCCTTCGTGGCCGTCCACGACTACATGCACGGCGACTGGACCAACTACGTGTACCGGACGGACGACCACGGGCAGAGCTGGACGCGGCTGTCCACGGACGGCGTGGACGGATTCGCCCGGACCGTGCTCCAGGATCCCGTGGAGCCGTCGCTCCTCTACCAGGGCACCGAGTTCGGACTCTTCGTGAGCCCGGACGGCGGCGAGAGCTGGACGAAGTGGACCCACGGGGTGCCGACGGTGCCCGTGCGGGCGCTGGACGTCCAGCCCGTGGAGCACGACCTGGTGGCCGGCACCCACGGCCGCGGCGTCTACGTACTGGACGACGTCCGGCCCCTCCGTGCCCTGGCCCGTGACGCCGGCCTCCTGGACCGGACCCTCCACCTGTTCGACGCCGGTCCCGCCATCCAGCACGAGGTGGCCGCTCCCCAGGTCTACCGGTTCGACGGGAGCGCCAAGTACGCCGGCGAGAACGAGCCCTACGGCGCCATGATCACCCTGAACGCCTCCGTGCCGGAGGCGGCCGCGGGCGACGAGGCCAGCGACGGCGGCGGCGACGAGGGCTCGACGGTCCAGGCGAAGGTGGAGGTGCTCCAGGCCGACTCGGCCGTCCGGACCTTCGAGCAGGAGCTGGAGGACGGAATCAACCGCTTCACCTGGGACCTGGAGATGGACGGCTTCGAGCGGCCCGGGCAGGAGGAGGAGGGTCCCTTCGGCCCGCCGGGCGGCCCCGGCGTCCTCCCGGGTGAGTACGGCCTCCGGATCACGGCCCTGGACGACACGGTGACCGGATCCGTGGAGGTCCGGGCCGACCCCCGGAGCGACGTCACCATGGCCGACCGCGAGGCCAAGCTGGCCGCCCTCATGGACGCCGGCCGCACCATCGAGACCGCCACGGAAGCCGTGGAGCGGGTGCGCGACGCCCGGGCCTCCATCGACGACGTCCTCAGCGTGCTGGAGCGGGACGAGATCGAGTCCGCCGACTCCATTCGGGCCGAGGCCGACCGGCTGGACTCGAGCCTCTACCGGGTGCAGGCGATGCTCGACGGCCCGGCCAGCGACTCGACCCAGGGCATCACCGCCGACTCGAGCGCCATGAGCGAGATCAACGGCGCCTACTACTCCCTCAGTTCCTCGTGGGACGCGCCCACCGAGGCCCAGCGCACCTTCCTGCGGATCGCGAAGGAAAAGGTCCGGGAGGCCGTGGCCGCCACGAACCGGGTCTTCCGCGAGGAGGTGGCGGACTTCCGCGAGCTGGTCCGCGGCTCCGGCCTGAGCTTCTTCCCCGAGAAGGAGCCCATCGAGCAGGAAGGCGGCTGATCCCGGCGCCCCGGTGGCCCGTGTCCTGATCCTGGGCTGCGGCTACACCGGCCGCCGCCTGGCCCATCGACTCCTGGAGGAGGGCCACGAGGTCACCGGGACCACGCGCTCGCCGGAGCGTGCCGAGGAGCTCCGGGCGGACGGCATACGCCCGCTCCAGGTGGACGTGGTCGACCCGGAGAGCGTGCCGGCGCTCCGGGAGACGGCGCCGGAGGTCTGCTTCTACTCGGTCCCGCCGGTGGGCCCCGCCGAGGACACCCCAGGGGTCGACCGGGTCATGGAAGCCCTGGCCCGGGCACCCCTGGAGTGCTTCGTCTACGTCTCCAGCACCTCGGTCTACGGGGACCGGGGCGGGGAGTGGGTGGACGAGTCGGCCGTACCCGAGCCCGACTCCCCCACCGGCCGGGCCCGGTTGGCCGCCGAGCGAGCCGTCCTCCGTCACGGCTGGGTCCACGACGCCCGGCCCCGCATCGTCCGGCCCGCCGGGATCTACGGCCCGAGCCGCACCCTCCGCCGCCGGCTCGAGGAGGGCCGCTACCACCTGATCGAGGGCGCCGACCCCTGGGCCAACCGGATCCACGTGGACGACCTGGCCGCAGCCCTGGAGGCGGCCTGGACCCGCGGCGCCAACGGCCGGGTCTACAACGCCTGCGACGACGAGCCCCACCCGTCGGCCGACTACGCCCGCTACACCGCCGAGCTGCTGGGCATCGAGGAGATCCCCGGCCTCACTCCCGAGGAAGCCCGGGAGCGATACTCGGAGAGCGCCCTGGCCCGGAAGCTGGGCAGCAAGCGGGTCTCCAACCGCCGCCTCCGGGAGGAGCTGGAGGTGGAGCTCCGCTATCCCACCTACCGGGAGGGCGTGCCGGCGGCGCTCCGGGAAGAGGGGGTGGAGATCGCTGACGAACCCGACGAGGGGAACGCGGAGGTCTGATCGACGGAGGGGTGGAGGCCGGAGGGCAGGCGACGGCCCTCATTCCACGTTACGTTGGTCGATCGTAGGAGACCATGTGCAGCGGCCCGGCTCGGCGCTGAATCCATATCGATCCCTCTGCGAGGACCCGTGGATGGAATCTGATCTCTCCGTGGAACCACTCCGGCGATGGGCCGAAGACGCCGGATGCCGACTGGTCGTGGTCTTCGGGAGCCGGGCATCCGGCCGATCCGGCCCGATGAGCGATCTGGACGTGGCCGTGGACTTCTCCGAGATGCCCGAGCCTCTTCGGCGCCTACGGATCGCGGGCGAGATCCAGGATCGGCTGGAAGCCGACAGGGCCGACGTGGTCTTTCTCCATCCCGGTACGGACCCGGTGCTCCGCTTCGAGATCTTTCGCCACGGGCGCCCCGTCCACGAGGAGGAATCCGGGCTCTTCGTCCGGGAGAAGGTCCGGGCACTCAAGCTCTACCAGGACGCGCTTCCTTTCCGGAGACTCCGGAAACGAACCCTGCGGCGGCTGGCGGAGGAGGGCCGCCTTGTCCCCTGAGGTGCTCGCGCGGAAGCTCGATCAGCTCCGACGCTACCTGGAGGACCTCGACTCCCACCGCGGCCGGGATGCGGCCGACCTCCGGGAGGAGCCGTACGAGGTCGAGAGACTGCTGGAGCTCGTCGTTCAGGTGAGCGTCGACGTGCTGGCCCACCAGCTGGCCGAGCGGGGAGAGACCCCGGGATCCTATCGAGAGACGTTCCTGCTGGCAGCCGAGGAGGACCTCCTCCCCGATCCGCTGGCCCGAAGGCTGGCCGACGCGGCGGGCCTCCGCAACGTCCTGGTCCACCTGTACGAAGACATCGACTACGAGGTCGTCGCCGTCAGCATCGGACCCGCCCTGGAGGATTTCGGGGAGCTGCTACGCCTCCTCGAGCGGCGGCTCGAGGACGATCGGGAACACCACAGCTAGCAGCCCGTCCGGTCGACGCCGGAGCGCGGGCAGGAGATCTCCTCCCAGTCGTCCCAGGTGAGGTTCCGGTAGGGATTCCTCCCTTTCCAGGTCCAGACGTAGATCGCACCACACCGACCACGGTCCAAGGTCGTTCCGGCAGCGTCGGAGTATCCTCGATAGACCTCCACGGCTGCTACGGCCGGTCCCGGCAGGGTGAGCGGCCCTTTCCAGGGCCGGCCGTCGACCCGAACGCGCATCTTCCCGCAGCCCGGTCGCGTATTCACGATCTCATAGGTCCTGGCAGAGCGATCCCAGCGGGCACGAAAGCCAGGCGCGCGGTTCAGCAACCGGGACAGGAAGACAGGAGGCCATTTGCTCAGGTACTGTGGACCGAAGAAGTGCCCCGACGTGATCTCCCGGCGCCGGTAGAAGCCTTCCTCCACCAGCCTCGGAAGCCGGATCTCCCCCTCCACCGTCACCCGGAGCTCCTCCATCTCCAGCGCCTGGGGATCGAGACGGAGGGTGAGCCCCAGCGCCTGGTTCTCGGGCACGTAGACGGGCACCTCCTCCGACCGGTAGCCCAGGTGCTCCAGGCGGAGCACGTGCTCCCCGGCCGGGACGTCCTCGAAGATAAAGGTGCCGCCACCGCTCGACGTGGCATGCCGGTTAAGGTCCTCCAGGAAGAGGTGGACGTCGGACACCGGACGCCGCGTGTCTCCCTCCAGCACCCGCCCCGACAGCCGGGTCCGTGACTCGGGGCCCTCCACCTCGACCTTCAGGGTGTCCACCTCCACCGCCTCCGGCGTGAGCACCACTCTCACACGGGCGTCGGCCCCGGGCCGGACCTCCACCTCCCGCTCGGCGTCGCCGTAGCTGATGTGGCTCACCCGCAGGGTGTGCCGGCCGGCGGGGACGCCGGTGAGCACGAAGCGGCCGTCGGAGCCGGTCAGCGCGCCGGCGCTCCCGTCGGCCAGCGTCACCATGGCCGAGGCCACCGGCTGGAAGGTGTCCTCCTCCAGGACGCGCCCCGTGATGGCGCCCACCTCGATGGTCGGCTCCTGCGCGAAAACACCACCGGCCATGAAGAGCAGGGCCGGGAGAAGCCCGCCGAGAATGAACCCTCCGGAGCGAACACGGTTCATCGAGGACCCCGCCGGAAACGAGACGCTCGGGACGGCGGTGCCCTCCGGGGGGCACCCCCGTTGCTACGGTCCATTAATACGTAGATCTACCGGGGTGGGTCAAGGGTGTTTTAGGGGCGCTCGGACCAGCCGACTACCGCGGAGGTGTCATCGCCCCCTCCACCTCCGCGGACGCGTCAACGGCCACGCCTCCGCGGATGCGTCAACACCGCCCGAGTGTTGAGAGGCCGGGTTGTTGAGAATCCTGTCGCGTTAGCACGGGAATCCGGGGATGGGGCGACACCGGGGCCGTAGACGGATTCCCGATAGGGGGTTGACAGGATTCGGGGTTCGGGATGGCTGCGGTCCCGACCCCGCCCTCCGGTCCCCGCCTCGCGCCCCTCGTCCGCCCCCTACCGCCCCCGGTGGCCCCGAGCCCCCTCCGACGCCTCGGAGCCCCCGATCTCACGGCGAGGAGCCCATCTGAAGACCGAAAATCCGGCCGATTATATTGTCTTCGGTATCTGTTCGGTGTTCAGTCCCACAGGGAGAGCTCCCATGATCCACCCCGCATCCGCCCCGCAGAACGATGCTGCCCTCCAGCCTGCCGATCCCCCGGCCGCCGGCGAGAGACCCGCCCCTCCCGACGACTCGACCCACGAGCCCCTGAACCCCTGGCCCCGGGACCCGGAGGCGCGCCGTGCGCGGGAGCGGGAGGTGGACGCGCTGGGCGACGACATCGCGCGCCTGTCGGCCCACCTGGAGGCAGCCGCCTACCGGCTGCTGGTCATGATCCGGGCGTTCGACCACTGGCGGGGCTGGCACCGGGACGGAGCGAAGAGCTGTGCCCAGTGGCTGGCCTGGCGCACGGGGATCACGCCGGGGGCGGCCCGGGAGCGGGTCCGGGTGGCGCGGGCGCTGGCCGAGCTGCCGGCGCTGAGCGAGGCGCTCTCCCGGGGCGAGCTGAGCTACTCGGTGGCCCGGGTCCTCACCCGGGTGGCCACGCCGGACAACGAGGAGGAGCTGGTGGAGCTGGCCGGCCAGGTGCCGGCCTCCCAGGTGGCCCGGCTGGTCCGCCGGTGGCAGGCCTCCGACAGGGCGATCGCTAAGCTGGTGGCCGAGGAACGGGAGCGCCACCAGGGCCGCGAGCTGTGGCTCACGCCGGCGGCGAGCGGCAGCTGGCGGATCCACGGCCGGCTGGACCCCGAGGCGGGGGCCGTCCTGAAGAAGGCGCTGGAGGCGGCCGAGGAGGAGCTCTACCGGACGCGGAAGACGGAGGAGATGTTAGCGGAGGAGGACGCGGCGGCCGAGGCCGCCCGGGAGGCGCCCGTCCCCCGGCGGCGGCGATGGGCCGACGCCCTGGGGCTGGTGGCCGAGGCCGCCCTGGGCGAGGGGCTGCGGACGGAGGCGGGCGGGGTGGTGGGCCGCGCCGAGCGCTTCCAGGTGGTGGTGCGCGTGGCCGCGGAGACGCTGGCGGGGATCGAGGAGGCAGGGGAGGCGCCGGAGGGGGCGGCCGCTCCGGGTCCCGCCGAGGCGCCCGAGATCGACGGCGGGCCCGACCTGTTCGCCGGTACCGCCCGCCGGCTGGCCTGCGACTGCTCCACGGTGGAGATGACCCGGGGAAGCGACGGGAGCGTCCTCGATGTGGGACGCAAGCGGCGCCGGCCGCCGACGGCGCTCCGCCGGGCGCTCGACGCCCGGGACCGGGGGTGCCGGTTCCCGGGCTGCGGGAGCCGCTACTGCCAGTCCCACCACATCGTCCACTGGACCCGGGGCGGGCCCACGGCGCTGGAGAACCTGGCGCTGCTGTGCCGCCGCCACCACCGGTTCGTACACGAAGGCGGCTGGCGGATGGCCCTGGACGGGGCGGACCGGACGGTGCGCTTCATCCGGCCCGACGGGCGGGAGCTGCCGCCGGTGCCGGCGCCGGAGGCCGTGCCCGAGGATCCGGTGGGCGCCCTGGAGCGCGAGCAGCGGGCCCTGGGGATCGACGAGTGGACCGCCACCCCGGACTGGGACGGCGGGGAGATGGATGTGGACTTCGCCCTGGAGGCGCTCGCGCCGCCGCTTCCCCCGCGCGGCGGGCCGACGCCGGACCCCGGGTCGGCTTCCTCCCGGGCCTCCGAGGCGGCGGCCCGGGAATCGGCTCTGCCGCCCTCGTCGGTCTGCGGGGAGCGGGCAGCCTCTGATCCCCCCGGTCCTCTCAACAGGCGTGCCTCTCAACACACGAGCCGAGTTGACGCATCCGCGGAGGTGTCTCCCTTGAGAGAGGAGCCGGAGGCTCCGCCGCCCTGAGGCCGCCCGTCCGGGAGCCCGGAGGGGAAGCTCCCGGGCGGGAGGCCGGCGCCGGGGCTCACCTCCGTGCAGGGAGCGGGGCGACCTCCGACCAAGACCGGCTCTCAACAGCCGTGGCTCTCAACACACGAGCCGAGTTGACGCATCCGCGGAGGTGTGCGCGTTGACGCATCCGCGGAGGTGTCTCCGCTGGACGTACTCCTGGAGCCGCCCCTGCTCCGGCTCCTATTCCGGTCCCTACTCCAGCCCCTCCTCCACGGCCCGGCGCACGTCGTCCACCATGTCCTCCCACTCCAGGTCGGGGCTCTTGGTGACGGTGATGAAGTCGTCGGCCAGGAGGAGCGCGCGGACGCCCTCCACCTGGAAGAGCCGCTCGGCCAGGGGGTCGCCTTCGGCCGAGTCGGCGTCGAAGTAGGAGCGGCTCTCGCCGGCGGTCACCTGGCGGTCCACGACGAACTTGGCGGCGTTGGGGTTCGGGGTCCCCTGAACCTGGATCTCCGGCTTGGACATGGCGCTCCCGCTCGCTCGGTCCGCTGGCTCGAGCCTCCAATGTAGAGGCGCGGATTCCACGCTGAAACCCGGGCCCCCTCGCCGCCCGCGTCCGCTGTCGCCGGTGGGGTCAGCCCGTCTCCCGCAGGACCTCGGCCAGCTCCTCCGTGGCGGCCTCCAGGAGCGCCATGGGAATGGGAATCGGAGGCGTGAGGGAGAGGACGTTTCCGTCTGGGCCCCCTGGCAGGACGATCCATCCCCGCCGGAGCATCTCCGCCGTGGCCCGGGCCGCGAGCTCTCCGTCCGGGGTCCGTCCGTCCCCGCGGTCCACCAGGTCCGCGCCCACCATGAGCCCCCGGCCCCGGATCTGGCCCACTGCGTCGATCCCGGCCAGGGCCTCCGTCAGCTCCCGCCGCCAGCGCCGGCCCGTCTCCGCCGCCCGCTCCGCCAGCCCCTCCTCCTCCAGCACCTCCAGCGACGCCGTGGCCGCTGCGCAGGCCAGGGGGTTCCCCAGGAAGGTGGAGGTGTGCTTCGCCTCGCCCTCCGAGGGCGGCCACGCCTCCATCACCTCCCGGCGTCCGGCGCACGCCGAGATGGGGAGGCAGCCGGAGAGCGCCTTCCCCACGCAGAGGAGGTCGGGGACCACGCCCTCCTCCCCACAGGCGAAGAGCCGGCCGGTCCGGCCCAATCCCGTGTAGATCTCGTCCACCACCAGGAGCGCCCCGTGCTCGTCGCAGAGGGCGCGGAGCCCCGACAGGAACCCGGCCGGCGGGACCACCTCGCCGCCGCGGCCCTGGAGGGGCTCGACGATCACGGCGCCCACCGGGTTCGCCCGCAGCAGCTCCTCCACCCGGGCGAGGGCCGCGTCGTGCAGGTCGGCGTCTCGCAGGGCCGCGTCTCGCGGGGCGGCATCGGGGGAGGATGCTCCGTCCCCGCGCCCCCCCGCCAGCTCCGGCGGCGGCCGGAACGGATGGGGATAGGGGGCCCGCCGGACGTGAGGGTTCAGCTGGTCCTCGAAGGGCTCCCGGAAGTGGGCCCGGTCGGTCACCGAGAGGGCCCCGTAGGTCAGGCCGTGGTAGGCGCCGGTGAAGGCGATCACCCCGGGGCGCCCCGTGTGGAGCCGG
Organism: uncultured Gemmatimonadota bacterium; assembly: GCA_964627425.1. GTDB lineage: Bacteria > Gemmatimonadota > Gemmatimonadetes > Palauibacterales > Palauibacteraceae > Caribbeanibacter. The sequence continues at coordinate 8,877 of CAZVIY010000005.1, forward strand.
GCGGTCTTCAGGGCGACCTCCACCGCCTCCGAGCCCGAGGTGCCCAGGACGATCCGCGGATCCTCCATGGGCAGGATCTCCGCGAGCCGCTCCAGGAGCTCCACCTTCACCGCCGGCGGGTGGACGTCGCCCATCCCGTGGGCCAGCCGCTCCGCCTGACGGCGGGCGGCCTCCACCACCCGGGGATGCCGGTGGCCCGGCCCCGCCACGGCGAAGGCCGCCGTGAGGTCCACGTACCGGTTCCCGTCGACGTCCCACACGTTGGCGCCCCGGGCCTCCTCCCAGAAGACGGGGTACTCCTCCGACCGGAAGGTCACGTTCCGGGACTCGACGGCGGCCAGACGCTCGGCGAGCTCCCGGGAGGCGGGCCCCGGCACGGCCCCCTCCTCCACCCGCGGCGGGGCGTAGCCCTCCCTCACCGCCGCCCCGGAGCGACGCGCCCTCCGGCGGGGGACCCCGCCCGGAGATGGCGCGATTCTTCCAGCCGGAGTCGGTCCGGGCCGCGGGCCCGAGGGGGCCGGCTCGGGCGCGCGCCACCGACGACGATCACGTCACCGAGGGAGGGTCCATGGAGCTGGACGGGAAGGTCGTGATGATCTCCGGAGGGTCCCGGGGGCTGGGACGGGCCCTGGCCCGGCGCTGCCTGGAGGAGGGGGCCGACGTCTCCGTCTGCGCCCGGAGCGAGGACGAGCTCCGGGAGGTGGCCCGGGAGCTCGAGGCCGGGTCGGACGGCCGCTGCCTGGCGGTCCCCGCCGACGTCTCCGTCGAGTCCCACGTCGAGCGGTGGTTCTCCACCACGGCCGAGGAGCTCGGCCGGGCCGACGCCGTCATGAACAACGCCTCGGTCCTGGGCCCCCGGGTCACGGTCGAGGAGTACCCGACCGACGCATGGCGTCAGGTCCTGGAGGTGAACCTCACCGGCGCCTTCCTCGTGGCCCGCGCCTCCGTGCCCCACCTCCGGGCCACGGGAGGCTCGCTGGTGAACGTCTCCTCGGGGGTGGGCGACCACGGACGGCCCCGATGGGGCGCCTACTGCGTCTCCAAGAACGGCCTGGAGGCCCTCTCGGAGATGATGGCCGGCGAGCTCGAGGAGGACGGCGTCCGCGTGAACGCCGTGGACCCCGGCTCCATGCGGACCGAGATGCGCGCCGCCGCCTACCCGGAGGAGGACCCCATGACCCTTCCCCGTCCCATCGAGGTCACCGATGTCTTCGTCTACCTGGCCTCCGACGCCAGCGTCGACGTCACGGGGGAGCGGTTCCGTGCCCAGGAGTTCCATCGATCGTAGCCCGACGCCCTCACCAATCGTACACGGTCCACGCACGGCAGTCGTCGGCGCCGCACACCAGGCGGACCCGGAACGGGCTGTCCGAGCCCCGGGGGGCGGGATGCTTCTCCACCAGCCGCAGCATCTCCGAGCCGCACTCGGGACAGTCGGGCTGGCCTCCGGGGATGGGCCTGGCCCGGTCCCGCTCCTCCAGCTCCCGGGCTTGCTCCGGGTCGATCATGGGGCCGAGATTGTCGTCGAACGCCCTAGAGCCGGTCATACCCCCCCGTCCTCGTCCGTCCCGTGGACCTGGTCATCCGAGACATGGTCACCCGAGGTGCTCACGTGAACGATAGCCGGGCGACCGCGCCCTCCGCCACCGCGCCGCACCGCGAGCTGGCCCGGGACTACCGGTCCGAGTTCCCCATCCTCGACCGGAAGGTCTACCTGAACTCCAATTCCCTGGGCGCCCTCTCCCGGCGGTCGGTGCGCCGGCGCCGGGAGTTCGAGGAGCAGTGGCACGAGCTGGGAGCCAGCGCCTGGTACGAGATCTGGCTCGACCGGCTCCAGGAGGTCCGGGCCGCCTTCGGGCGGACCGTGGGGGCCGAGGCCGACGACGTAGCCCTGACGCCCAACATCTCCTCGGGGCTCGCCGCCGTGGCCGGGGCCCTGGACTTCCGGGAGCGGCCGAAGGTGGTGCTCACCGAGCTGGACTTCCCCACCGTGGCCTACCAGTTCCTGGGCCGACGCCGACACGGGGTGGAGGTGGAGATCGTGGAGAGCCCCGACGGGGCCACGGTCCCTCTGGAACGGATCGCCGACGCCGTGGACGGCCGGACGGCCCTGGTGGCCACCTCCCACGTGTTCTTCACCAGCGGGGCCATCCAGGACGTGCCGGCGCTGGCCGAGATCGCCCACGGGTCCGGCGCCCGGCTGCTGGTGGACGCCTACCAGTCCAACGGGCAGGTCCCGGTGGACGTGGAGGCCTGGGAGGTGGACTTCCTCCTCTCCGGCTGCCTCAAGTGGCTCTGCGGCGGGCCGGGTCTGGCCTTCCTCTACGCGCGCCGGGAGCTGGCCGACCGACTGGAGCCCTCCACGCTGGGATGGTTCGGCGTCCGCGATCCCTTCGCCTTCGACCTCCGGGACCCCGAGCTCCGGCCCGGCGCCCGTCGGTTCGAGACGGGGACCCCCGCCGTGGGCGCCGCCTTCACCGCCGCCGGCGGCCTGGAGATCGTCGAGGAGATGGGGATCGGCCGGATCCGGGAGCGGAACCGGGCCCTCACCGAGGACCTGATCCGTCGGCTGGGCGCCGCCGGTTTCCACGACCTGAAGGCCGCCGACGATCCGGACCGGCGCTCCGCCATCGTCCTGGTCCGCCATCCCGCGGCGGAGGCCGCCGTGGAGGCGCTGGCGGAGGAGGGGATCGTGGTGGACAGCCGGGCGGGATGCGTCCGCATCTCCCCACACTTCTACAACCTCGTGGAGGACAACCGGGCCGTGGTGGAGGCCCTCTCGGCCACCCGGGCGGGAGGGCGGGCATGAAGGTCCGGGTCCGGAAGGTGGGCGTGGGCTCCGTCTTTCTGCTGGCCCTGGTGATCTACGGGACGGCGGGGCTCATGGTGGGAGGCCTGGTGGCCGCGGCCGCCAGCGTGCCCCTGCCCCAGGACTACCAGCTCACCGTCCTGGACCGGCTCGGGCCGTGGGCGCTGGCCGTCTTCCCCGCGATCTACGGGCTGGCGGGCGGGATCTTCGCCTCGGTGGCGGCCATCCTGTACAACCTGGCGGCCGCCGTCACGAAGGGGATCACCCTGGAGCTGTCGGGGATCGAGCTCGCCGATGGCGCCCCCGACCGATCTCCCGGCGGCTCCTCCGGAGGATCCCGTCAGGAGGCGGCCGGCGACCCCGCCGCGGGCGAGGCCGACGACCCGGCGGTCGACTCGGCCGGCGGTTCGGCCGACGAACCGTCGCCGCCCAGGAGCTCCTCCGGCGAGTAGCCCGCCTGCAGGAGGATCCGCTCCACCGTCTCCCCGATCTTGCTGTCCGGGGTGGACGCCCCGGCGGTGAGGCCGATCTCCACCTCGCCCTCCGGGAGCCACCCGGCGGTCTCCAGCCGCTCCTCGCCCATGATCTCCTTGTGGGAGATGACCCCCTCGCGGAAGTCCACGCAGGCCGCGTCCTCGATGTGGTAGGTGGTGGTGTGCTGTGAGCAGAGGTGGGCCAGGTGGTTCGTGTTGCTGGAGTTGTAGCCGCCGATGACCACCATGATCTCCGGGGGCTCCTCCATCATCTCCAGCACGGCGTCCTGGCGGTCCTGGGTGGCGGAGCAGATGGTGTCGAAGCTCCGGAAGCGCTCCTCGGCCTCCTCCTCGCCGTACCGGTCGGCCATGGCCTCCCGCAGCCGCTCCCCGATGGCCAGCGACTCGGAGGCCACCATGGTGGTCTGGTTGGCCACCCCGATCCGCCCCAGGTCCCGGTCCGGGTCGAAGTTCTCCGAGGAGCAGTGGCCGAACTTCTCCATGAACTCCTCCCGCTCCCCCTCACCCCGGATGTAGGCGCAGACCTCCTCGGCCTCGTCCATGTCACGCACCACCAGGTACTTCCCGCCCTCGTGCTTCTTCACCTGGGAGCTGGTGGCCCGGGTCTCCTCGTGGTAGTACTTGCCGTGGATCACGGCGGTGAAGCCGTCCTCGGCGTAGCTCTCCACCCGCTTCCAGACCAGGAGCACCGAGCCGCACGTGGTGTCCACCACGATGCACTCCATCTCCTGGAGGCGCTGGAAGTCCTCGATCCCCACGCCGAAGGCCGGGAGGATCACCACGTCCTCGGGCCCCACCTCCGAGAAGTCGAAGCGCCCCTCGTCGTCGGGGTAGAGGAAGGTGATCCCCATGTCCCGGAGCTGTCGGTTCACGTGGGGGTTGTGGATGATCTCGCCCACCAGGTAGATCTTCCGATCCGGGAACTTCTCCCGGGCCTCGTAGGCGTATTCCACCGCCCGGTCCACGCCGTAGCAGAACCCGAAGCTCTCGGCCAGCCGGAATCGGACCCGTCCCACCGTGGCGGAGTGTCCCCGGGCCTTCAGCGCCGTGACGAGGGCGCTCCCGTACTCGGAGTCCAGGACCGGCTTGATCTCCTCCTTCAGGCCGAGGCCCTTTCGGAAGTAGGTCTGCTCGCTCACGGCTCGGGTCCTCCGGCGGAAGTCGCGTCCTGGGCGGACATCGCGTCCTTCGCGAAACGGGCGCGCGGCGCCGGGCGCAGGCCCGGCATCGCCCGGAATCGTACGTCAGAGCGGTCCGTACGGTCCGGCCCCTCCGGCTCCGGTGCGGCCGCGGCGGCCGTTGCACATCGCTCGGTCCGGCCCCGTGTCACGGTGGCATCCCGGCGGCCCGAACCTCGAGGCCGTCGCGGCCCCCCGTGCCAGAACGGCGCGGACGGCGGCACCTCATCGTCGCTGGATCGGCGCGAAACCTGCACCCTGAGCCCCCCCACGCGGACATCGTCCCGAAAGGATCCGTACAGAACAGGATAGAAGATGACCGATCAGGGAGCCAAGGGAAACGAGGCCGACGCTCCGGAGAGCCCCGGCGAAGGCTTCACCGAGGTCGAGGCGGGACAGGACCTGTCCCCCCTCCTGGCCGACGCCGATCTGGAGGAGGAGACCCCGGAGGTGGATTCGAAGCGCCTCCGCCTGCCCGTGATCCCCCTCCGCGGCACGGTCATCTTCCCCGCGGTGGCGGCGCCCATCGCCGCCGGCCGGGACCGGACCCTCCGGGCCGTCGAGACCGCCACCGCCGAGGACGGCCTCGTCTTCGCCGTCACCCAGAAGGACGCCGAGGTCGAGGAGCCCGAGCCCGACGACCTCCACAGGGTCGGGACGGTGTGCCGTATCGCCCAGATGCAGCGCGTGCCCGGCGGGATCCAGATGGTGGTCCAGGGGCAGTTCCGGGGCGCGGCCCTGGAGTTCGCCGAACGGGAGGGCCGGATCGAGGTCGTCTGCCGGCGCATGGACGACATGGAGCCCCTGGACGAGGAGGAGGCCCCCTTCTCGGCCCTCTACCGCGAGGTGCGGGAGAAGGCCACCGACCTGAGCCGGATGCGCGGGGTGCCCCAGGAGGTGGTGGACCACCTGCTGGGCGGCGTCACCGAGCCCGGGGAGCTGGCCGACCTGGTGGCCTTCTACACGGACCTGGAGGTGGAGGAGAAGCAGGCCCTGCTGGAGACCCTCTCCGTGGAGGACCGGCTGCGGAAGCTCCTGGTCCACCTCCAGAAGCAGATCGACCGCCTGGAGGCCCAGGAGCAGATCCGGAGCCAGGTCCAGGAGGAGCTGGGCGAACGCCAGCGTGAGGTCTACCTCCGGGAGCAGCTCAAGGCCATCCAGAAGGAGCTGGGCGAGGACGCCGCGGGCGAGGAGATCCAGGAGCTCCGGGAACGCATCGAGGCCCTGGATCTCCCCGACGAGGCACGGGAGGAGGCCGAGCGGGAGCTCCGACGCCTGGAACGTGTCTCCCGGGAATCCGCCGAGGCCCAGGTCATCCGCACCTACCTGGAGACGGTGGCCGACCTCCCCTGGAGCGCGCGGACCGAGGACCGGCTGGACCTGGAGCGGGCGGAGGAGATCCTGGACCGGGACCACCACGGCCTGGACGACGTGAAGGACCGGGTTCTGGACTTCCTGGCGGTCCGGAAGCTCCAGGAGCAGGAAGGCCAGCCCTCCCCCGGCGACGCACCCGAGGAGTCGGAGGACCCCGAGGCCGAGGACGCCGCTCCCGAGGCGCGGGAGACGCCGCGGGGTCAGGAGGACGACCGTACGGGATCGACCCTGCTGTTCGTGGGCCCCCCGGGGGTGGGAAAGACCTCCATCGCCAAGTCCATCGCCGAGGCCATGAACCGGGAATACGTCCGGGTCTCGCTGGGGGGCGCCCGGGACGAAGCCGACATACGCGGGCACCGTCGGACCTACGTGGGAGCCCTCCCCGGCCGGATCATCGAGGGGATCAAGCGGGCCGGGACCAAGAACCCGGTCTTCCTGTTGGACGAGGTGGACAAGCTGGGCCTCTCCTTCCAGGGGGACCCCTCGGCGGCCCTCATGGAGGTGCTGGATCCGGCCCAGAACGACGAGTTCGTGGACCACTACCTGGGCGTCCCCTTCGACCTCTCGGAGGTCCTGTTCATCGGGACCGCCAACGTGATGGAGCAGATCCCCGGCCCCCTCAGGGACCGGATGGAATCCATCGAGTTCAGGGGCTACACGGTCCACGAGAAGCTGGCCATCGCCCGGAACTACCTGCTGCCGCGCCAGCGGCGCCTGGCCGGCCTGAGGGAGGACCAGATCCAGGTCTCCGACGACGCCATCCGGGAGATCATCACCAGCTATACCCGGGAGGCCGGCGTCCGCAACCTGGAGCGGGAGCTGGGCACCCTGACCCGACGGACGGCCCGGAAGGTGGCCAGCGGCGAGACCGGGCGGGTGGAGATCGAGGAGGACGACCTCGCCGACCTGCTGGGCCAGCCCAAGGTCCACCCGGAGGAGAAGCTGGACGAGGACACGGTGGGCGTGGCCACCGGCATGTACTACACCCCCGCCGGCGGGGACATCATGCTGGTGGAGGCCAGCGTCATGGACGGGAAGGACGAGCTGGTCCTCACCGGGCAGCTCGGCGACGTGATGAAGGAGAGCGCCCGGGCCGCGCTGACCTACGCCCGGAGCCACGCGACGGAGCTGGACATCCCGCAGGAGAACCTGGAGAAGCGCGAGATCCACGTGCACGTCCCCGCGGGCGCCGTACCCAAGGAGGGTCCCTCGGCGGGCCTGGCCATGGCCGTGGCGCTGGTGAGCGCCCTGAGCGGCCGTCCCGTCCGGCACGACGTGGCCCTCACCGGCGAGATGACCCTCAACGGCCGGGTGCTGCCCATCGGAGGCGTGAAGGAGAAGGTCCTGGGCGCCTACCGGGCCGGCATCGAGCACATCGTGCTGCCCGCCGAGAACGAGGGGAGCCTGGAGGACCTGCCCGAGGGGATCGACGAGGCGGTGGAGTTCCACCTGGTGAGCTCCCTGGACGAGGTCATCCGGCTGGCGCTGGTCCCGGACGGAGCTCCGGCGGGGGCGGCGACGTAGCGCGCCTCAGGACGGAGGCCGACGGCGTCCCAGGAGATCCTCCAAGGCCGACGCCGCCTCCTCCAGCTCCTCGAGACAGGCAGGCAGACCGTCCCGGGCCTCGGCGGCCGCCGAGGTCTCGCCGTGATCCCGGGCCACCCGGATCCTGATGGTCCGGTAGTGGGCGTCGTGGAGGGCCCGGGCCCCCCGGCGCAGGGCGGCGAGGACGTCCTCGCCGCCGCCCCCGGCGGCTCCGTAGCCTTCCTCCGGGCCCCCTTCCTCCAGGAGCTCCGCCGCCGCCCGGGCCCGGTTCACCAGCTCGTCGGCGGCCTCCCGGGCCCTCCGGCCCGCCTCGGCCTCCTCCTCCGGCAGGGAGGCGATGGAGCCCTCGAGCCCCTCCCGCTGCTGCGCGATCCTCGCCAGGAGCGCCCGGTGCTCGGGGCCGGAGCCCCCCTCCGACCCGACGGCCCGCCCCCCCTTCCCGGAGCCCGTCAACCAGTCGGGCAACAGGCGATCGGTCCAGGAACGGTGGGGGGTCATGTCGTCCTCCGACGGGAAGCTGGCTCCAGGATTCGGGCACGGCCCTGCATTTGCGAAAAGTGTTCCGGGCAGGACCGCCCCGCGCGACGTCCCACCACACCACCGGAGGCACCGTGAACCCGGCGAACCCGGCGAACCCGGCAGTCGAGCGCATCGCAGTGAACACCGGCGGAGGAGACGCCCCCGGCCTCAACGCGGTGATCCGTGCCGTCGTCCTGGCGTCCCTCAACCGGGGATGGGAGGTGGTGGGCGTGGAGCACGGCTACGGGGGGCTGCTCCCCGGAGAGGAAGGGGGGCTCGTGCCCCTGGACCGGGAGTCGGTCCGCGGGATCACCCACCAGGGCGGGACGATCCTGGGCACCACGAACCGGGGGAACCCCTTCGACTGGCCCATCCGGGATCGGGACGGGGAGGTGGTGGACCGGCGGGACCGCTCCGACGAGGTGGTCCGCGCCTTCCGGGAGCAGGGTCTGGACGCCCTGGTGGCCATCGGCGGCGACGGGAGCCTCCGTATCGCCGAGGAGCTGTCCCGGAAGGGGCTCCCCGTCGTGGGAGTCCCCAAGACCATCGACAACGACGTGCGGGGCACCCGGTACGCCTTCGGCTTCCTCACCGCCGTGGAGACCGCCACCGACGCCATCGGGAAGCTCCATTCCACGGCCCAGAGCCACCAGCGGGTCATGGTGGTGGAGGTCATGGGACGCCACGCCGGGTGGATCGCCCTCTACAGCGGGGTGGCTGGGACCGCCGACGTGATCCTCGTGCCCGAGATCCCCTTCCGGATAGAGGAGGTCTGCGCCAAGATCCGGAACCGGGAGCGGCAGGGGCGCGAGTTCAGCATCGTCTGCGTGGCCGAGGGCGCCCGGCCGGTGGGGGGCGAGACGCGGACCAAGGAGGTCCCCGCGGGCAGGGACACCCAGACGCGCCTGGGGGGCATCGGCGCCGACGTGGCCGAGGAGATCGCCGAGCGCACGGGCAAGGAGACCCGATCCCTGGTGCTGGGCCACCTCCAGCGGGGCGGCCAGCCCAACGCCTACGACCGCCTCCTGGCCCTGCGCTTCGGGACCGCCGCCGTCCGCTGCATCGAGGAGGGCGACCTGGGGTGCATGGTGGGCCTGGGTCCCGACGGCATCGCCCCGGTCCCCCTGGCCACGGCCCTGGCCGAGACCCGCCGCGTCCCCCTGGACCACGACGTGATCCAGACCGCCCGGGCGCTTGGGATCAGCCTGGGAGATTCACGTACCTGAGCCCCGGCCCCCCTCGGGGGAGAGACCGGGGCTCGGTGACCGCTCGCCCGCGTCCGACGCTCAGGTCGCGGCGTCGTACCGGCGGGCCACGTCGTTCCAGTTCACGACGTTCCACCAGTTGTCGACGTAGTCGCCCCGCTTGTTCTGGTACTTCAGGTAGTAGGCGTGCTCCCACACGTCCAGCACCAGCAGGGGCGTGACGCCCTGGGCGGTGAGGTTCTGGTGCTTCTCGGCCTGGAGCACCAGCAGGTGCTCGCCCTGGGACTCCCAGGCCAGGATCCCCCATCCGCTCCCCTCGACGCCCTTGGCCGCGGCGCCGAAGTGGTCGCGGAAGGCCTCCACGCCGCCGAAGTCCTCCTGGAGCTGCTCCTTCAGGGCGCCTGTCGGCTCACCGCCCTCTCCCTCGGGGGCCATGTTGGGCCAGAAGATGGAGTGGAGCAGGTGGCCCGAGGCGTTGAAGGCCAGGTCCCGGGAGACGGCCTTGACCGCGGAGTAGTCGCCGCTGGACCGGGCCTCCCCCAGCTTCTCCAGCGCCGCGTTGGCCCCGTTCACGTACCCCTGGTGATGGATGTCGTGGTGGAGCCGCATGGTCTGCTCGTCGATGTACGGCTCCAGCGCGTCGTAGTCGTAGGGAAGATCGGGAAGGGTGTAGCGTCCCATGGTCGCCTCCTCGAACGTGGCTTCGGAGTCACACTCTCGGTCTCCAAGGGCTGCAGTATCCGGACCACTCGGCCGAACCCCGGACCGGACCGCCGGCCCCGCCGATCCTCAGCCGTCCGCCAGGCCCCGCACCAGGCGGGAGATCCGGTCCAGGGCGGCGCTCAGGTCGGCGGCAGGCTCGCCGAAGCCGATCCGGAGGTAGCCGTCCCGCCCGAACTGCTCTCCGGGCACCAGGAGCACGCTCTCCTCGCTCCGGAGCCGCTCGGCCAGCGCGCCGGAGCCGATCTCCGGACGGTAGCCCACGAAGCAGATGGCCCCGGCGTCGGGCCGGCGGTACCGGAAGAGGTCGCCGTGGGCGTCGAGCCACTCCCCGAGCCGGTCCATGTTCTCGCGGAGGATCCGCCGGGTCCTGGCCAGCACCCGCGGGCGGCGCTCCGGATGGAGGACGGCCGAGGCCAGCGCGTCGGAGAGGGCCGACGGCGCGATGGTGGTGTAGTCCTTCCGGGCCCAGAGCGATTCGGCCCGGTCGGCCGGCGCCACCAGCCAGCCCAGCCGCAGGCCCGGGAGCCCGTACGCCTTGGAGAGGGAGTGGCTGACGATCACCCGCTCGTAGTCGCCCCACAGGGTCTCAGTCTCCGGCCCGTCGAGCTCCGCCCCCCGGTACACCTCGTCGGCCAGGATCCACGCCCCCGCCCGTCCGGCGGCCCGGACGATCTCCCGGCGGGCCGACTCCGACAGCACCGATCCCGTGGGGTTGTTCGGGTTGGTGACCACCACCAGGCGGGTCTCCGGCGTGATGGCCTCCTCCGCCGCCCCCGGGGCGGGCTGCCATCCCCGCTCCTCCAGGAGCTCGAAGCTCCCGATCCGGGCGCCGAGCCAGCGCGCCAGCCCGTGGGTCTGGGCGTAAGCGGGGAGGAGGAAGACGGCCCGGTCCCCGGGCTCGAGGAGCTCCCAGACGGCCAGGAAGTTGGCCTCGGCTCCTCCGGTGGTCACCACCACCTGCCCGGGCTCCGCGCCGGGGTAGAGCCGGGCGATCCGCTCCCGGAGACCCCGGGTCCCGTTGGTCTGCACGTAGCCCAGGCGCACCGACCCGGGGTCGATCCCCACGACCTCCCGGAGCTCCTCCAGGGTGAAGGGGTGGACGCCGCTGTCCGAGAGGTTGTACTCCACCCGGTGCTCGTGGAGGGACTGCCACCGCTCCATCCGGAACGCCGGGAGGCGCCCCGGGCCGCCGTCAGCGCTCATCGGGTCCGCTCTCCCCCGCCGCGTCCTCGTCCGTCCCGGCGGCGCCGTCGGCTTCCCCGGCTTCGTCGATCCCTTCGGCACCGTCCCCGGCCCGCCGGCCGGCCTCGGCGGACTCCCCGGCCTCTCCCGCCCCCGCGTCGCCCTCGCGGGGTCCGTCGCCCCTCACCTCACCCCGGCGCGCATCCGGAGGAAGGACCCGGTCCCCGGGCCGGGGCGGTCGGCCGCTCCGGCGCCCCTCGTCCCCCCCGCCGCCCCCCTCGTCCATCCGCTGGAGCTCGTCGAACTCCCGCATCACCTCGTTCACGCTGCGCCGCAGGTCGCGGAACAGGTGGGCCAGGGTCCGGACGATCTCCGGGAGCTCCTTCGGCCCGAAGAAGACCAGCACCAGGACGACGATGACGGCGATCTCCGTGAGACCGAAGTTGCCGATTCCCATGGCCGGGGGCCTCTCAGCCGGTGAGGGCCGAGAGGACCTCCTCGCCGTAGAAGCGCCTGATGTACTTGGCCTGGAGCGGCGTCACCTTCCGGACGGACCAGACCAGCCGGACGTGGTTCGGCTCCCGGGGCTCGCTCCGGAGCTCCATCCCGCACTCCGACGGGAGCCGGTCGGCCTTGGTCCGGTTACAGCGGCTGCAGGCCGTCACCACGTTGGTCCAGTCGTTGTCGCCTCCCCGGGAGAGGGGCACCACGTGGTCCCGCGTCAGGGATCCCCGATACCCCAGCTCGCCCTTGCCGCGGCCGCAGTACTGGCACTCGTAGTCGTCGCGGGCGAACAGGAACGTGTTGGTGACCTGCCGACGGAACTGGCGGGGGACGTGGACGTAGCGAACCAGCCGGATGACCACCGGCGCCGCGTACTCCAGGTTCTCCGACCGGAAGGGTCGGCTCTCGTCCACCTCCAGCGCCTCCGCCTTCCGATCGATGACCAGGCGTAGGGCCCGCTGCACCGGGATCAGCGTCAGCGGCTCGTACGAGGCGTTGAGCGTCAGGCAGGTCATGGTGGGAGGCATGGTTGAAAGCGTGGGCGATTCTAGGCTCGCCAGACCCTATTATCAAGCATGAACCTACCGGAAGCAGGCCCGTGACCCCACCCCGCTTCTGCCAGGTGGCCCTCCCGCGACCCGTCCGCCAGACCTTCGTGTACCGGATCCCGGAGGGGCTGGAGGGCGCCGTCCGGGTCGGCGTCCGGGTCCTGGTCCCCTTCGGACGGAGGAAGGTGATCGGTCTGGTCACCGAGCTCCAGGAGGAGACCGACCGGTCCCGGGTCCGGGGGCTCACCGACGTGGTGGACGACGAGCCGGTGCTCCGGACCTCCGAGCTCGACCTCTGCCGCTGGGTCGCCGGCTACTACGTGGCGCCCCTGGGCCTCGTCCTCCGCGCCACCCTCCCCCCGGGCTCGTTCTCCGAGAGCGGCCACCGGGTCCGCCTCACGGGGGCCGGCGAGGAGGAGGTGGCCGGCGGCGGAAACGCGGGAGGAGAGGGGGACGACGGCCCGGAGGATGCGGATCCCGAGGCCCGGATCCTGAGGCGCCTTGCCCGCTCCCGCGACGGCCTCCTGGTGACCAGCCTCCGGGACGAGCTGGACCTCACCCGGGCCTGGCCCCGCGTCCGGGACCTCCGGGACCGGGGGCTGGTGGACGTCCGGGAGGAGCGGCCCGACACCGATCCGGGCGGCCCCACCCGCCAGGTGATCCGGATCACCCGGGAGCTCCCCACCCTGGCCGAGCGCGAGGAGACGTTCGGGCGGGCCCACCGTCAGCGGGAGGCCTTCGAGGTGCTGGAGGAGCTGGACGGGGAGGCCGCCGTGGCCCACCTGGAGGACAGGATGGGGTTCAGCCGCTCGGTGATCCGGGGCCTCGCCGAGCGCGGCGTGGCCGAGATCACGGCGGAGGAGGTCCGCAGGGACCCCTACGGGGACCCGGACCGGGAGGAGGGAGAGCCCGAGCCCCGGCACCGGCCCACGCCGGCCCAGCGCGAGGTGATCGACGACCTGGCCGGGACGCTGGACCGGTCGGATCCGGGGGTGGCGCTCCTCCGGGGCGTCACCGGCTCGGGCAAGACCCTGGTCTACCTGGAGCTCCTGGAGGAGGTGGTGGACCGCCGCGGCCGGGGCGCCATCGTGCTGGTGCCGGAGATCTCCCTGACCCCCCAGACGGTCCGGCGCTTCCGGGCCCGGTTCGGCGACCGGGTGGCCGTGCTCCACTCCCGGCTCTCCCGGGGCGAGCGCCGGGACGAGTGGCGGGCGCTGAGGGAGGGGAGCAAGCGGGTGGCGGTGGGAGCCCGGTCGGCGGTCTTCGCGCCGGTGGCGGACCTGGGGGTGGTGGTGGTGGACGAGGCCCACGACGGGAGCTACAAGCAGTCCGACGTCCCCCGCTACCACGCCCGCTCGGTGGCGGCGGTCCGGTGCCGGGAGGCCGGCGCCCTCTGCCTCCTGGGCTCGGCCACCCCCTCCCTGGAGAGCTGGGCCCGGGCCCGGGCCGGCGAATACCGCCTCCACGAGCTCCCGGACCGGGTCACGCCCCACCCCCTCCCCTCGGTGGAGCTGGTGGACCTCCGATCCCAGGAGCCGGAGCCCGCCCCGGGGGCCGGGGGAGAGGAGGGCGCCGGGCCCTCGGCGGGCGGCGGCGTGCCCGTCTTCTCCGCCGAGCTCCGGGACGCCCTGGAGGAGACCCTGGACCGCGGGGACCAGGCGATCCTCCTCCTGAACCGGCGGGGCTTCAGCAACTTCCTCCAGTGCCGGGGCTGCGGGAAGGTCTGGGAGTGCCGCCGGTGCAGCGTATCCCTCACCCATCACCGGACCCCGGAGCGGCTGACCTGTCACCACTGCGGCTTCGAGCGGCCGGTCCCGCCCGCCTGCGAGGACTGCGGCGAGGAGCACCTCCGTCACGCCGGCGTGGGCACGGAGCAGCTGGAGCGGAGGCTGGGCGAGCTCCTGCCCGAGGTGAGGGTGGCCCGGATGGACGTGGACACCACCGGCACCCGGTGGGCCCACGAGCGGATCCTGGAGCGGGTGCGGCGGCGGGAGGTGGACGTGCTGCTCGGTACGCAGATGATCGCCAAGGGCCTGGACCTGCCCGACGTGACGCTGGTGGGGGTGGTGAACGCCGACGTGGGCCTCAACCTGCCGGACTTCCGCGCCACCGAGCGGACGTTCCAGCTCCTGGCCCAGGTGGCGGGCCGGGCGGGCCGGGGCGAGAGGCCCGGGCGGGTCCTGGTCCAGACCTCCCGGCCCGAGCACTTCGCCCTCCAGGCCGCCGTGGATCACGACTACCCGGGCTTCGCCGAGCGGGAGCTGGAGGACCGCTCCCTCCCCGGCTATCCGCCCCACCGGCGGATGGCGAACCTGGTGGTGAGCGGAGCCGACCCGGACCGTACCGCCGCCGAGGCGGCGGAGGTGGCCGAGTGGACGGCGGGGCTGCTGGCCGAACAGGAGCTCGAGGACGTGGAGCTGGTGGGCCCGGCGCCCTGTCCCATCGAGCGCCTCCGGGGCCGGTGGCGCTGGCACTTCTTCCTCCGGTCACGGTCGGCCGGTCCCCTGGGCGCCGTGCTGCGCTACCTGGCCGACAAGCGGGCCCAGCCGGGCGGGGAGCTCCGGCTGGAGATCGACCGCGACCCGGAGGCCCTCCTGTGAGCCCCCCCCGGGCCCTACGGGCCGGTCCAGGGCTCCGACTGGACGTCCGGCGTGGTCACCTCGGGGCCGTCCTCCCTCACGTAGACGTTGATCTCGGAGCGGATGCCGAAGCGGCCGGGGAGGTAGACGCCCGGCTCCACCGAGAACCCCACGCCGGGCACCAGGCGGCGCCGGTCCCGGGTCTCCACGCTGTCCAGGTTCGGGCCGAACCCGTGGTTCACCCGGTCCATGGCGTGGCCCGTCCGGTGGAGGATCTCATCGCCGTAGCCCCGTTCCCGGAGGACCCGCCGGGCGGCCCGGTCGGCGTCGGCGCCGGTGGGGAGCTCGCCGCCCTCCATCCGACGGGCGATGAGCTCCACCGTGGCGTCCCGCGCGTCCCGTACGGCCTCCCACGCCTCGCGGAAGTCGGCGGGCGTCTCGTCGGCCAGCATCCCCATCCACGTCTGGTCGGCGAAGACGGCGTCCGGCTCGCCCTCCACCCGGGCCCACAGGTCCAGGAGGAAGGCCTCGCCGGGCTGGGCTCTCCGGTCCTCGCCCTCGACGGGATGGTAGTGGGGGTTCGCCGAGTTCGGGCCGAACGCCACGATGCAGTCCCCGCCGTCCAGGCCGCCCCGGCCCACCTGCTCCCGGACCCAGGCCGCCAGCTCCGCCTCCCTCACGGGCTCCCCCGCCGACAGGGCGTCCAGGCAGCGCCGGTACGCCCGGGCCGCCACGTCGGCCAGGACCCGGCCGGCCCGGTGGTGGAGGGCGTGGCCCCGCTCCCCCCACTGGGCGTAGCTCCCGCTGATCAGGCCCGCCGAGCTGATCACCTCGGGGCCGTGGCTCACCACCAGGTCCCGGACGCCGGCGGGGACGTAGTCCACGAACGGGACGGCGTCCCGCTCCGAGACCTCCATGGCCACCCGCTCGCAGCCGGCCAGGAGCGCCGAGAGCTCCTCGTCCAGCTCCTCCCAGCCCACGTAGGTCCGCACCTCCCCGGGCCAGGCGTCCCAGGGCTGCTGCTCGATGGCGTGGACCAGGGCCGTGGGCGGAGCGTCGGGCCGGAGGAGGACGAAGTACCGCCGGGAGAGCCCGTCGGGGAGCCCCAGGATCTCGGCAGCGATGCGGTTCCGCCCCTCCAGGTCGAACAGGAGCCAGCCGTCGGCCTCCGACCGGCCGACCTCGCGCTCCGCCGCCCTGCGAACGTCGGGATCGAGCCGGACCTTCATGCGTCGCCTCCGTCGTCGATGAGCGCTTCGAGATGGGTCATGGCGAGCTCCCCCAGCGTCTCCGTGTCGTAGCCACCCTCGAGACAGGAGGCCAGCCGGCCCCCGGCCGAGTCACGGGTGAGCTCCCGCACCTCCCGGGTCAGGCGGCGGAAATCCTCCGGCCGGAGGGTGAAGCCGCCCAGGGGATCCGACGCCGCCGCGTCGAATCCGCAGGAGACCAGCACGATCTGCGGCCGGAATTCCGCCGCCACCTCGTCCACGGCCTCCAGGAGCGCGTCGGTGTACCGCTCCGGCTCCAGGCCTGGCCCCATGGGCAGGTTCCGGGTGGTCCCCTCCCCCGGGCCCTCGCCCCGCTCCGAGGCGGCGCCGGTGCCCGGATAGAACGGGCTCTGGTGGAGGGAGAGATAGTAGACGTCCGGGTCCCGGTAGAAGATCTCCTGGGTCCCGTTCCCGTGGTGGACGTCCCAGTCCACCACCAGGACCCGCCCCGCGAGCTCCCGGTCCACCAGCCGGCGGGCGGCGTGGGCCACGTGGTTCACCAGACAGAAGCCCATGGCCTCCCCGGGGGTGGCGTGGTGGCCCGGCGGGCGCACGGCGCAGAAGGCCGCCGGGACCTCCCCGGAGGCCACCGCCGCGGCGGCGTCGGCGGCCGTCCCCGCCGCCGCCAGGGCCGCCTCCCAGCTGGATCCCGAGACCCGGGTGTCGGCGTCCAGGCTCCGGATCTCGCCGTCGGCGGCGGCGACGCGGGAGGCTTCGCGCACCCGGTCCAGGTACGCCCGGCGGTGGATCTTCTCCAGGTCCTCCGCCCGGGCCGGCGTGCCCTGGCGCGGCTCCACCCGGCGGTGCAGGCGCTCCCTCCGCCGGGAGTACGCCCCCATGACCGCCCGGAGGCGTCCCTGGTGCTCGGGGTGCCTCCAGCCGGTGTCGTGGAGGGAGCACGCCTCGTGATGGTAGAACGCGACCGGACTCATCTCCTCCGCCCTTCCTGGCCGGCGCTCCCGGGGCCCGCGACGGCCGCGAGCGCTCGCGGTGATCCCCCCGGGCGGATCCCCGCCGCTTTGCCGGGGCCCGGGAGGGACCGTAGCTTGGCGTCTTCCGACTCCCCGGGCAATCCACCGGTGGCACATGCCGAACCCACGCCTCCAGCGATACGTCAGCGGCGTCAGCGGGGCCCTCGCCCTCCTGGTCCTCCTGGCGGCCTGCGAGGCCGAATGGGAGGGCGCGGAGCTGACCCTAGAGCAGCCCCCCTCCCCGCGGGACACCGTCGAGGCGCCGGCCGAAGAGGAGGCAGAGGCGCCGCCCCTCCCCGCGCCCCCCGTGCTCTACCGCGTCGAGGCGGACGAGGACGGGAGCGCCCGGGTCTCCCCCCTGGCCCTGCTGCGCGACGGAGAGCTGCGGGATCTCCCCTCGCCGACCGACGCCGAGAGCTGGTGGAGCCGCTTCGACTCGGCCTTCCTGTCGGCGCGGCAGGAGCTGCCGCTGCTGGCCGGAGGCGCCCGGCTCGGCACGGTGGTCCTCTCGGGAGCCGTCGACGGCTCGAGTCCGGGCTGTCCCGGCGCGGCCTCGGGCGAGCTCCTGCTTCCCCCCGGCGGCCAGCCTCCGGCGTCGGCCTTCGCCGTCTCCCCCGGCGCGGGCCCCGGCGGCCTCCCCGGCCGGCCCGTGGGCTCCGAGACCACCGGACGCCAGCGCACCTTCGCGCCGATCCTGGCCGAGCGGCTCCTACGGGAGGCGGGGGTGGAGCGCCACTACCTGGCCCGGGAGGCGGACCTGCGGCCCGCCGCCCTGGGCGATTCGGTCCCGGGGTTCGCCGCCACGTTCCTCATCGCCGACAGCCTGACCTCCGGCCCGCCCGACGGGCGGGCGGTCTCCCTCCTCGTCCTGGCCCGCCCTCATCCCAGCGACGGCTACGTCCCCGAGTGGTCCCTCGTCCAGCGATACGAGTCCGCCGGAGAGAAGGCGGCCTACCGCTACGTCGAGAGCCTCCCCCTGGGCGGCGACGGGCGGATCGACGTCCTCCGGCGGTACGGGGACGGCGGGAGCCGGCTGACGGCGGCGTGGGAGGTCGACGGGGACCGCCGGATCCGATGGTCGGCCCCCGATCCCTGCCCGGACGGGGAGGGGGAGTAGGGAGGGCCCTCAGGCGGCGAAGCTCCGGAGGACCGTCCCCAGCTCCCCTTCCTCCATCTCCCTGAGCCCACGGTCACGGAGCTGCCGTACGCGCTCCCGGGTCACGCCCAGCAGCCCCCCGATCTCCTCCAGGGTGTGCTCCCGCTCCCCCTGGAGCCCGTAGTAGAGCCGGACCACCCGGGCGTCCCGGGGCCGGATCCCCGCCAGGGCCCGGCGGATCACGTCCCGGAGGAGCTTCTCCTCCAGCTCCTCCTCCAGCGACGCCTCCTCGGTCAGGATGCGCTCCATGAGCGGCGTCTCGCCGTCCTCGCCCACCGGGGCGTCCAGCCGGAGCTCGGCGCGGTTGACCTTCTGCAGGGTCCGCACCGTGTCCACCGTCAGGTCCGCCTCGTCGGCGATCTCCCCGGCGGTGGGCTCCCGACCCAGGGTCTGCTTCAGCGACTCCCGGACCCTGACCATGCGGGCCAGCTCGGTGGCCCGGTTCTGGGGGAGTCGCACCATCCGGCTCTGGCGTGCCAGGGCGGAGAGGATCGCCTGGCGGATCCACCAGACGGCGTAGCTGATGAACTTCACGCCCTGGTCCGGATCGAACTTCCCCGCCGCCCGCACCAGCCCCACGTTCCCCTCCTGGATCAGATCGGGGAAGGAGAGGCCCCGGCCCTGGTACCGCTTGGCCACGGCCACCACGAAGCGGAGGTTGGCCCGCACCAGCCGGTCCAGGGCCTGGCGGTCGCCCGCCCGCGCCCGGCGGGCCACCCGCTCCTCCTCCTCGGGTTCAAGGAGGTCGTACCGGCCGAGCTCGTCCAGGTAGATGTCCAGACCGCCGCCGTCCCCGGGAGGGGATGACGTCTCGTACGGACGGCGACCGTTTCGGCCCATGCGGGATGGCGCGTTCTGGAGCGATGGTGGCGCCGGCCCGCGGGCCCCCGGCCGGACCGGATGGTCCGCGGCCGGCGAGAGGTCAAGCTAGAGAGGGAGAATCCGGCCGTCAACGCGCGCCGGGCTCAGTGTCGGCCGCGCCGACGCTCCTTCGCAGGGAGCACCTCCAGGCACGTGGTCCACCACCCGGAGAGGATGGTCTCCACGAACTCCTCCGGCAGCTCCTCCCGGCGCATCTCCTCGGCCAGCCGGCCGTGGTCGTAGGAGACGGGCACGAGCTCCGCCTCGACGCGCCCGGTGCCGTCCTCCGGGGGACGGAGCAGGGCGTACCAGACCTCGGTCCGGCCGTCGTTGGCCGGCCGGCCCAGGGCCCCCACGTTCACGAAGAGGCGCCCGCCGGAGAGGCGTCGCTTCCAGGGGATCCCCGTGTGGGTGACCAGGATCACGTCGGCCCGGTGCTCGTCGGCCAGGTGCTCGAGGAACTGGGTGGAGGTGGTGGACTCCCACAGGAACTCGTTCATCCGGCGGGGACTCCCGTGGCACATGAGGGCCTCCCGGTCGCCGAGGCTCACCCGCCGCTCCTCGGGGAGGTCTCCCATCCAGCGGCGCCACCGCTCGCTGGTGTTCCGGAAGGTGTATCGGTAGGAGAGGCGGGCGAAATGGTTGTCCCGGGGGTCCGTATAGCCGCACTGGCAGTCGTCCAGGCCCCGGCTGATGGAGTCGTCGTAGTTCCCCCGGATCGTCCGCACCCCGGCGTCCAGGAGCCGGGGGAAGACCTTGTCGGGGTTCGGCCCGAAGGCCCCCAGGTCGCCCAGGCAGTACAGCTCCTCGGCCCCCCGTCGCCGGGCGTCCTCCAGGGCGGCCTCCAGGGCCAGGTGGTTGCTGTAGACGCCCCCGAAGACCGCCACCGGCCCGTCGATCCGGGGGGGATCGCCTCCACGATCATTCCCGCCATCGCCGCCGCCAGCGGACACCTCAGCTCACCTCCTCGCCGATCCCCGCGTAGTTGGTGCAGATGGCCCCGTGGAGCCAGCAGGTGTAGCAGGCGTCGTGGGAGAGGGCGAAGGGACGGTCGGCGTCGTCCAGGTCCTGGCCCATGAGCGAATCGGGACGGTCCACCAGGATGGGGCAGACGTGGACCCCCTCGGCGGTGACGATGCGGCTGCTGGAGCAGAGGAGCTGTCCCCGGTCGTAGCCCTCCATCATCTCCATGGTCACCCGCTCGCTCTCGCCGTACCCCCGGGTCCGTGCGGCCTCGCGGCCGATCCTGAGCGACGGGAGGATCTTGATCCGGGGGTTCTCGTAGCCCACCCCGCGGAGGACCTCCACGAACTCCCGCCGGACCCGCTCGTCCTCGGAGGGATCCCACACCTGGGTGGCGGTGATGATGGGCAGGAAGCCGTGGTCCAGGAGGGACCGGACGCCGTCCATGGCCCGCTCGAACGTGCCCTCCCCCCGGATCGGATCGTTGGTCTCGGGCGAGGGCCCGTCGATGCTCACCCGGATCTCCAGCGAGTAGAGGGAGTCCCGCTCGGCCGACCGCAGGCGCGCCAGCTCCTCCTCCCGGAGCAGGGTCCCGTTGGTGAGCACGCTCACCGGCCCCCGCTCCAGCATGGCCTCGATCATCTCCGGGAGGTCCCTGTGCATGAAGGGCTCGCCCCCGGTGATGTAGTACTCCTTCACCCCCCATTCCCGGGAGCGCTCCACCCACTCCAGGACGGTCTCCAGCTCGAGGAACTCCAGGGTGTGGTTGTCGGGAGCGCAGCTGATGAAGCAGTGCTCGCACCGGAGGTTGCAGATGGTCCCGGTCACCTGGAACCAGAGGGTGTCCAGGTGCTCGAGCCCCACCGACGGGACGTCCGGGCGCGGGGCTCCCGACGGAGCGCCGTCCGTGACGCCGGCCACGGCGTCCGCTTCCTCGGGCTGTACCACCGGCAGGCTCCCCGACGACATCGGACTCCCGACCCTCCCGCAGCTGAGCGCACGCGCTGGCGACCCCTCCGGAGATCCGCCCCGAAGGGATAAGATAGTGTCCTGGTCCGGACCATGCTCGTAAAGGGTCCTCGGGCCGGCGGGGTTCCCGGGCCGACCGGTCGACCGCCCGCCGGGGACCACACGGCCGGGCCACCGGAACCTCACCGGCACCTGGACTCAGCGCTTCGGAGATCCGCCATGAACGCGACCCCTGACCTGGACGCCGCCGCCCTCAGCCACGTGGGTCGGGTCAGGACGGAGAACGAGGACGCCTGCCACGCCGATCCGCCGTCCGGCCTCTTCGTGGTGGCCGATGGAATGGGGGGGCACGCCGCCGGCGAGGTGGCCTCCCGGATCGCCGTGGAGACCCTGACCGAGGCGCTGGCCGACGGCCCCGGCACGGCGAGCCCCGGGGAGCTGGTGCCGGCCATCGAGGAGGCGAACCGGCGCATCCACCGGGACGCCAGGGAGAACCCCTCCCGGTCCGGAATGGGCACCACCGTCACCGCCCTGATCGTGGACGACGCCGGCTGGCACCTGGGCCACGTGGGCGACAGCCGGGCCTACCTCCGCCGCGAGGGGGAGCTCCTCCGGATCAGCAAGGACCACAGCTGGGTCCAGGAGCAGGTGGACCGGGGGAAGCTCAGCCGGGAGGAGGCCCGCCTCCACCCGGCCTCCAGCATGCTCACCCGGGCCCTGGGTACCGCGCGGGACGTGGAGGTGGACCGGCGGGACGGGGAGCTACGGGAAGGTGATGTCTTCCTCCTGGCCTCCGACGGGCTCACCGACATGCTGCCCGAGGAGCGGGTGGAGGAGATCCTCGCCGGGGAGGACGGGCCGGAGGAGACCGCCCGGCGGCTGATCCACGAGTCCCTGGAGGCGGGCGGGCGGGACAACACCACGGCGGTGGTCGTCCACGTACGGCCCGCCGGGGGCTAATAGAGGGGCTCGGACTCCGAGAGCCGGGCCTCCACCTCGTCCGCCCCGGCCTCCAGCAGCTCCAGGAGGGGCTCCGGATCCCGAGCCGGGAGCCGGCGCTCGGTGAAGACGCGGAAGACGCGGGCCGCGTGGTGGAGGGAGCGCCCGAGGCGGGGCAGGTCGATGAGGCCCTTCTCCCCCGAGGAGGTGAGCCGCTGGACCCGGCCGTCCCGCCGGACCAGCAGCACGCCCAGCTCCAGCATCCGGGGATAGGCGGGATAGTCCACGTAGACGGACCCCTCGGGCCGGCCCCACTCCCGGGCCAGCCGCCGCTCCAGGCGCCGGACCAGGTCCGGGTGGGTCCCGAGCCAGGCGGCCACGCCGTCGGGGAGCTGGTGGCCGTGGAGCTCGATGCATCGCTTGGGGAGCCGCCGGTTCACCAGGGCGTCCACGCGCCGGCTCACCCTCTCCGCTCCCCCCTCGGCGGCGCGGCTCCCCAGCAGCCCCAGCAGCTCCTCGTCGGTCCGGCCGGGCAGCTCGTCCCTCTCCAGCACGCCCTCCCGCAGCGCCCCCTCCACCAGCCGCCGGAAGCAGACCGTGGCCGCCCGGACGGCGTGATGCCAGTAGACGTTCCGGAACATCTGGTATTTGGAGAAGAGGAGGGACTCCAGGGCGGCGCTCCCCTTCTCCGTCACCGCCACCTCGGCGGGAGCGCCCGGGCCGGGCCGGGCCAGGGTGAGGGAGTCCACCAGGCGGTCCACGTCCACCGTCCCGTAGGGCACGCCGCAGAAGAAGGCGTCCCGGCGGAGATAGTCGATCTTGTCCAGGTCCAGGGGGCCCGCCACCAGGCCCTGGAGCGGGTGGGCGGACTCGCCCCGGATGAGGGCCTCCACCCGGGCCGGCCCGTCGGGATGAACGCGCTCCAGGGCCCGGCGGATGGGGGGAGCCTCCAGGAACCGCCCCGCCACCTCCTCGTGCTCCCCGGGGATCCACCCCTTCTCCACCTCCTCCATGGCGTGGGAGAAGGCGTAGTGGCCCACGTCGTGGAGCAGGGCCGCCAGCCGGACCAGGGGGAGCTCGGCCCGCTCGGCGTCGTCCAGGGCCTCCAGGTCGCCGGCCTCCCGGAGCATGTCGATGGCCCGGCGGCAGAGGTGATAGACGCCGAGGGCGTGGAGGAACCTGGTGTGGACCGCGCCCGGATAGACGAAGTGCCCGAATCCCAGCTGCTTGACCCGCCGGAGTCGCTGGAACTGGGGGGTGTCCACGATCTCGGCGGCCAGGGGCTCCAGGCGGACGTTGTGCCACAGGGGGTCGCGGACCGTCCGCGCCCTGGCCGCCTCCCCCCCGCCCCCCGGACTCACGTCCCCTGCCCGGGATTCACGTCAGTAGAGGGCCTCGACGAACCGATCTGGGAACCGGGGGAACCGGTCCAGCCACTCCCGCCGCTGCCGCCGGAGCGCGCCGAGCCGCTCCTCCAGCTCCGCGTCCTCGTAGTGGGCCGTGAGGTCGAACTTGGACTCCGACACCCCCG
This sequence comes from uncultured Gemmatimonadota bacterium, assembly GCA_964627425.1. Taxonomy (GTDB): domain Bacteria; phylum Gemmatimonadota; class Gemmatimonadetes; order Palauibacterales; family Palauibacteraceae; genus Caribbeanibacter. The sequence goes on from CAZVIY010000005.1 coordinate 32,195, forward strand.
GCACGGACTCGGGGACCTCCAGGCCCGAGGCCGGGTCCGGACGCCACTCGATCTGCTCCCTGGACAGGGCCCTGAGGATGGCCACCGTGTCGGGGAGGCGGATGGTCTCCCGGGCGTCGCCGCGCCCGATGGCACCGGTGTTCAGGATGTAGCAGTGGAGGTCCGGGTTCTCCTCCAGGATCCCGTGGAAGATCTCGCCCTCCTCCCCCTCGGGACCCACGATGAAGGGGTTGGTCCCCACCACCCGCACCGGCTCGCCCGAGGCCGTGGGATCGGCCGCCGACGTCTTGATGGACTCGCCGAGCATGAAGGCCACGGCCGCCTGCTCCGCGCTCAGCCGCCCGATGGCCGGGACCAGCGGGTTCCGGGTGATGAAGAACACGTCGGTGATGCTCGGGACGTCGATGCTGCCGTCCGTGTTCTTCACTTCCTCGATGGGGACGATGGCCCGCCCGTTGGAGGTGAGCGTGTCGTCGTAGAAGTCCACGCTGCCGTCGTCCTCCACCCGCACGTTCTCCAGGATGGCCCGGGGGCTGATGGCCGCGTAGTAGAGGGCCTCCTGGTCCTCGGGGTTCAGGGAGTCGGTCTTGATGTAGAACCCGCCCCCCTCGGTCCCCTTGCAGTAGGCGTCCTCGGTGAGGACCACCACGTCGTCCTGGCGCACCCGCACCAGCTCCCCGTCCTCCACCTCCAGGTCGAAGTCGTGACAGGTGAGGCTGGTCTTGCCCGTCCCGGAGAGGCCGAAGAACAGGAGCCCGCGCTCCCGGAGCTCGCCGTCGCGGGCGCTCCGGGCCCGAACCACCTTGCTGCCGGCGTGGAGGCCCAGCCCCCCCTCCTGCTTGGCCCGATACATGGTCTGCCGGAGGAAGGACTTCTTGATCTCCCCGAAGTAGTCCGAGCCCAGCACGTAGGTGACGCCCTCTTCGGGATCCACCAGGATGTGCCGTCCGTCGGGCCAGTCGGGGACGTCCACCGTCACGAAGTCCGGCTCGCCCTCGGGATCGTCGGCCGGGCGCAGGCTGGCGCTGAACATGAGGGCCAGCCGGGCGAAGGGGCGGGTGACGAACAGCCGGCAGTGATAGGTCCCGGAACGGCCCTCCTGGCACATCTTCCGGTCCACCTGGATGAGCTCCCGGTCGGAGAGGAACTCGCGGACCTCCTCCACCCTCTCCAGGTCGTCCGGGGTGACCTCGCCGTCCACCGTGGTCCGGGTGTCCTTGGCGCTCCGGGCGCGGGCCTCCGTCACGTAGGCGGGGGAGCCGAACTCGGTGGTCGTCTCGTCGTGGCTGGCGAGCCTCCGCAGTTCGTCCCTGTCGGGGTTGTCCAGGATCGCCCGGCTGGGCGGACGTCCCTCTGCCGTGATCGTCACCGTGTGCCGCTCCTTCTGATCTATGATTCAGTCTGCGATTGGGCCTGCGATCGGGCCTGCGACTCGGTCCTCCGTAGCATCGCACCTCCGGAGCCGGGAGACCAGTCCGGGAGGCGGCCCTCGTCGGGGAATGGGCCCAAACTGCAATAGTCTCGCCAGTCCGGTCCGTTCCCCGGGAGACGGCGGGCCGCCGCGGGCGGCCCCGCCGTGGAAGATCCTGGCCCCCGTTCGGAGGTGCTAACCCCCCGAGCCCCCGCCGCGCTCCCTGCCGGCGGCGTCCACGGCGGCGATGGCCGCCAGGTTGGCGATCTCCGAGACGCCCGCGCCGCGCTGGAGGATGTGGACCGGCCGGTCCATGCCCAGCAGCACCGGCCCGATGGCGGTGGCGTCGGCCAGGCGGCTGAGCAGCTTGTAGGCGGCGTTGGCGGCGTCCAGGTTCGGGAGGATCAGCACGTTGGCGCGTTCCTGGAGGGCCGAGAACGGATAGGTCTCCCCGAGCGTCCGGGGGTCCAGGGCGGTGTCCGCCTGCATCTCTCCGTCCACCGTCAGGTCCGGCCGCTCCTCCTTCACCAGGGCCACCGCCTCCCGGACCTCCCGGGCCGCGGGATGGGCGGCCGAGCCGAAGTCGGAGAAGGAGATCATGGCGATGCGGGGATCCACCCCGAACCGGGCGGCGAAGTCGCCGGACAGGATGGCGATCTCGGCCAGCTCCCGGGGTCCCGGATCGGGGTTCACCGTGGCGTCGGCGACGAAGCACACGTCGTCGGGGAACACCAGGATGTAGAGGCCGGCCACACGCTCCACCCCCGGCGCCGGGCCCACCGTCGACAGGAGGGGCCGGAGCACGTCGGGATAGTACCGGTCGGCCCCCGCCACCAGGACGTCGGCCTCCCCGGCGTCCACCAGCATGGACGCGTAGTGGAGGGGCTCGCCCAGGAGCCGTGTCGCCTCCCGACGCGTGAGGCCCTTCCGGCGACGGGCCCGCCAGAGGCGCTCGGCGTAGCGCTCCCGACGCCCTCCTTCGGCCGGTTCCGAGGGATCCCGGACCTCCACGCCGTCGAGCTCCACCTCCTCGCGGCGGGCCGTCGCCTCGATCCTCCCCCGGTCCCCCACCAGGATCGGGGTCCCGAGGCCCTCCTCCCGGATGATGGCCGTCGACCGGATCACCCGCTCGTTCTCGCCCTCGGCCAGGGCGATGCGGACGGGCGAGTCCGCCACCCGCTCCATGACGCCGCGCATGAACTCCCGGGCCGGGCCCAGGCGGGCCTCCAGCTCGATCCGGTACTCCTCCAGGTCCACCCCCTCGCGGGCCACGCCCGACTCCATGGCCGCCCGGGCCACGGCGGGGGCCACGCACAGCAGCACCCGGGGATCGAAGGGCTTCGGGATCAGGTAGTCGGGGCCGAAGCGGAGACGCTCCCCCCCGTAGGCCGCCGTCACCGTCTCGGGGACGTCCTCCCGGGCCAGGTTCGCCAGGGCCCGGGTGGCGGCCATCTTCATCTCCTCGTTGATGGCGCGGGACCGGACGTCCAGGGCGCCCCGGAAGATGAAGGGGAATCCCAGGACGTTGTTCACCTGGTTCGGGTAGTCGGAGCGTCCGGTGGCCACCAGGGCGTCGTCCCGGACCCCCCGGACCTCCTCCGGCCGGATCTCGGGCTCGGGGTTGGCCATGGCGAAGACCACGGGCAGCTCGGCCATGGACGCCACCATCTCGGGGGAGACCACGCCGCCCACCGAGAGTCCGACGAAGACGTCGGCGCCCTCCATGGCCTCGGCCAGGCTCCGGTGAGCGGTCTCCCGGGCGAAGGCCGCCTTGTGCTCGTCCAGGTCGTCCCGGCCGGCGTGGACCACCCCGTGGCGATCCGCCATGACGATGTGCTCCCGGCGCACGCCCAGCCGCACGTAGTGCTCCGCGGTGGCCAGGGCCGCCCCGCCGGCTCCGGAGAAGGCCACCCGGATCTCGCCGATCTCCTTGTCCGCCAGCTCCAGGGCGTTCAGGAGGGCCGCCCCGGAGATGATGGCCGTCCCGTGCTGATCGTCGTGGAAGACGGGGATCTCCAGCCGCTCGCGCAGCTCGCGCTCGATCCGGAAGGCGGCGGGCGCGGCGATGTCCTCCAGGTTGATGCCGCCCACGGTGGGCTCGAGCATCTCGCAGAAGCGCACCACGTCCTCGGGAGAGGAGGCGTCCACCTCCAGGTCGAAGACGTCGATGTCGGCGAAGCGCTTGAAGAGCACCCCCTTCCCCTCCATCACCGGCTTGGCCGCCCGGGGCCCGATGTCGCCCAGGCCCAGCACGGCCGAGCCGTCGCTGACCACCGCCACCAGGTTCCCCCGGGCCGTATAGCGGTAGCTCAGGTCCGGATCCCCGGCGATGGCCTCGCAGGGGGCGGCCACCCCCGGCGTGTAGGCCAGCGAGAGATCCCGCTGGGTGTGGGTGGGCTTCGAGGGGACCACCTCGATCTTCCCGGGCCGCCCCTCCGCGTGGTATCGGAGGGCGTCTTCGCTGGAGATGTTCGCCACGGCTGGACCTCGGCGCTGGATGCACGTCGTCCCCGTCCGGGGGGCTCGGGTCCCGTGCGGGAGGCTCGGGTCCCGGACGTCGGGGTTCGGCCGCGTAGATCGGTCAAGATCCGTACCCGGCGGGCCGTGCTCGTGGGAGCCCCGGACCTCCGGGTACGCCCCGACGTCCGGGCGATGGCTCGCCGTCCCGTCTTGACACCCCCGAACCGGCCGGGGAAGTTTCGGCCAGCGTCGCGTCCGATCCCCATCCACAGCGTCCACAGCGCGGGAGGCATCGTGGAGATCATCTCCGGCCGTATGATCCACCTCGGATACGGCAAGTACTGGCGCTCCGACGGGATCCTGGGTCTCAGGCCCATCGAGGAGAGCCGGGGTCCCGGGCGGAGGACCGAGGTGTACGTCATGGGCCGGGAGGAACCCATCATCGCCTCACGCACCGAGGAAGCCATCCTCGAGGAGATGGCCATGCTCCCCGAGGAGCTGGACCGTGCCGTGGAGTCCCAGCGGGTCGCCCGGGACCTCCTGGAGCGGCTCCGCCAGCTCTCTCCGGTCATTCGCCGGATGCTCCGCAACGAGGGCGGGCTCGACCTGGAGCGCTGGATCGCCCGCCTGGAAGCGGTGGCCGGAGGCGCCGAGGACCCGGACGACGGCCAGGAGGACCTCTTCGGCTGACGTCCATCTGGCGCGCCTCTTGCCCCTCTCTACGCGACGGAACGCCGCGGCTCTCCGCCGCGAACCCGTCACCCCTGCCGCCGCCATCCATGGAGCGCACGGAGCGAGAGAGCCCGAGCCAGCCCGGGTCCGCCCCGCTGGCGGCTCCCGAGGCCATCGCCCTGAGCCGGGCGCTGGTGGAGGGCACCCGGGACGACGTCCTGGTGGCCGGCCCCGAAGGACGGATCCAGTTCATCAGCCCGGGCCTGGCCCGGGCGGCGGGGGCGAGCCCGGGTGAGCTGACCGGAGAGCCGGCCGACCGGGCCCTCTCGGTGATGGAGCTCCCCAGCTTCTCCAGCCTCAAGGCCATGCTGGCCACGGTGAGCAGCGCCCGCACCGAGGCCGAGCTGGTGGACGAGACCGGCGAGCGCCGGACCGTGCTCCTCCGGGGCGTGGCTACCCGTCAGCCGGAGGCCCGGACCCGCTACGTCTGGTTCGTCACCCCCCTGAGCCGGCTCCGCAGCTACGAGTGGGCCAACCGCCTCATGCGCTCCGAGCTCCAGACCCAGTCCCGGGTCCTGGCGCTGGTGAGCCACGAGCTCAGGACCCCCCTGAACATCATCCTGGCCCAGCTCGCGCTGCTGGAGGAGGGCCTGCGGGGCGAGCTCCCCGGGGAGCAGATGGAGTGCGTGGAGCGCGCATCGCGGGCCGGCCGCCAGCTCCTGGACCAGGTGAACGACCTCATCGACCTGGCGAACCTGGAGAGCCGACAGGTGGAAGTCCATCCGGAGCCCCTGGCCCACGACCGCCTGCTGGAGTTGGTCCGAGCGCGGGCGCGAGAGGAGCTGGACGGGGACGGGGCCGGCGACGGGGACGGCTGGCACCTGGTGGACGAGATGCCCGCCGGTCGTCGCGTGCTGGCCGACCCCGAGCGGCTGGAGCAGATCCTCTCCAAGCTCCTCTCCAATGCCCGGAAGTTCGGGACGGGCGAGCGGGGCGTCACCGTCGCCATCGGCCCGTCGGACCCCCCGTCGGCGGCCGACGTCCGGAACGGGGATCGGAAGGAGGGGGACCGGGAGAGCGGCGGCGGCACGGGCGCCGCCGGCTACGTGGCCCTGGAGATTCGCGACGACGGCGACGGGATTCCCACCGAGGCGCGGGAGCGGGTCTTCGAGCCGTTCAGCCAGACCGACGACGTCCTGGGCCGACGCAGCGGCGGGAGCGGCCTCGGCCTCTCCATCGCCCGGCAGCTGGCCCGGCTCCAGGACGGCGACCTGACCGTCCGGTCCCTCGCCCCCCGGGGGACGGCGTTCCGTCTCTACCTCCCCCTGGCCGAGTGAGGTGATCCCCGTCCCGGCGCCGGGCGCCCTCGCCCTGGCCCTCCTGCTCCCGGCCGCCGCTCCCGCCGTCCCGCCCGTCCCCGCGGCGACGGACACCGTCTGGGGCTCTCCCCGCGCCGCCGAGCTGGTGGGCCGGGTGGCCGAGGCCCGGCGGTCGGCCCCGGGAGGCGCGCCGGGGCTGGACGGCTACCGGGCCCGGGCCGAGGCCCACGTCTACTACCTCTTCGATCCCGGCGACCTGCCGGGGGCCGGTGGCACGGGGCCGCGCCTCGCCCGGGCGGACCAGGTGAGCCTCCGGATCGCCTGGGGCGGGCCCGGCCGCTGGGAGCAGCGGATCGTAGGCCGGCGGAGCCGCACCTTCCTCCCGGTGGACCTCCACTACCACACCGACCATCTGGCCGTGGTCATGGAGAACTTCGGCCGGCGGATCCGGATGGGCGAGGGGACGGAGGTCCGGGACGTACCCCATCCCGCGGCCCCGGACGCCGGAGGCGTCTACGAGTACCGGCTGGCCGACTCCCTCAGCGTGGGCCTGGGCGGCGAGACCCGGTGGGTCTACCGGGTGGAGTTCCGCCCCCGGCGCCCCGACACCCCGGCGGCGGCGGGCAGCCTCTTCCTGGACGGGACCCGGCCGGCGGTGGCCCGGATGCGGTTCACCTTCACCCCGGAGGCCTACCGGGACCCGAAGATCGAGGAGATCACCGTGGACCTGCGGTCGGCGCTGGTGGAGGGCCGATACTGGCTCCCCGCCGAGCAGGAGACCACGATCCGGCGGAGGCTCCGCTGGCTCGACTTCCCCGCCGGCGGGACCATCCACACCCGGACCCGGATCCAGGGCTACGAGCTGAACCCCGAGCCGCCGCCCCGCCCGACGGGAGGCGGCCGGATCACGGCCCGCCCCGACTCCGTCCTCCGGGAGTACGCCGACTGGGAGAGGCCTCTCCTGGAGGATCACGCCGACGCCCGCCCCCCCGAGGAGCTGGACGCCGGGGAGGTACGGGCGCGGGCCAGGGAGATCATGGCCGGGCGCCGGCTGGGCGGCGCGGAGCCCCTGCGGGTCCACGTCCCGGACGGATCCCATCTGCTGCGCCTGCGCCGGGCCGAGGGCCTCCTGGTCGGCGTCGGAGGGGCCTTCGACGGGCCGTCGGGCTCGTGGCGCCTCTGGGCCGGCCACCCCTTCGGCCGGGAGCGACCCGAGGCCCGGCTCCGCTGGAGCTCACCGGGGGCCGGCGGCGGCGACGGGGCCGGGCCCGCCGTGGGGGCCGAGGCGTGCCTCCGGTGCCTCCGGGACGTGGGGCCCTTCCCCGCCGCCGCGGGAGCCGTCTCGTCGGCCTGGGCGCTGCTGGAGGGCGAGGACTTCACCGATCCCTACTTCGAGAGCTCCCTCGGCCTGCGGGTTCGCTGGCCGTGGGGCGGCGAGGCCGGCAACGGCCGGGCATCGGTGGGCCTCGAATTCGTGGAGGTGACCCGCGCGTCCCTCGAGGACGGGCCCTGGGAGGCCGGGGAGGCGCGGCCCGTCCGCCCGGCCGACGGCGGATCCGGACTCGTGGCCCGGGCCGGGCTCGCCCGCCCCCTGGGACGGGCCCTGGGGACCCGGTGGCGCCTGGGGGTGGAGGCCGAGGCCTCGAGCCGGGAGCTCGGCGACTTCGGCTATTCCCGGCTCCTGGCCCGGCTGGACGGCGAGGGCCGGACCTCCGACGGATCGGTCACGTGGCGTGCCGACGCGGCGGTCGGCGCCGCCGCGGGCGCACTTCCGGCCCACCGCCTCTTCCTCCTGGGGGGACGGGGGACGCTGCCGGGCCACCCGTTCCGGGAGTGGGGCGGCTCGAGGATGGCCCTGGCCCGGACCGAGGTCACCGCCGGGCTGCTCCCTCCCTGGCTCTCGGTCCGCGGATCGGCGGCAGCCGGTTGGGTCGAGCCCGGGGAGGCCGGACGGCGGGCGGCGCGGCGCTTCGACGTCCGGTCCTCCGGCGGCCTCCGGGCCTCGGCCGGCCCGGGCGTGGCCCTCCTCTGGGAGCTGCTCCGGGTGGACCTCCTCCGCGGGCTGGGCGAGGAGGGACGCTGGGAGGTCCAGGTCTCGGTGGACCCGGGGTTCTGGCCGATCCTGTAGGCGGCGGCTCGGGCCTCGGCCCGCCTCAGGGCTTGCAGTCGTACCAGCTGGGACCGACCCCCATCTCCACCTCCAGGGGCACGTCCAGCTCCATGGCCCCCTCCATCTCCTCCCGGACGACCTCCCGGACCTCGTCCACGGCGTCCTCCCGGACCTCGAAGAGCAGCTCGTCGTGGACCTGCAGGAGCAGGCGGGCCCGGTCGGGGTCCAGCCGGGGATGGAGCCGGATCATGGCCAGCTTGATGAGGTCGGCGGCGGTGCCCTGGATCGGGGAGTTCGCCGCCGTCCGTTCGCCGAAGCCCCGCACCGACGGGTTCCGGGAGCGGATCTCCGGGACGTAGCGGCGCCGGCCGCTCAGGGTCTCCACGTAGCCCTTCTCCCGGGCCTCCTCCTTCATCCGCTCCAGGTACTCCTTCACGCCGGCGAAGCGCTCGAAGTACTCCTCGATGAACTCCTCCGCCCGGCTCCGGCTCACCCCCAGCTGACGGGAGAGCGCCCGGGGACCCTGCCCGTAGATGGTGGCGAAGTTGATGGTCTTGGCCTGGTCCCGCATGCCGGAATTCACGTCCTCCGGCTCCACCCCGAAGATCCGGGCCGCCGTCTCCCGGTGGATGTCCCGGCCCCGGCGGAACGCCTCCACGAACGCCTCGTCCCGGGAGAGGTGGGCCAGCACCCGGAGCTCCACCTGGGAGTAGTCGGCGGCCAGGAAGACGAAGCCCTCGTCCGCCACGAACCCCTTCCGGACCTCCCGGCCCAGGGCCGAGCGGACCGGGATGTTCTGGAGGTTGGGGTCCGAGGAGGAGAGGCGCCCGGTGGCCGCCACCGTCTGGTTGAAGCTGGTGTGGATCCGGCCGGTCTCGGGATGGACCAGCCCCGGGAGCACGCTCACGTAGGTGGAGTCCAGCTTGTCCAGCTCCCGGTACTCCAGGATGAGCCGCGGCACCTCGTGGCCCCGGGCCGCCAGCTCCGAGAGCACGCTCTCGTCGGTGGACGGTCCCGTCTTGGTCCGCTTGAGCACCGGCAGGTCCAGCTCCTCGAAGAGCAGCTCCCGGAGCTGGGGCACCGAGCGGGGGTTCACCTCCTCGCCGGCGATCTTGGCGATCTCCTCCTCCACCAGCCGGAGCTCCCGGGAGACCCGCTCCTGGAGGGCCTCCAGCACCTCCAGGTCCACGCCGATCCCCGTCTGCTCCATGTCGGCCAGCACCGGGATCAGCGGGAGCTCCACCCGCCGCAGGAGCTCCAGCATCTCGTGCTCCTCCAGCTCCTCGGCCAGGACGTCGGCCAGCCGGAGGGTGTAGTCGGCGTCCTCGGCGGCGTACTGGAGCGCCTCCTCCAGGGGGACCTGGTCGAACGTGATCTCCGAGGCGCCGGACCCGGCCACCTCCTCCCAGGAGGTGAGCTTCCTGCCCAGCTCCTCTATGACCAGGATGTCCAGGGAGTGCTCCCGCTTGCCGGGATCCAGGCAGTAGGAGGCCAGGGAGGTGTCGAACTCGATGCCCTCCAGGGCGCCTCCGGCCCGCTCCAGGACGATCCGGTCGTACTTGAGGTTCTGGCCCACCTTCGCCACCTCGGGATCGGCCAAGAGCTCCCGGAGCGGCGCCATCTCCGGGCCGGTGAAGACCGGGAGGTTCGGGACCGGCTCCGACCGGAGGTTCAGCTCCGGGTTCCCCTCCTCGTCCCGGCTCGTGGCCGGCGGGCGGTGGGCGAAGGGGAGGTAGTAGGCCCGGCCGGGCTCGGCGGCCAGGGAGACGCCCACCAGCTCGGCCCGCATGGGGTCCAGGCCCGTGGTCTCGGTGTCCACGCTCACCCGGCCGGCGGCCCGCATCTCCCCGACCACCTCCCGGGCCCGCTCGGCGTCGGTGATCAGCTCGTAGTCCTCCTCCACCTCCGCCGCGCCCGCCGGGGCGTACTCCCGCACCAGGCTGTGGAACTCCAGGTCCAGGAAGAGGTCCCGGAGCCGTCCCCGGTCCGGCTCCTCCCGGCGGAGGGACTCCAGGTCCAGCTCCACCGGGGCGTCCGTCCGGAGGGTCACCAGCTCCTTGGAGAGCCGGGCGTCCTCGCCGTGCTCGGCCAGGGCGTTCCGGGCCCGGGTGGAGCTCACCTCCTCCAGGTGGTCCAGGACCGCCTCCACGGTCTCCCACTCGTCCAGGAGCTTGGGCGCCGTCTTCTTCCCGATCCCCCGGACACCGGGGATGTTGTCCGAGCTGTCCCCCACCAGGGCCAGGTAGTCGGTGACCCGCTCCGGCGACACGCCCAGCCGGTCCGAGGCGTTCTCGGGGGTGACCCACTCCTCCTCCACGAAGCCGTGGCCGCCCCGGCCGGGGTTCAGCAGCCAGGTCCTCTCGGAGACCAGCTGGTAGAGGTCCTTGTCGCCAGAGACCACCACCGTCTGCAGGTCCCCCCGCTCCTCGGCCCGGTCCACCAGGGTGCCGATGACGTCGTCGGCCTCCCAGCCCTCGGCCTCCACCACGGGGATCCGGAACGCCTCCACCAGCTCACGGCACCGGGGCAGCGAGGCCTCCAGCTCCTCGGGCATCTTCTCCCGGGTGGCCTTGTACTCGGGGTGGACCTCGGTCCGGCCGCTGTCGCCGGCGTCGAAGACCACGCCCAGGTAGTCGGGGTCCAGCTCCTCCAGCAGGGAGATGAGGAAGCGGGCCAGGCCGAAGGGGGCCGAGGTGTTCTCCCCCCGGGAGTTGGTGAGCGGCCGGCTGATCATGGCGTAGAACGCCCGGTAGATGAGGGCGTACCCGTCCACCAGGTACAGGACGGGGCGGTCCAGGTCCGGGGCCTTCACGTCGGGTGACATGGGAAGGGATGCTACCCGCCCCCGGTGGGGAAGGTCAAAGCCGGGCCGGAGCGGCGGCGGAGAGCGGGCCGCCCCCGCCTCCCGCCGCCCGTCAGCGGGTCAGAAGGAGTAGCGGAGCCGGAGCATGCTGAACCGGCCCATCTCGGCGCCCCCCACCACGCTCCGGTACGACTCGTCCAGGAGGTTCTGGACCTGGAGCTGGACGCTGGCGCCGGGCACCGACGGGAGGTCGTAGCCCAGGCTCAGGTCCGTCAGGAAGTAGGAGTCCACCGCCCCGACGAACACGCCCGAGTTCATGCGGAAGTCGTCGGTGTAGCGCCCCTGGAGCTCCCCGTGCAGGCCGCTGTCCTCGTCGGAGAACTCCACCCCCCCGGCGAACTTCACCGACGGGGCGTTCAGGAAGACCGTGTCCCCCTCGGTGGTGAAGAACTCGTCGTTCACGTAGGAGGCGTTGCCCTCCAGGGTCCACCGGTCGTCCACGTTGTAGCGGACCCGGAAGTCGCCGCCCCACAGGTCCACGTCACCGAAGTTCCGGTACGTGAGCATGAGGCTCGGGCGGTCGCTGACGCCCCGGGGCTGGATCGATCCCAGGGGGAGGGTGGCCATCTCCTGGGCCACGGCCGTGGCCTGCTCCTGGCTGAATCCCATCTGCATGAGCCGCGGGACCACGTACTGGCCGAGCTCCTGCCCGCTCAGGAAGGCGTTGGGCGTCTCGATGCGCAGGGGGCCGACGAAGTCGGTGCGGCTCTCGAACCACACGTCCCCGGCCAGGAGGAGCCGGTCGTCGACGAGGCCCTTGTATCCCACCTCGAAGGTGTTGGTGATCTGCTCCTGCACCGGCGGGATGGCCTCCAGCCTGTCGAAGCCGCCGAAGGGCAGGAAGGGCTCCTGGCCCGTCCCCGGCTGGAACTCGGTGTTGAAGCGCCGGAGCACCACCGGCACCTCGGACTCGCCAGGGGGGTCGATCTGCTCCAGCGCCTGCCCCACCTGCGGATTCTGCTGGGAGACCACCCCCACCGCCAGCTGCCAGAGCGTCGGGGTGGTGGTGGGCAGGAACTGGCCGGGCTGGGGGCTGAAGGGCGACTTCATGGCCGGCCGGCCGTTCATGCGCTCGAAGGTGAAGCCGTCGGCTCCGGTCCCCATGGCCCGCACGTCGTAGGACAGGCCGCCCCCCAGCGGGACCGCTCCCGCCGAGATGTCCAGGAAGAGGTTGTTGGTGGTGGGGGTGGAGAACGCCCGGTTGTAGGTGGCCCGGACGCTGTGTCCCTCCGACGGCGTGTACACCAGGGCCGCCCGGGGGGAGAACACGGGATCCTCGATCTCCGAGTGCTTGTCCACCCGGGCCGCCGTGACCAGCTCCCACCCGTCGGCGAGCCGCGATTCCGCCTGGAGGTACCCGCCGATCTCGGTGATCTGGTCGTCGTCCTCGTTCCTCCCGTTCACCGTCCCCTTCGTCTGGGGCACGGTGCGGATGAGGTCGGCGCCGTAGGTCAGGGTGTGGCGGTCGCCCAGGGAGAGCTGGTGCTGGAGCTGGCCCACCGCCACGTAGGACTCGTCCACGATGGGGTTGCCGGTGCGGAGGATGAAGGTGTCGCCGGCGTCACTGGTGTTCAGGAAGAACTGGGCGAAGAGGTCGTCGTAGTTGAAGCGGGCCTGGTAGTAGCTGTACAGCCAGTCCCTCACCTGTCCTGCGCCGATCCCCGTGAGATCGATGCTGTTGCCCGAGTTGTTCCAGCCGGCGCTCAGGATCAGCGAGGCCTCCTCGGAGGGACGCCAGTCGGCACGGGCGTCCAGCGACCATCGCTCCAGCCCGAAGTTGCGCTCGCCCACCCGCTGGAGCTTGGCCTGGAAGTCCTCCAGGGTGGGCGAGTTGGACGGGTTGAAGTTGGCGCAGGGCTGGGCCGCCGGGAACTGGGGACTGTTCAGGCACGCCTCGGCGAGCTGCCTCGCCCGCACCTCGGCGGGATCCAGGAAGAGGTAGTCCGTCCCCTCGAAGTACTGGCCCGAGATCTTGGCCCCGAACTCGTCGCTGGCCTTCACCGCGAAGCGGCCCTCCGCGTGGAGCACGCCCTCGGTGCTCGCGTCGAACGAACGCCCGCCGGGTGCCGAGGGCGGGACGGCGTCCTGCCCCCGGAATCCCCCGGCCACGGAGATGGTGGAGCCCGGGTCGTCGATGGGGGACTTGGTGAGCACGTGCAGCACGCCGTTGGCGGCGTTGGGTCCGTACAGCGCCGACGCCGGACCCAGCACGATCTCCACGTGGTCCACGTCCAGGTTCGTGGAGGGGTTCAGGTGCATGATGTTGGCCCGAAGGGACGGGACCCGGGCCAGCCGGTAGTCGTTGAGCACCAGCATGGAGCCGGAGAAGACGTTGTTGAAGCCCCGGGCCACCACGTAGGACTGCTGCAGCCCGGACCGGAGGACGTCCACGCCGGCCTTCCCCTCCACGTGCTCGGTGGCCGTGAGGGCGATGTTCCGGTCGACCTCCACCTCGTCCACCACCTCGATGGACGCCGGCGCGTCCAGGAGCTTCTGGGTGGAGCGGGAGGCGCTCACCGTGATGGGGTTCAGGTTGAACGTCCGGGGCGTCATCGCCACCTGGAGGCGGGTCAGCTCCCCCGCCGACACCGTCACCCCGGTCTCGCGGTGGTTCTCCCATCCGGCCACGCTGAAGAGCACCTCGTAGGTCCCCGTCGGCACGCCGCCGATCCGGAACGCCCCGTTCCCCGAGCTGACGCCCCGGGCCACCACGTCCCCGTCGGTCGTGAGCACCTGGATGTCCACCGCCGAGAGACCGACGCCGGTCTGGTTGTCGGTCACCTGGCCCGCCACCGCGCCGTCCTGGGCGGCCAGGGGCGCCGCCGCGAGCGTCAGGGCGAGGGCCGAGGACAGGAGGGTCGCCAGGAGCGGACGCCGGGCAGGGACGTGATTCAGCATGGTTCCTCCACCGGATGCGGACCAGGGATCGGAGCGCAGCAGCACACCGAGGTTCGGGCCGTCGGGCCCGCTGAAGGATCGGCCTCCATCTCCGAGGTGTCAAGAACGCGGACCGGGAGGACACATGAAAAAAGCCAGGACCCGGCGAGGCGCCGGGCCCTGGCGATTCAGACTCGACTCACCGGCCCTCCCCCGTCACGTAAACGGGGTCCGGTCGGGAGGCCGTACGGCCGGGGGCGTCAGCCCTCCGCCTGACGGGCCTCGTAGGCGTGGAGGGCGTCGATCATCTTCTGGGTGCTCTCCTCCATGTCCACCACGAGCCGGTCCACCCGCGTCACGAAGTAGTTGTGCATGATGTTGATGGGGATGGCGATGGCCAGTCCACTGGCCGTGGTGATCAGCGCCACCTTGATCCCGCCGGCCACCAGGGTGGCCTCCACCTCGCCGGCCACCTCGATGGCCTGGAACGCCAGGATCATCCCGATGACCGTTCCGAGGAAGCCCAGCAGGGGCGCGACGTTCGCCAGGGTGGCGAGCCACACCAGGCCGCGCTCCAGGTTCGCCATCTGGATCACGCCGGCGTTCTCCACGGCCCGCATCACCCGCTCGGTGCCCTCCTCGTAGCGACGGAGCCCCGCCTCGAGGATGGCGGCCGCCGGGGAGTCGGACTCCTCGCACCGGCGGAGAGCCTCGTCCAGGTCGTGCTGGGCGATGAGCTCGTCCACCTCGTCGAGGAAGGAGTTCGTCTGTGACGCCTTGATCTGCAGGCTGATGAACTTCCAGACGATGATGATGAGCCCGATGAGGGCACACGCCCCCAGGGGATACATCATGAACCCGCCGGCCTCCCAGATCTGGGCGGGGTTCAGACTCTGCCCTTCTCCGAGCGTGGGGGTCGTCGTCTGCTGGACCAGCAGTGCCGTTGCCATGAAACCGCTCAACGTATCCTCCAGCCTGTTGGAATCCTGCGAGCGCCACCGGTGCCGGGCGCTCAGTACGTCTCGTGCGTGCGTCGGGACCCGCCTTTCGAAGGCCCGTGAAGCTACCCGGCGTCATTCGAGAATGTCAAGTCGCGACCGTTCCGGACGACGCCGCCTCCACGAGGGACCGGGTCCGCTGGTCCTGGGGCCACTGGAAGATCCGTTCCGTCGGCCCCCGCTCCACCACCTCCCCACCGGCCATGACCAGCACCCTCCGGCAGGCGTGGCGGATCACTCCCAGGTCGTGGCTGATCAGGAGCAGGCCCAGGCCCCGCTCGGCCCGGAGACGGAGGAGGAGGTTCAGGATCGCCGCCTGTACGGACACGTCCAGGGCCGAGGTGGGCTCGTCGGCCACCAGGATCCGCGGGTCCAGGAGCAGCGCCCTGGCCAGCGCCACCCTCTGGCACTCGCCGCCGGAGAGCTCCCGGGGATACCTCGACGCCATCGCCGGATCCAGCCCCACCTCCTCCAGCGCCCCGCGCGCACGATCTCGGGCGTCCCGGCCCCGGGCCAGGCCGTGGACCTCCAGGGGCTCCCGGACGATGGCCCCCACCCGGAGCCGGGGGTTGAGGGACCCTCCCGGATCCTGGAAGACGGGCTGGACGTCGCGCCGGTACGCCAGGAGCCCGGACCCCTCCAGATCCCAGACGTCCCTCCCCCGATACAGGACCCGGCCGGCCTGAGGACGCCGCAGGCGCAGCAGGAGGCGGGCGGCCGTGGTCTTGCCCGATCCCGACCGGCCCACCAGGCCCACGGCCTCCCCCGGCTCCAGCGCCAGGTCGAGGCCGTGGACGCCGGGCGACGGGCCCCGGGAGAACGTGCCTCGCCGCCGTCGATCCTCGAACCTGCACACCACGCCCCGTGCCTCCAGCAGCGTCCCGGAACTCTCCCCCGGCTCCTCTCCACCCGCCCCCCTCCCGGGGCCCGTCGCCGCCCGGTCCGCCGGGGGGGGCGGCGTCTGGCCCTCCTCGTCCCGCCGGCCCGGCTCCTCGACCAGCCAGCATCGGACCCGGCCCCCGGAGCTCTCCAGGAGCGGCGGCTCCCTGGAGCAGCGCCCCCAGGCGTGGCCGCACCGGGGCCGGAAGCGGCACCCTCCCGGCCGGGAGCCCGGGGCCGGCACCCGACCCGGGAGGGCCGCCAGCTCGGCCGGAGCGTCCTCTCCCTCCGGATGGTGGGGGACGGCGGCCACCAGGGCCCGCGTGTACGGATGGGACGGACGCCGCAGGACCCGCCGGGCCGTCCCCTCCTCGACGATCCGTCCCGCGTAGAGCACGGCGGCCCGGTCGGTCGCGCGGGCGACGGCGGAGAGATCGTGGCTCACCATGAGGAGCGCCGTCCCCCGCCTCTTCCGCAGCTCCTCCAGGAGGTCCAGCACCTCGGCGGCCACCGGCGCGTCCAGGGCGCTGGTGGGCTCGTCGGCCAGGAGGAGGTCCGGCTCGGCCACCAGGGCGGCGGCCAGACCCACCCTCTGGCGCTCCCCGCCGGAGAGCTCGTGGGCGTAGGCGCCGAACCGCTCCCCGGCCTCCCGGAAGCCCGCCTCCTCGAGGGCCACCCTCGCCGCGGTCCGGGCCGCCCCGGCATCCAGCTCGCGGTGGGTGGCGGCCACCTCGGCCACCTGCCGCCCCACCGGGAAGACGGGATCCAGGCTCCGCCCCGGGTCCTGGAAGAGCACCCCCATCTCCCTCCCCCGGAGCGGCCCCCACGGATCCGGAGCCCCCGGACGGTCCGTCAGCTCCCGCCCCTTCCACCAGATCCGCGAGCCGGGCGCGATGCCGAGGTTCGGCGGGAGGAGGCCGATCAGGGCCAGGATCGTCACGCTCTTCCCCGTGCCCGACTCCCCCACCAGGCCCAGGGACTCGCCGCGGTCCAGGTCGAAGGAGAGACCCTCCACCACGGGGACCGGACCGCCGCCGGGCGTCCGGAGCTCCACCGTCAGGTCACGGACCCTCAGGAGGGCGTCGCCCGAGCTCACCGTTCGCCCCCTCCGGGCCTGAGGCGGATCCGCAGCTCCTCGGAGGAGAGATTGAAGGCCACCACCGCCAGCGAGATGGCGGCGCCGGGGAGGACGATCATCCACCACGCCCCGAGCGGAGACGCCCGCCCGTCGGCGATCATCCCGCCCCAGCTGGGCGTGGGCGGCTGGACCCCCAGGCCCAGGAAGCTCAGCGCCGCCTCGGCCAGGATGGCGTCGGCTGCCGCCAGGGCCGAGGCCACCAGGACCGGGGGCAGGGCGTTGGGCAGGACGTGGCGGAAGAGCAGCCGCCCGTCGCCGGCCCCCACGGCCCGCGCCGCCAGGACGAACTCCCGCTCACGGAGGCTGAGCACCTCGCTCCGCACCAGGCGGGCCGTCCCCATCCATCCGGTGAGGCCCAGGAGGAGGACCACGGTCCACATCGAGGGCGAGAGGACGGCGGCGGCCACCACCAGGAGCACGATCCGGGGGAAGGAGAGGAAGAGGTCGGCCGTCCGCATGGCCACCCGGTCGGCCAGACCGCCCAGGTAGCCGGCGGCCGAGCCGACCAGCGTCCCCAGGAGGGTCGAGAGGAGGACCGAGGCCCCCGCCACGCCCAGGCTGACCCGGGCGCCGTAGAGCAGCCGGCTCAGCACGTCCCTCCCGAACCGGTCGGTCCCCAGGAGGTGGGGCCAGGAGCCGGGGCCCGGGGAGAGGCGCGGCTCGGCCAGCTGGGCCGCCGGATCGAAGGGCGCGGCCAGCGGCGCCAGGACCGCGACCGCCGCCAGGGCCATCAGGAGGACGACGCCCAGACGGGAGGCCCGGCCTCCCACGGCGGGATCCGGCGCCAGATCGGCCCGCGGATCCCCGGCCACCTCCGCCCCCGGCTCCCCCGCCGGCGAGCTCATCCCGGGGCCTCCCCGTCCAGCCGCACCCGCGGGTCGGCGACCCGGTACAGGAGGTCGGCCAGGAGGCTCCCGGCCACCACCAGGATCGAATAGACGAAGGTGGCTCCCATGACCACGGGCAGGTCCCTGGCCAGGGCCGCGTCGAAGAGGAGGCGGCCCATGCCCGGCCAGGCGAAGACCGTCTCGATGACCACGGTCCCGCCCAGGAGGGCCGGGAGGTACAGGCCCAGGAGGGTGAGGACCGGCAGGAGCGCGTTCCGCAGGCCGTGGCTCCAGACCACGCTCCGCCGAGGGAGGCCCCGGGCCCGGGCCGCCCGGATCCACGGCTCCCCCAGGACCTCCAGGAGGGAGGACCGGGCGTGGCGGGCCACCCCCGCCGCGGGCGCCAGGGCCAGGGCCAGGGCGGGCAGGACCAGGTGGGCCAGACGGTCCAGGATCCGTCCCGGGAGGGAGAGAGTCTCGTATCCCAGCCCGGTGGCGCCGGTCACCGGAAGGGCGAGCTCGTCCGGGAGGGGACCGCTCACCAGGAGGATCAGCACCAGGCCGACCCAGAAGCCGGGGAGGGAGTAGGCCACCAGGGTGGCCACCGAGAGGGCGTCGTCGGCCGTTCCTCCCCGGGCGGCCTGCCAGGTCCCCAGGGCGCTCCCGACGCCGAAGGACAGGAGCAGGGCCGCCCCTCCCAGCAGGAGGGTGTTGGGGAGCGCCCCGGCCAGGGCTCCGGCCACCGTCTGGTTCCGGGTGTGGCTGTACCCGAACTCCCCCTGGAGGAACGACCAGATCCACCGCCCGTACCGCTCGGGAAGCGGCCGATCCAGGCCCAGCTGGGCCCGTATCCGGGCGGCGACGTCGGCGGGGATGTCGGGGTGAAGGTACGCCGAGGCCGGATCCCCTGGCGCGGCGTGGAGGAGGAAAAAGACCACCGTGAGCGCCCCGAGGACCACCAGGGCCGCCCAGCCCAGGCGGCGCAGGAGCAGCCGGGTCAGGGCCCCTCCCTCCCTCTCACGGAGTCCCCTCCAGACGCCATCGGGCCACGGTCACCAGCTGACCGCGCGGTCCCATCCGGACGCCCTCCAGGGAGCGCCGCCGCGCCGAGAGCCCCGTCTCGTGGTAGAGGAATGTGTAGGGCTGGTCGGCGCCCACGAGCTCGTGATAGCGCCGGAGCAGGCGCCGGCGCTCCTCCCTGTCACGGGCCCGGGCCGCCGTGTCCAGGACCGCGTCCACCGTGGGGTTGCAGTAGCCGGTGAACTGGTACGGCGCGTCGCGGCGGTCGCACGCCCACAGGTCCTCGTCGTCCACCAGGATGTCCCGGACCCAGCTCAGCACCGCGGCGTCGAACTCCCGCTCCGGCCGGGTCAGCGAGGATGCCATGGCCGTGGACTCCCGGCTCCGGGGGCTCACCTCCACGCCGACCTCCCCGAGATCGGACTGGACCATGACGGCGATGTCCCGCCGCTCCGATCCGGGATTGGTGAGGAGCTCGAAGGAGAAGTCGCGACCGTCCCGCTCCCGGACCCCGTCCCCGTCCCGGTCCCGCCAGCCTTCGGCCGCCAGGAGGCTCCGGGCCGAGTCCGGGTCGTGGGGGAGGGGGCGCCAGGCGGTGTCGTGGGCCCAGTGCCAGGGCCCCACCGGCCCCCCGGCCACCGAGCCGTGGCCGCCCCGGACCGAGCGGAGGATCCCCTCCCGGTCCAGGGCCATGGTGAGCGCCCGGCGGACCCGCGGCGACGCGAAGAGCTCCCGGCGGGTGTTCCAGACGATGAACGTGTACGCCGGCCGGGGATGGGTCTCCACCACCACCTCCGGCTCCCCCTCCAGGCCCGACGCCGCCTCGGCGGAGAGGGTCGGCACCATGTGCACGCGGCCCGCCCGGAGCTCGGCCAGCCGCGCCGAGGGCTCGGGGACGATCCGGTAGACCAGCCTCTCGATCTCGGGCGGTCCGCCCAGCGCCTCCGGGAACTCCGGGTTGGCCGTGAACGTCCATCGCTCCTGGGGACGGTGCTCGGCCAGCCGGAACGGCCCGTTGGTCACCGCCTCCCCGGCGCCGAAGGGGTGGCTCCGGAGCTCGGAGGGGTCCACGTCACCCAGCACGTGGGCCGGCATGATGGCCGTCTCCGCCCAGCCCAGCATGTACCCGTAGTGGGGACGGAGACGGAAGCGCAGGGTGTACTCGTCCACCACCTCCACGCTCTCCCACCGATCGAAGTAGCTCCGGTTGGGGAACGGCACGTCGGGATCCTTGGCCCGGCGGAAGGTGAACGCCACGTCTTCCGCCGTGGTGGGCTCCCCGTCGCTCCAGCGCACGTCCTCCCGGAGGCGAACCGTGAGCTCCGTGCCCTCCTCGTTCAGCTCCCACGACCGGGCCAGGTAGGGCCGGGGCTCCAGGGCCGAGTCCAGGCGCACCAGCGTGGTGAACAGGACGTACTTCTGGATCTGCTCCCCCACGGCGCCGCCGGGGACCAGCGAGTTGAGCGAGACGACCTCCGATTCGTCGGCCATGACCACGGTCGCCGGGGCGTCCCGATCCCCGCCGCAGGCCGAGGCCAGCGCCACGGCGGCGGCCGCCAGCACCGCGGCGACGACGCCCCGCCGTCCCCCGTCTCCCGAGCTCATCTCCTCCACGTCCACTCCTCGTCCCGATATCTCTCCAGGTGGCCGTCCGCCCGCTTCCGCAGGTCGGCGGGGGCCTCGAGCTCCACCGCCTCCAGTCCGAACTCACGGGCGAACCCGCCCCGCAGCGCCTCCACCATGCGCTCCCGGGACGGGAGCTCGCCCAGGCAGTCCCTCAGGGACGCCGCCGGGATCCGGCCGGGGTCCTCCCGGCCCGTCCCCGCCGGGTCGTCCCGGAGCTCCTCGGCGATCCCCTGGTCGTCGTCCAGGAGGATCGATCCGTGCTGCAGGAGGGCCCCCCGGTCCCGCCACTGGGCGCTCCCCACCAGCTTCCGGCCGTCCACCACCAGCTCCCCGGGGAGCGGGTCACGGAAGCACGCCCGCGTCGACGGTCCGGGCGAGCGGCTCCCCTCGCGCTCCTCCTGGAGGGCGGCGTCCACGCCCAGCTCGCGGAGAGCCCGGGAGAGCGCCCGGTTGATGCTCCGATAGCTGTCCCGGAGTCCTCCCCAGAGGCCGGCGGGGGCGGCCACGGCGTAGGTGAGCTCACGATGGTGGTACACCGCACGGCCCCCGGTGGGGCGACGGACCACGTCGGCGCCCCGGCGGCGGAGCTCCTCCCTCCGGTAGCGGCCCCGTGCCCGCTGGTTCCGGCCGAAGGAGAGACAGGGCGGCTCCCACCCGTAGAGCCTGAGGCAGGGACGCCCCTCCCGGGCCCGGGCCATGAGGGCGTGGTCGACGGCCATGTTCCAGGCCCCCGGGCCGGCGGCGTCCACGACCACCTCGAGCGTATCGGGTCCTCTCATCCTCGTGCTCCCGGCGGCGGCTCCCGGGAGGGAGGGGGAGCCCTCTCGCAGCGGCCGCGGTCCCCCTCGCAGCGGCCGCGGTCCCATCTCAACCCGGGTCGTCGAAGCTCCAGCGCACGTCAAGCTGCCGGCCGGCGCGTCCCTCGTCCAGGCGGCGCACCGGGGTGGTGTGGGGCGCTCCGCGCACCCGGCCGGCGTCCCGGCGGGCCTCCCGGGCGATGCGCTTCATGGCGTCGGCGTATCGGTCCAGCTCCTCCGGCGTCTCCGTCTCGGTGGGCTCGGTCATGAGCGCCTCCGAGACGATGAGGGGGAAGTAGATGGTCGGCGCGTGGAATCCGTGGTCCAGGAGACGCTTGGCCACGTCCATGGTCCGGATCCCGGTCTCCGACTTCAGGCGGTCCCCGGTGAAGACGGACTCGTGCATGCCCCGGCCGTAGGGGAGGGGGTACTCCTCCCGGATCAGCGTGCTCAGGTAGGCGTTGTTCAGCAGCGCCGCCTCCGCCGTCTCCCGGATCCCCTCACGGCCCAGCATCCGCATGTAGGTATAGGCCCGGACCATGACGCCGAAGTTCCCGAAGAACCCGTGGACCTTCCCGATGCTCTCCGGGCGGTCCCAGTCCAGGCGGAACCCGGCCTCGCCTCCGGCGCCCCCGGCCTCGTCGGGCCCGCCGCGCCGCTCCAGGTGGGGCACCGGGAGGAACGGCTCCAGCTCCGACCGGACGGTCACCGGTCCCGCCCCGGGCCCGCCGCCGCCGTGGGGCGTGCTGAAGGTCTTGTGGAGGTTGAAGTGCACCATGTCGTAGCCCATGTCCCCGGGCCGGGCGATCCCCATGAGCGCGTTGAGGTTCGCCCCGTCCATGTACATGAGCCCCCCGGCCTCGTGGACCAGCCGGGAGATCTCCTCCACCTCGGTCTCGAAGACGCCCAAGGTGTTCGGGTTGGTGAGCATGAGCCCCGCGACGTCGGAATCCAGGGCGTCCCGGAGGTCGTCCATGTCGATCCGGCCGTCCTCGTTGGACTCCAGCGTCTCGCACCCGAAGCCCGCCCGGGCCACGGTGGCCGGGTTGGTGCCGTGGGCGGAGTCGGGGATCAGGACCCGACGGCGTCCCTCGTCGCCCCGTGCCCGGTGGTACGCCTTCATCAGGTAGACGCCGGTGAGCTCGCCCTGAGCGCCGGCCGGAGGCTGCAGGGTGACGGCCTCCATCCCGGCGATCTCCTTCAGCATCTCCCCCAGCTCCCACATGAGACGGAGGGCCCCCTGGACCGACGCCTCCGGGGCCAGGGGATGGAGGCCCGCGAAGCCCGGCAGCCGGGCCGTCTGCTCGTTCACCTTCGGGTTGTACTTCATGGTGCACGAGCCCAGGGGGTAGAGGGCCCGGTCCACGTGGTGGTTCTTCAGGGAGATCTCCGTGTAGTGCCGGACCGCCTCGTGCTCCGGGACCTCGGGCAGCCGGGGCGGATCCTCCCGGAGGTGCTCCCCGGGGAGGCGGTCCTCCAGGGGACGGGAGGGGACGTCCGGCTCCGGCACCGCCACCCCCCGCCGGCCGGGCCGGGACTTCTCGAAGATGGTGGGGGTGACCCGTCCCCGGAGGGGGAAGGAGGCGGGGTCGGGCGGACCGTCGGGATCCGCCTCCTCGCCGGGGTTCGTCGCCTCTCCTCGGTCAGGCTCGCTCATGGGCCTCCCGCCTCTCCTCTTCCGGGTCCGGTCTTCAGAAGTCCATGGACCCGCCGGGGCGGAGGATCTCCACCCGGGCCAGGTCTCCCACCGCGTCCCGGAACGCCTCCGGGTCCTGCTGGATGACCTCCATGGTGTCGTAGTGGATGGGGATTACCACCCCGGGACGGATCATCTCCACCGCCCGCACGGCGTCGTCGGGGCCCATGGTGAAGTTGTCCCCGATGGGCAGCAGGGCCACGTCCACCTGGCCCGCCAGCAGCTCCATGTCCTTCAGGAGCGCCGTGTCGCCGGCGTGATAGATGGTGGTCCCGTCCAGGGTCATGAGCAGCCCCGCCGGGAGGGTCGTGTAGCCCGCGGCCCCTTCGCCGGCCACCTGTCCCCCGTGGAGGGCGGCCGTGAGCTTCACCCGGCCGAAGGGGAAGTCGAAGCCGCCGCCGATGTGGAGCGGGTGGGCGTTCTCCACGCCCTGGTGCTCCTGGGCGTACGCCACGATCTCGAAGGTGGCGATCAGGGTGGCACCGGTGTCCCGGAGGAGGTCGTAGGCGTCGCCCACGTGGTCGAAGTGCCCGTGGGTGAGCAGCAGGTAGTCCAGCCGGTCCCGGAAGTGGTCCGGCCCCACGTCGGCCAGGGGGTTGTCGCTCAGGAACGGGTCGATGAGGAGCCGGGTCCCGTCTCCGGTGACGATCTCCGTGCACGCGTGGCCGTGGAAGGTCAGCTTGCCCATGGGTGCCTCCTGCCTCTGATGTATCCGCCTCTGGTGCGCGATGGGTCGTTCGTCCGCGTCATCGTGTGCATCGTGCGCCCGTCATCCGCCCACGAGCTCCACCAGGCGGTCGATCTCCTCCCGGCTCCGCTTCTCGGTGAAGGCCAGGAGCAGGCCGTCCGGGAGGTCCAGCTCCGGGAACCTCGAGAGGTCCACGCCGGCCAGGATCCCCTCCCGGGCGCCCTCTCGCAGGATCTCCTCCGGCGGTCTCTCCGTGGCCACCGCGAACTCCCGGACCACCGACGTCTCCGGATGGAGGAGACGGACCCCCGGGGCCTCCGCCAGCCGGTCCCGGGCGTAGTGGGCGTTGTGGAGCGACGTCTCGGCCACCTGACGGAGCCCCTCCCGGCCCACCAGGGCCAGGTGCAGGGTCGCGGCCAGCGCGTTCAGCCCCTGGTTCGTGCAGATGTTGCTGGTGGCCCGCTCCCTCCGGATCTGCTGCTCCCGGGTCTGGAGGGTCAGGACGTAGCCCTCCCGTCCCTCCTCGTCCACCGTGGCCGCCGCGATCCGGCCGGGCATCCGCCGGATGTGCTCCTCCCGGCCGGCGTAGAGGCCCAGGACCGGCCCGCCGTAGCTCATGGGGTTGCCGAAGGGCTGTCCCTCGGCCACCACGACGTCGGCGCCCAGATCGCCGGGTGGCCGGATCAGGGCCAGGGAGACCGGATCGGCGGCCACCACCAGGAGCGCTCCCGCCTCGTGGGCCGCCTCGGCCAGGGGCTCCAGCTCCTCGAGCTGGCCCAGGAAGTTGGGATACTGGACCAGGAGGCACGCCGTCCGGTCCGAGAGGGCCTCGCCCACCGCCCCGGCGTCGACCCGTCCGTCCTCGCCCGGCGCCACGTGGCGCACGGCGCTCCCCAGGCCCTCCATGTAGCTCTCCACCACCGAGCGATAGAGGGGATGGACGTGTCCGGCCAGGAGCACCTCCTCCCGCCGGGTGACGGAGAGGGCCATGAGGGCCGCCTCGCCGGCGGAGGTGGCCCCGTCGTAGATGCTGGCGTTGGCCACCTCCATGCCCGTGAGCTCGCAGACCATGGTCTGGAACTCGTAGATGGCCTGGAGCGTCCCCTGGGCCACCTCGGGCTGGTACGGGGTGTACGCCGTGTAGAACTCGCTGCGGCGGATCAGGTGGTCCACGGCCGCCGGGACGTGGTGGTCGTAGATCCCCGCCCCGGCGAAGGAGGCCAGCTCCCGATTCTCCGCCGCCAGGCCCCGCAGCGTCCGCACCGCCTCCCACTCCGACAGGGCGTCGGGAAGGTCCAGCTCCCCTTCCACCCGGAGGCCCTCGGGCACCTCGGCGTACAGCTCCTCCATGGAGGCCAGGCCGATGGCCCGGAGCATCCGCCGGCGGTCCTCGGCGCTGTGGGGAACGAAGCTCATGTGGAGAGGTCGTCGGGTTGGGGTGTGGGGAGCGGGCGGGCGGCGCGGGCCCCGGACGGGCGGGAGCGGACTCGGGCCGGCGCGGTCCTCAGCCGCCTCCTTCCAGGTGGGCCCGGTACTCCTGGGCCGACATCAGGCCCTTGAGCTCCGACGGGTCGTCCAGGCGGAGCCGGATCATCCAACCGTCGCCGTAGGGGTCGTCGTTCACTCGCGCCGGGTCGTCGTCCAGCCCGCCGTTCACGTCGACCACGGCCCCCGAGACGGGGCAGTAGAGGTCCGACACGGCCTTCACCGCCTCGATGGTCCCGAAGACGTCCATCCTGCCGAACTCCTGGTCCTCGGCCGGGAGCTCCACGTAGACCACGTCCCCCAGCTCGCCCTGGGCGTAGTCGGTGATCCCCACCAGGACCTCGCCGTCGACGTCGGTCTCCCGGACGTACTCGTGCTCCTCTGTGTAGCGAAGATCTTCCGGTACCTCAGACATTCCGCCTCCTCCGGAGGAGTTCGGGTGGTGCCGGACGCCCCTGTCCGGGGCGACCAGCCGTGCAGGATCGAGGCCGCAGGACCGGAGGATATCCGGACCCGACAGGGGACGTCAACGGACGGTCCACCGGGGACGCCAACGGAGGGTGAGGGTCCGGGACGGACGTGGACGGGCGCGCTAGAACCATCCCTGTCGCCTGAAGTAGAGGAGCATGCCGCCGGCCATGGCGAGCATGAGGCCCCAGACCGCCGGGTAGGCCCAGGGGACCGACAGCTCCGGCATGTGCTCGAAGTTCATCCCGTAGATCCCCGCGATGAAGGTGAGCGGGATGAAGATGGTGGCGATGACGGTGAGGACCTTCATCACCTCGTTCATCCGGTTGCTCAGGCTGGAGAGATAGATGTCCAGCATGCCGGCGGCGATGTCCCGGAAGGTCTCCGCGGTGTCCACGGCCTGGATGGTGTGGTCGTACACGTCCCGGAGGAAGGTCCGGGTGTGGTCGTCCACCAGCTCGCTCTCCTCCCGGAGGAGGGCGCTGATCACCTCCCGGAGGGGCCACACCGACTTCCGGAGGAAGAGGAGCTCCTGCTTCGCCCGGTTGATCCGGTGCAAGGTCTCCTGGTCGGGGTCCTCCACCAGCTCGGCGTCCAGGGCGTCCAGCCGGTCGCCCATCCGCTCCAGCACCACGAAGTAGTGGTCCACCACGGCGTCCATGAGACGGTAGAACAGGTAGTCGGGGCCCAGGGAGCGCCCGCGAGCCGTGGCGTTGTCGAGGCGGTGCCGGAGCGGGTCGAAGACGTCCCCGGGGCGCTCCTGGAAGGAGAGCACGTAGTTCGGTCCCAGGACCAGGGATATCTGCTCGTCGACCACCTCGCCCTGCCCGTCCGGGGTCTCCCCCCAGGTGAGCATCTTCAGGACCAGGAACACGTACTCGCCGTAGTCCTCCACCTTGGGACGCTGGCCCGTGCTGGCCAGGTCCTCCAGGACCAGGGGGTGGAGTCCGAAGGCGTCGCCGATCTCCTGGAGGAGCTCCACGTCGTGGATCCCGTCGACGTTCACCCAGCTCACCGTCTCCGACTCCAGGCAGGGGACCAGCTCCTCCACCGACTCCACCGTCCGGCGCTCCAGCCCCCGGGCGTCGTAGTCCATGAGGGTGACCGCCACCTCCCGGTCCGGCGTCTCGCCCAGGTACTCCACGGTCCCCGGCGGCTTGCCCGCCTTGCCGGATCTCCGGCCCAGGAAGCGGCCGGTCCGTCGTCGGAGGTGGCGATCACTCATGTCTCGTGGGGGCCTCGGGTCACGGGGCGGGAGGGGAGAGGTCCGCGACCCCAACCTACCCGTCCGGTGGCCCCCGCGGCCACCCGTGGGGAGGGGGGCCGGTTGATCCCGGGAGCGAGGGCCGGCTATCGTGCCTCCTCATGCTCCCGTTCGCCAAGTACGACGGGGCCGGAAACGACTTCGTCCTCCTGTTCGAGACGCCCGACGCCCCGGCCGATCCGGCCGCCCTGGCACGCCGGATCTGTCGCCGTCGCACCGGTGTGGGCGTGGACGGCATGGTCCTGGTGGGGTCCGGCGACGGGAAGCGCTTCCCCCTCCGGTTCTTCAACCCCGACGGCTCGGAGTTCGCCACCTGCGGGAACGGGAGCCGGTGCGCCGCCCGGTTCCTGGTGGACGAGGGCCGCGCCGGGGGCCGCGAGCTCGGGCTGATCACCGCCGACGGCGAGATGGACGCCCGGGTGGACGGGCCGGCGGTGACCCTCTCCTACCGGCTCCCCGTCCGCCGGCTGGGGACCCACCGGGTGGAGCTGGAGGGCGCCGGGCGCGAGGGCGTCCTGCTGGACGTGGGCACCCCCCACTTCGTCCTCCCCCTGGAGGAGCTCCCCGGGGGCCCCATCGAGGAGGCCTGCCGGCCCATCCGCCACGACCGGCGGCTCGGCCCGGAGGGGGCGAACGTGGACCTCGTCACCCTGTCGACGCCGGAGCGGGGCCGGATCCGTACCTACGAGCGGGGGGTGGAGGGCGAGACCCTGGCCTGCGGGAGCGGCGCCATGGCCGCCGCACTGGTCCTCCGGTCACGCGGGCGGTCCGGCGAGCGGCTCTCCCTGGAGGTCCGGAGCGGGGCCCGTCTGACCGTGGTCCTCCGCGGTGCGGCGGCCCGGGGCGAGCTCCCGGGTCCCGACGGCGGCCTCCTGGAGGTGGACCTCGTGGGGCCGGCCGAGCGCCGGTTCACGGGTCGCTTCCCGGAGGGCGACGGTTGAGCGGGGAGCTGGCGGAGCGGCTCCTGGGCTGGTTCGACGGCCGGGAGCGCGACGTCCCGTGGAGGGACGAGGACGATCCCTACCGGATCTGGGTGGCCGAGGTCATGGCGCAGCAGACCCGGATGGAGACCGTACGGGAATACTACGGCCCGTTCCTCGGAGAATTCCCCGACGTGGAGTCCCTGGCCCGGGCCGACCTGGACCGGGTGCTCAAGGCCTGGGAGGGCCTGGGCTACTACGCCCGGGCCCGGCGCCTCCACCGTGCCGCCCGGCAGCTCGTCCGGGAGCGCGACGGCCGGCTCCCCCGGGACGCCTCCGGCCTCCGGGAGCTGCCGGGGGTGGGGCCCTACACGGCCGGGGCCGTGGCCAGCATGGCCTACGGCCTCCCGACCCCCGCCGTGGACGGCAACGTCCGGAGGGTCCTGGCCCGCCTCTTCGACATGGAGCGGCCCACCCCCGCCCGGCTGGAGCGTCGGGCCCGGACGCTCCTGGAGTCCGCCCCCGAGCGTCCTGCGGCGCTGAACCAGGCCCTCATGGACCTGGGCAGCGAGATCTGCACGCCCTCCGACCCGGACTGCCAGGCCTGCCCGGTCCGGAGCCGGTGTTCGGCCCTGGAGCGGGGCACGGTGGCCCTCCGCCCCCCGGCGCGGGAGCGGGGGCCCGTGCCCCACCGGGACGTGGGGATGGGCGTGGTCTGGGAGGGGGACCGGGTGCTGGTGTCCCGGCGGCCGGAGGACCGGATGCTGGGCGGCATGTGGGAGTTCCCCGGCGGAAAGGTGGAGGACGGCGAGACGTCGGCCGAAGCCGTGCGCCGGGAGCTCCGGGAGGAGATGTCCATCCGGGTCCGGGTGGGCCCCTGCTTCCGGCGGGTGGATCACGCCTACAGCCACCTCCGGGTGACCCTCCACGCCCATCACGCCCGGGTGGAGGAGGGGAGGCCGTCGCCCTCGGACGGCGCCGCCACGGCGTGGCGCTGGTCCACGGTGGGAGAGCTGGACGAGCTGCCCTTCCCGGTGGCGAACCAGAAGATCCTGGCCCACCTGCGGGAGCTGGAGTCCGCGCCGGAGGTCTGAGCTCCGGCGGAAGCTGGCGGTGGGCGGGGCGGGCCGGAGGCGCCCCTCGTCGCTCGGACGGTCCGCTTCGCTCCCCGAGTCGCTCCTCGGGGGACCTCCGGCCCGCCCTTCGACCTCTCGGGGGTCGCGGGCGCCGCTAGCCCTCCACCATGCGGACCCAGCCGGTGATCTCGGGGAGCTCCAGCGCCCGCTCCCGGAGGTGGACCAGGTGGGCGCAGATGGTGGCCTCGGCGGCCCGGCGCAGCTCCGCGGGCAGGTCGCCGTAGACGCGCTCCCGGATCTCCTGGACGCTCCGCGCGTCCTCCCGGACCGCCCGGTGGACCCCCCGGTCCCGCTCCATCCGGTGGTCCCGGTACTCCCGGAGCCGGCCGGCGGCGTCGTCCACGTCGGGGCCGTGGCCCGGGAAGATGCGGGAGGGGCCCAGGTCCATGAGCCGCTCCAGGCTCCTGAGGTACTCGCCCACCGAGCCGTCGGGATACGCCACGAGGCTGGAGCCCTCGCCGAGCACCAGGTCACCGGTGAACAGCAGGCCGTCGGTCTCCCGCCAGAAGGTGAGGTGGTCCGAGGAGTGACCGGGGGTCTCCAGGGCGGTGAGCTCGGGCCCCTCCGGGTGGACGGCGTCGCCGTCGGAGAGGCTCCGTCCCTCCAGGCCGGCCTTCACCAGGGCCGCGGAGGAGGCGGCGACGGCGGCCCCGAACCGCTCGGCCGCGGCCCGGGCGCCGGCGGCGTGGTCCGGATGGGCGTGGGTCAGGGCCACCACCTCCACGGTGGCGTCGGCCGCCAGCTCCTCCCACCTGGACCCTCCGTCGGGCCCCTCGGGGCCGGGGTCCACCAGGACGGCCCGCTCCCGGCCCACCAGGTAGCTCCGGGTGCCCCCCAGGGTCAGGGGCCCGGCGTTCCCGGCGGTGACGGCCCGCACGGCCCGGGCGGGACGACGCACCGCGCCGTCAGCCATCCTCGCCCCCGGCCCCCTCCACGCCCTGTCGGCCGGCCCGATCGTATCCCGCCTCTCCGGGGAGCACCGGCTCCACGCCCTCCTCTCCCACCAGGAGCCGGGGGCGGACGGTCCGCACGGGTCGGCCCCGGAGCACCGCGAGGGCCCGGTCCAGCTCCTCGAAGCCGGCCAGCGTCTCCAGCGTCTTCCGGGTGGGGAAGAGGAGGGGGAGTCGTCCCGACGCGAACCGCTCCAGGGCCCGGGCGGGAGGCAGCCAGGCGGCCTCCACCAGCTCGTCGACGAGCTCCGGTTCTCCTCCCGGGTGTCGGGCCAGGAAGAACCGGGTGTCGTACCGCCGGGCCAGCTTCTCCGGGGTGATCCACCGGGCGAAGTAGGCCACGTCCAGCCCCCGGAAGTCCAGGTCCAGGTCCCGGACGAGCCGGGGGAAGGTGACCTCCCCCGACAGCAGCGACCGCCGGGCCCGGGCCAGGCGCTCCTCACCGGGACGGGACCGGCCCGCCAGGAGCCCCGTCTCCTCGAACTGCTCCCGGATGGCCGCCACCAGCGCCCGGTCCTCCCCGCCGGCGGCCCCGGGGTCCAGGCGCTCCAGCACCTCCGGGTCGGCGTCCTCCCGGTCCACCCGGCCCCCGGCGAAGACCCAGGCCCCCGCGGCGAAGCGTGACTCCTCGGGGCGCTTCAGGAGCAGGACCTCGAAGGACCGCGGGGCGGGACGGGCCAGGACCATGGTGGCGGCGGGATGGGCCGTCGCCGGGGGCGCCCCCGCCTCCCGATGGCCGCGTTCGAATTCCTCCCGCTCCAGACGCCGGGTCCGGGCCCGGACCTCCTCCCCGTGGCTCGGGTCCCGGCTCACGCTCCGGCCCCCCTCACGCTCCCGGCAGCCCGCCCCACCCTCCCCCCACGGCCCCCAGGACGACCAGCACGAACACCACGAACGGCACCAGCACGAAGAGGAGGACGGGTACCAGCGCCACGCCGGCGGCCCGGAGGGTGGAGGTTCGGTGGTGCTCTCGGATCCCGATCACCAGGAGGATCACCGACCAGACGCCCGCCACCATGCTTCCGACGAAGGGGATCCCCAGGAAGACCTGCGGGCCCGCCCAGGCGTAGGAGAGGATTCGGGCCGTCTCCCGGAGGCCGCGGGGGCGCTCCACCAGCAGCATCACCAGCAGGTGATAGAGCAGGCAGAAGAACCCCAGCCCCACCAGGGCCAGGAACGGCGTGGCCAGGAACCCCACGAGCTGCACCTGCGCCGGCGAGAGACCGGTGAGCTCGTACAGCTCGGCCGCGCCGCCCAGGCCCCCCAGCCAGGCCGTCCACATCAGGTTCAGGCCGCACCCCACCACGGCCAGGACCAGATAGTACAGGACCGCCCGCCAGAGGGAGACGCCGGGCTCCAGGCCGGCGAAGAACCGCGAGGGGGAGAGGACGCTCTCCTTCCACGCCCTCAAGAAGTCGTCGGGGAAGCGGCCGCTCCCCCGGTCCCAGGCCGTGCCCGGGGAGCCGTCGCCGGGGGCCGGCGGCCCGTCGCCGGCGGGGGGCTCCAGGGGGCTGCCGCACAGGGGGCACTCCCGTTCGCCGGGATCGGCGTCGTAGCCGCAGTTGGCGCAGCGGACCGAGCTGGACCCGGGCCCCGTCACCGGCGGAGCGTCCGGCGGATCACGATCCCGAGAGCCAGCGGTCGACCCGCCGGGGGAACGCTCCCATGTCCAGGGGTTTCGCCACACAGGCGTCGCAGCCCGCCTCCCGGCTCACGGCGTCGGCTCCCTCCATGGCGCTCACGGCCACGATGGGGACCTCCGCCAGGCCACCCTGCTGCCGGATCCGGCGCGTGGCCTCGAGGCCGTCGGTCCCGGGCATCATGATGTCCATGAGGATGAGGTCGGGATGGAGCTCCCGGGCCCGGCGTACCGCCTCCTCGCCGCCCGAGGCCTCGTGGACCTCGAAGTCCCACGCCTCGAGGAAGGTGCACAGGGCGGCGCGGCACTCGTCGTTGTCGTCCACCACGAGGATCCGCGCGGGGGCGTCGTCCGGACGATCTCCGTCCGGAGGACCTCCTCGCGTCGGGTTCCCGGAGCTGAGGGGCATCCCCGAGGTAGCCATGGCACCCTGATCTGAGCGGTTCCTGGGGGGGAGCGAACGGCCGTTTCCCGCCCCGTGTCAGGGCCTCCCGGCAGCAACATCTGCGCCACCCGATCCCGGATCCGGCCCCTCCTCCAGGACCACCCGGGCGTCCACCGCCACGGCCCCGCGACCGCCAGGGAAAGCCAGCAGCGGATTCAGGTCCATCTCGGCGATCCGGGGGTGGTCGCCCACGAGCTGGCTCACCCGCCGGAGTATCTCCGCCAGGCGGTCCACGTCCACCGGCGCCTCCCCCCGTACGCCCTCCAGCAGGGGGTACCCCTGGATCTCCCGGACCATCTCCCGGGCGTCCACGTCGGTGACGGGCTGGACCCGGAAGGTGACGTCCCTCAGGGCCTCCACGTAGATCCCCCCCAGGCCGAACATGATCAGGGGACCGAAGCTCGGCTCCTGGGTCATCCCCACCACCGTCTCCCTTCCCCCGGCCAGCATCTCCTGCACGAGGACGCCCTCCAGGTCGCCGGGCGCCCGGCCCTCGGCGAAGGCCGCCCGGATCCTCCGATAGGCCGCCTCCAGCTCGTCCGGTCCGCCCAGGCCGAGCTGGACCGCGTCCACCTCGGTCTTGTGGACCACCTCCGGCGCCACGGCCTTCAGCACCACGGGATAGCCCACCTCCCCGGCCATCTCCAGCGCCTCCTCCAGGGACCCGGCCACGCCGTGCTCGGCCACGGGGACGCCGTAGCACTCCAGGAGCTCGAAGGCGTCGGCCATGGGCAGGAGACGGCGCCCGTCCCCGGCGGCCTCCTCCACGAGGTCCCGGGCCCTCGTCTCCCGGGCCGGGAACCGCTCCACCGCGCCCTCCGGCCGGTCCAGCCACCGTCGGTACCGGTACATGGCGGCCAGCGCCCGGGCCGCCGACTCGGGGAAGATGTACCCCGGCAGGCGGGCCTCACGGAGCTGCTCCATCCCCCGGGGCACTCCCTCCCGGCCCATGAGGACGCCGAGGACCGGCTTCTCCGTCCTCTCCTCGCCGGCACCCACCACGTCCCGGATGGCCCGGGTGATGTCGGCGGGCTCGATGCCCATGGGCGGGACGAACGCAGCGATCACCGAGTGGACCTCGGGGTCCTCCAGCACGATCTCCAGGGCCGCCCGGTAGTCGGCGGCGGTGGCGCTGGCGATCATGTCCACCGGGTTGGCCACCGAGGCCTCCTCCGGGAGCACCGAGCGGAGCTCCTCCCGGGTCGACTCCCCCAGGGGCGCCACCTCCAGACCCCGGGCTTCGCACGCGTCGGCGATGATGATACCGGGCCCGCCGGCGTTGGTGAGGATGGCGACCCGGGGGCCGGCGGGGAGGGGGGCGTTCCCGAAGGCCATGGCGGCGTCGAACAGCTCCTCCACCGTGTCCACCCGGAGCACGCCGCACTGCGCGAACAGGGCGTCGGTGGCCACGTCCACCGCCGCCAGGGCTCCGGTGTGGCTGGTGGCTGCCCGGGCCCCCGCCCGGGAACGGCCGGCCTTCACGGCGATCACCGGCTTCCGACGCGTGGTCTCCCGGGCCAGCCGGGTGAAGCGACGGGGATCGCCGAAGTTCTCCAGGTACATGAGGATCACGTCCACGTCCTCGTCCGATCCCCAGTACTCCAGGAGGTCGTTGCCGCTGACGTCGGGCTTGTTCCCTACCGAGACGAACTGGCTGATCCCGATGCCCCACTCGGCGGCGTAGTCCAGGATCGTCACGCCCATGGCGCCCGACTGACTCATGAAGGCCACGCCTCCCGGCGGGGGCATGGTGGGGGCGAAGGTGGCGTTCATCCGGACGGCCGGGGCGGTGTTCAGGACCCCCATGCAGTTGGGGCCGACCATCCGCATCCCGTGGCGCTCCACCGCCTCCACCAGGCGGTCCTCCCGCTCCACGCCCGCTCCCCCCACCTCCCGGAAGCCGGCGCTGATGACCACGATCCCCCGGACTCCCGAACGCCCGCACTCCTCCACCACGTCCTGGACGCCCTCCTTCGGCACCACGACCACGGCCAACTCCGGAACCTCCGGCAGCTCGCTCACCGAAGGGTAGGCCCGGACCGAGTGGATGGAGCGGGCGCCGGGATTCACCGGGTAGACGGGCCCGGTGAACCCGTGATCCAGGAGGTTGGCCATGATCTGGTGGCCGATGGTGTCCGGGCGCCGGCTGGCGCCCACCACGGCGATGGAGTCCGGCCGGAGGAGGGAGTCCAGCACCGTCTCCGGGGAGGGCGGGCCGGGAGGAGGTGCGGGGGGGACCGCTCGCCCCGGCTCAGTCCAGGAGCCGGAGGGGCATGACCAGGCAGAGGTAGCCCGTCTCGCCGCTGGCCGGCTCGAACGTGGCGGCACGCTCCGGTGCCTTGAACGTCACGAGGACGTCCTCCTCGGGCATGTACCGGAGGATCTCCAGGAGGTAATTGGCGTTGAACCCGATCTCCATGGCGCTCCCGTCGTACTCCGCCCGGATCTGGTCCTCGGCCTCTCCCAGGTCCGGGGTCTGCACGCGGAAGTCCAGCTGATCGGAGTCGAAGATCAGCCGGACGCGGTGGGTCTGATCGCTGGCCACCACGGCCATCCTCCGGACGGCCGCCGCCAGGGCGTCCCGGTTCACCACGGCTTCCTTGTCGTTGTCGTCGGGGATGACCTGCTCGTAGTTGGGGTACGGCCCCTCGATGAGGCGCGTGTACACCGCCCGTTCCTTCGAGCGGAACGCCAGGTGGTTCTCGCTCCTGGCCACCCGGATCTCGTCGTCGTCGTCGAAGAGCCGGTCCACCTGATCCAGGGCCTTGGGCGGGACGATGAGGTCGGCTTCCGGCGCGTCCACTTCCTC
Organism: uncultured Gemmatimonadota bacterium; assembly: GCA_964627425.1. Taxonomy (GTDB): domain Bacteria; phylum Gemmatimonadota; class Gemmatimonadetes; order Palauibacterales; family Palauibacteraceae; genus Caribbeanibacter. Next base: position 66,692 of record CAZVIY010000005.1, read on the forward strand.
CAGGGAACGGTTCATCCGGGCTAGGCGATGGCCGTTGGTGGCCACCATCCTGGTCTCCCCGGGCCGGAGCTGCCAGAGGACGCCGTTCAGGATCGGCCGGCTCTCCTCGGTGGACACGGCGAAGGAGGTCCGGTTGATGAGCTCGTGGAGCTCCCCGGCCTCCATCCTCCAGCCCTCCTCGAAATCCACCTCCGGGAACGAGGGGAACTCGTCTTCGGCCATGCCGAAGAGCCGGAACTTGCTGGCGCCGGACTCGATCCGGATCTCCTCGCCCTCGGCGGACAGGTGCACCGGCCCCTCTTCCAGCTCCCGGACGATGTCGGAGAGCTTTCTCGCCGGGGCCGTCACCGCCCCTCCCTCGTCGAGGTCCGCCGTCACCTCGATGGTGGTGGAGATGTCCAGGTCGGTGCCGCTGAGGCGAAGGGTGCTCCCGTCGGCCTGGAGCAGGATGTTCGACAGCACCGGCAGCGTGGCCTTGTTCGGTACGGTGGCCGACACGGCGCCCAGCGCCCTCTGGAAGCTATCTCTGGAGATGGAGAGTTTCATCCGGTTCCTCGCTCTTTCTTATCCGTCCCTTCCCGGTGGATCGAGTTCTCCCCGGGGAAGAGTGCCTTCTCGTTCTCTTTTAGAAAAAGACAGTCGTAGTAGTAGGGACTGTGAAGATGTGGAGAACCTACGGGTCTCGGCCGTTCTTCGCAGTCCCTCCGGGCAGGGACGGCGGTCCCGGGGCTGTGGATATCGGCGCCACGGCTGGGGAAATCCCTCGCCGCAGTCCCCGACCGAGGCTCGCCCTCCGTGGAATCCACTCCATGGGGGTGCTTCTCCACAGTCTCTCAACAGGGATCTCCAGACTCAGCGGGAGAGCTCGCCGTGGAGGGATCGAACCCGGCGACGGAACTCGCCGTCGGAGGCCATGTCCGCCTCCACCTTGTTCACCGAGTGGATGACCGTGGAGTGGTCCCGTCCCCCGAAGAGCTCCCCGATCTCCGTGTAGGGGAGGTCCAGGATGTCCTTGATCAGGTACATGGCCACCTGTCGGGGCACCGTGAGGTTGTGGGTCCGTCGCTTGGACGTGAGGCCGTCGACGGTGACGTCCCATTCCTCGGCGGTGGCTTCACGGATCTCCTCGGCGTCCACCGGAGGGCCCTCGTCGACGCCGTCGTCCGCGCCGGGGCCCAGGGCCTCGCGGGCCAGCTCCAGGCTGATCTCGCGCCGGGTGAGGGAGCTGAACGCCAGCAGCTTGATGAGGGCCCCCTCGAGCTGTCTGACGGAGGTCTTCCGGTTCCGGGCGATGTAGGTCATCACCTCGTCGCCGATGACGAGCTGGTCCTCGGCGGCCTTCTTCTGGAGGATGGCCACCCGGGTCTCGAAGTCCGGCGGCTTGATGTCGGTGACCAGGCCCCACTCGAACCGGGAGACCAGGCGCTCCTGGAGGCCCGGGATCTCCTGGGGCGGCCGGTCGCTGGTGATGACGATCTGTTTGTGGGCGTCGTACAGGGAGTTGAAGGTGTGGAAGAACTCCTCCTGGGTCCCCTCCTTGTTGCCCAGGAAGTGGACGTCGTCCACCAGGAGCACGTCGATCTGCCGGTAGCGCTGACGGAACCGCGCGGTCTGTCCGCCCTGGATGGCGGCGATCATCTCGTTGGTGAACTGTTCGGACGGGATGTACGCCACCCGGCGGTCCGGCATCTCGGAGAGGATGGAATGTCCGATGGCCTGCATGAGGTGGGTCTTTCCCAGGCCCGTGTCTCCGTAGATGAAGAGCGGGTTGTACGCCTGGGCCGGGGCGTCGGCCACCCGCCGGCACGCCGCAGCGGCGAGCTGGTTGTTGGAACCGATGACGAACCGCTCGAAGGTGTAGCGCTCGTTCAGGCCGGCGCCCGCACCGTCGGTGGCGACGCGCTCCTCCGCCGTCCCGCCGTCCGGCCCGGAGGAGGGCCCGGCGTCGTCCTCGCCGCGGATCTCCGGAAAATCCAGCCGGCCGGTGCTCCCCTGGTGCTCGAACCGGAGCTCCAGGGGCCGTCCCAGCTCCCGCTCCACCAGCTCGGAGAGGAGGGTCCCGTACTTATCCTCGATCCACTCCACGGCGAACTTGGTGGGAGCGCCGATCACCAGCGCGTCCTCGGTGAGGGCCAGCGCCTCGGCGGAGGACAGCCAGGTGCGGAAGGTCTGTTCGGGCAGGACCTCGCGGGCAGCGCTGCTGATGCGGGACCAGAGTTCGTCGGCCGTCAGTTCCATCCGGCGGGGGATCGGGGATTGTAGCCAGGGCCGGGACCAGGACAGGCCCCCCTCGGCGATCGGGGCCGACCATCATAGGAGCGAGCGGGAGGGAGTGTCAACGAAGTCGGGGGCTGGTCCGGGAGGGGGGCGGGACGCCTTCGGGCCCCGGGCCCCGGCACGTTGACAGATCGGGGTGGGGAACCTACGCTCCGGGGCTTCGTGTAATGAGGGTCGTTCCCCCCGTTCCGAGCCGGCGAAGTGCCGGGGGCGGCGGGCCCCACGGAGCGACGACGAACACGAGCCGGCCGGCGCCGATCCGCCGGGCGGGGACCCATACGACGGAGGACGGATCCGTGCATGCGAACCACCGGACGACCAGCAACAGGAAGCGGCGGACCCGCCATGGCTTCCGCTCCCGGATGAAGACGCGGGCGGGGCGCAGGATCCTCGCCCGTCGGCGACGCAAGGGCCGCCGCGAGCTGTCGGTGAGCCACGGGCGTCGGCCGCGCAAGCATTCGTAGGCAGGGCCCCGGTGGGCCCGCCGGCGAGGGGGAGGCTCCCGCGGGCCGACGCCTCCCCCGGGCCGCCCGCATCCGCGGCGAGGGAGAGATCCGGCACGTCGTACGCACCGGCGACCGCCGGGTGCACGGGCCCCTGGAAGTCTACCGCCTCCGGTCGCCCGCCGGCCGCCCCCGCATCGGGGTGATCGTCCCCCTCCACGGCCACGGCGCCGTGGAGCGCAACACGCTGCGCCGCAGGATCCGGGAGCTGCTCCGGGTGGAGTGGCTGCCGGAGGCCTGGGAGCGGGGCGAGGCCGTGGACCTGGTGGTCCGGGCCCGCCGCGAGGCGTACGATCTCCCGTTTTCCCGTCTGGAGACGCACCTGAGGAAGGCTTTGCATCACCGTGCTTGAGCGAGCCGCGGCAGCGCTGATCCGGTTCTATCAGGCGGCCATCTCGCCGCTCCTGCCCGCCTCGTGCAGGTATCGACCGTCCTGCTCCCGGTACGCCCTGCGGGCCATCGAGCTCCACGGCCCCGGGCGAGGGGGCTGGCTGGCCCTGCGGCGGATCTTCCGCTGCCACCCCTTCGGGGGTCGGGGCTGGGATCCGGTCCCGCCGGCCGGGCCCGAGGGCTCGGACGGAGCCCCCGCCGGGGTCCGGGAGGGGGGCACGGTGACGGTGGACGAACACACGCTCGCTCCCGAAGGCACCGAGGGACATGGACAATAGAAGGCTCCTCCTGGCGGTGGTCCTGACCATCGCCGTGGTCGTGATCACCAACCTCCTCTTCCCCCCGGCACCGCCTCCCACGGGCGAGCAGGCCGGCGACACGGTGGCCGACACGGCCGCGGCCGTGGCCCCGGACGAGACGGCGACGGCCGCCGCCGAGGGGACGGCCGCCGCCGGGGCCGGGGAGCCGGCCCTGCCGGCGGACACCTCCCCGGAGGACGAGGCGCCCGACGCCGCGGAGGAGGCGGCGTTCCTGGCCGACGAAGAGGACGAGCCGCCGGAGGGCGAGACGGTGGTGGTGGAGACCCCCCTCTACCACCTGGAGTTCTCCACCCGAGGGGCCGCCCTCACCGGGGCCCGTCTCCCCCGGTACGCCTCGTATCGGGAGGACGACGGGGAGGGCCGACCGGTCCAGCTCGTCCGGGAGGGGGACCGGGTGCTGGGCTACCGGGTGGCCGTGGGTGACGACACCCTGGACCTGAGGGACAGGATCTTCCAGGCCAGCCGTACCCGGATCTCCCTCGACTCCGCCTCGGGTCCGGACACCCTCACCTTCAGCTACCGGCTCCCCGACACGGCCTTCCGGTTCGAGGTCGACTACGTGATCCGGCCGGACGCCTATGCCCTGGGGATCCACGGCCGGACCCGGGGTCTCGGCGGCCGGGGCCACAGCCTCCTGGTGGACCTGGGCCGGGGCCTGCGGTCCAACGAGGAGGACCAGGAGGACGACCTGGGCCAGCTCGAGTACGTGGCCAACAGCCGGGCCGAGGGGATCCAGCGGAAGAAGCTCTCGGACGTGGAGGAGGGCCAGACCCTGGCCGCCGAGGACGCGCCGTTCCGGTGGGTGGGCGTGCGGAACAAGTACTTCCTGGCGGCCCTCCTCCGACCCGGGGAGGGCCTCGGGTTCGGCGGGCTCCTGGCCCGGGGGCTGGCGGCGGACCACGAGGCGCACCTGGCGGCGTCGCTCCCGGTGGAGGCCGGCACCGAGGCGGTGGACCTGACCGCCTACCTGGGACCCCAGGAATACGACCGTCTGGCCGCCCTGGGCGAGGGGCTGGAGGGAGTGAACCCGTACGGCTACGAATGGCTGCAGCCGGTGATCCGCCCCCTGGTGGCGGTGATCATGGCCATCCTCACCTGGCTGCACGCGAACCTGAACATGGCCTACGGGTGGGTGCTCATCCTGTTCGGGGTGATGATGCGGGTGGTGCTCTTCCCCCTCTACCAGAAGTCCATGCGGGCCCAGATGGCCCAGATGCAGGTCCAGCCCCTGATGAAGGAGATGCAGGAGAAGTACGAGGACGAGCCCGAGAAGCTGCAGCAGGAGATGGTCAAGCTCTACAAGGAGCACGACATCAACCCGCTGGCGGGCTGCCTCCCCATGCTGCTGCCCTTCCCGATCCTCATCACCCTCTTCTTCGTCTTCCAGAACACCATCGAGTTCCGGGGCGTCCCGTTCCTGTACCTCCCGGACCTCTCCCAGGCGGATCCGTACTACATCCTCCCGGTCCTCATGGGCGCGTCCATGTTCCTGCTCCAATGGATCGGGCAGCGCGGGATGGAGCGGAACACGCAGATGAAGTTCATGAGCTACGGCTTCCCGGTGATCTTCACGATCATCTTCCTGCAGTTCCCGGCGGGCCTGAACCTGTACTACGCCACCAGCAACCTGGCCTCCCTGCCCCAGCAGTGGTACCTGTCGAAGGAGCGGATGAAGATGAAGGAGGAGGGCGGCGTCCCGAGCCTCGACGACGGCGACGGCTGAGGCCGGGGTCCCGGCGCCGGTGAACGGGGACACCATCGCCGCCGTGGCCACCGCCCCGGGCCGTGCGGGCCTGGCGGTGGTCCGGATCTCGGGGCCGGAGGCCGTCGCCGCCGCCGCCGCCCTGGGGTTCCCCGAGCTGGAGCCCCGGCGGGCCACCTACGGCAGGCTGGTCCACCCCGAGGACGGGCGCACCCTGGACCGGGCGGTGGTGACGCTCTTCGACGGCCCGGAGTCCTACACCGGCGAGGACGTGGTGGAGGTCGGCTGCCACGGCGGCCCCCTGGTGCCCCAGCTGGTCCTGGACGCCGCGCTGGAGGCCGGCGCCCGCCAGGCCCGGGCGGGGGAATTCACCCGCCGTGCGTTCCTGAACGGCAAGATGGACCTCCTCCAGGTCGAGGCCACCGAGGACCTGGTGGAGGCCGCCTCTGAGGCCGCCCATCGGAGCGCCGTTCACCAGCTCGAGGGAGGGCTCTCCCGGCGGGTGGAGGAGCTCAGGGAGCGCCTGGTGGAGCTGCAGGCCCTGCTGGCCTACGACATCGATTTCCCCGACGAGGACGAGGGGCCGGTGCCGCCGGAGCGGATCGACGGTGCCGCCGCCGATCTCCTGGGGGAGCTGCAGGGGCTCCTGGCCCACGCACCCGAGGGCGAGATGGTCCGTGAGGGCGCGCTGACGGTCGTGGCGGGGCGGCCCAACGCTGGGAAGTCCAGCCTGTTCAACGCCCTCCTGGGCCGGGAGCGCGCCATCGTCACCGACGTGCCGGGGACCACCCGGGACGCCGTGGAGGCCGTGGTCTCCGTGGAGGGCTATCCGTTCCGCCTCGTGGACACCGCCGGCATCCGGGAGGACGCGGGCCGGGTGGAGAGCCTGGGGATCGAGGTGGCCCGGCGGTACCTGGACGATGCGGACATCGTCCTGTTCTGCCTGGAGGCGGGCCGGCGGCCGTCGGAGGCCGAGCGCGCGTTCCTCGAGGCGCGGCGTGAGGAGGCGGGGGCCCGGCTGCTGGTGGTCCGGACCAAGGTGGATCTGCTGGAGGAGGCGGAGGCCCCGGATCCTCACGGCCCCGACGGCGGGATCCGGGTCTCGGCCCCGGAGGGTCGGGGCCTGCCGGAGCTCAGGGAGCGGATGCTGGAGTCGGCGTACGCCGGCCTCAGGCGGGAGGAAGGGACGCCGCTGGTCACCCGGAAGCGTCAGGTCCGCTCCCTGGAGGCGGCCCTGGAGGAGGTCCGCTCGTTCCGCCGGGCCCGGTCACGGGGCCTGCCGCCGGAGATCGCGGTGACCCACGTCCAGGAGGCCACCCGCCACCTGGAGGAGCTGGTGGGTGCCGTGGACACGGAGGAGCTGCTGGGGGCGGTCTTCTCGAGCTTCTGCGTGGGGAAGTAGGGGCCCGGCCCGGCAGGGGCGTCAGGCGGCGCGCTGGCAGCGCGGGCAGATGTAGGTCTTGCGCCCCACGAGCTTCATGGACTCCACGGCGCCGCCGCAGCGGGGGCAGCTCCCCCCTTCGGAGCGGTGGTTGATGAGCCAGCCCGGATCGGCGTGGGCGGCTTCCCAGTGGAGGGTGGCCCGCCGGAGCACCCGCCGGAGGTAGCTGTGCACCCGTCGGAGCTGGTGGTCGGACATGTCCTTCAGGCGGAGGTCGGGCCGGTAGCCCGCCTGGAAGCAGATCTCGTCGGCGTACTCGTTCCCGATCCCGGCGACGATCTTCTGGTTCAGGAGCATGCCCTTGAGCGAGCTCTGGGGGTGCTCGCGGCCCAGCTCCACGAACTTCTCCCCCGTGAGGTCCTCGCTCAGGGGGTCCACTCCCAGGTCCTCCAGGGTCCCCAGGCCGGTGAAGTCCTCGCCCTCCACCAGATGCACCTCGCCCTGCTGACCTGGCGACGAGAAGCGGAGCTCCCTGCCGGCGGCGAACTGGAGGCGGATCTTCGTGTTCTCCAGGGGCGGGGTGGTCTGGGATTCCAGCTCGATCCCCCCCTCGTCGCCCATGTGGAAGACGATGGAGTGCTCGGAGCGGAACCGCAGGACGATGTACTTGCCGTGCCGCTCGACCTCGTCGATGGCGTGACCCTCGATGTGCTCGGACGCCAGGTCGGGATCCACGTCCACGGCGTCGGGGTCGTCGATGATGACTTCGGAGATGGTCTTCCCCGTCGCATAACCGACGAACGTGTCGATCATCCGTTCGACGTCGGGGAGCTCGATCATCTGGCTTGCCTCCATATTGGCGAAATGGGTTCCCGTCAGATACCCGTGGGGATGGGAAACGTGCCGGGGTCTCGAACGGCGCTCACCGGCGCCCTGGCCGGAGGGCCGGCTCCCGTCGGGAGCTCAGTGGACCACCCTGAAATCGGAGGGGAGCTCCTCCCGGGGCTCGATCTCCTCCACCCCCTCCACCCGGGCGGTCGTCGGCCCCCGGTGGAGCCGCTCTTCCAGGGCGCTCAGGTCCTCCGGAGCCCCGGAGGCGTGGACCTCCACCCGGCCGTCCCTCCGGTTCCTGACCGTGCCCGAGAGGTCGAGGGCACGGGCGTTTCGGAGAGTCCAGTGCCGGAACCCCACGCCCTGGACCCGGCCCCGTACGAGAAACCCCCGGGCCGGCGGCGCATCCTCGTCGTTGGCTCGCGGTCGGTCCATGGCGCGGGTGGAGTGCATCCAGGTCCTGAATCGAGGTCCTGCAGGGGAGGCTCCCGGGTCGGAACGCGGCCGCGCGTTCCATGGTATCTTGGGCGCAAGCGACGTGCCGGGGGACCGGCGACACGGACCCCGGTCGACGGCGGACCGGGTCCCGGGTCCCGGGACCGGCGGGCGGAGCGCGGGTCTTCGGTGTTTGTTCGGTAACCAGGGGAGGGGTCAGTGCGTCGGAAGGACGGACGGTACGACGTGATCGTCATCGGCGGCGGCCACGCCGGATGCGAGGCGGCGAACGCCGCGGCGCGCCTCGGCGCCCGGACCCTCCTGGTGACCTCGTACCTCTCCCGGGTGGCCCAGATGTCCTGCAATCCGGCGGTGGGCGGCGTGGCCAAGGGGACGGTGGCCCGGGAGGTGGATGCCCTGGGTGGGCTCATGGGGCGTGCCACCGACCGGACCACCCTCCACTTCCGCATGCTCAACCGTTCGAAGGGGCCGGCCGTGTGGGCCCCGAGGGCACAGTGCGATCGGGGGCTGTACCCCCGGGCCATGCGGACGCTGCTGGAGCGCCAGGAGGGGCTGCACCTCTACCAGGGCACGGTGACGGCCCTCCGGCTGGAGGGGGGTGCCGCCCGTGGGGTGGAGTGCGGCGACGGGAGCGCCTTCGCCGCCCGGAACGTGGTGCTCACCACGGGGACGTTCCTGCGGGGAGCGATCAAGATGGGCACCGATCGGGAGATCGGTGGGGGGCGGGCCGGCGACGCCCCCACCCTGGAGCTGGCCCACCAGCTCCTGGAGCTGGACCTGGAGGTGGAGCGCTTCAAGACCGGGACCCCTCCCCGGGTGGACGGCCGTACCGTGGACTTCTCCGGTCTCCAGCGCCAGAGGGGCGACGAGGAGGGTCGGTTCTCCCACTGGGAACGGGCGTCCCGGGCCGGCTCGCTCCCCTGCTGGATCACCGCGGCGGGGCCCGAGGTCAAGGAGGTGATCCAGGAGAACCTCGAGCGGTCCGCCATGTACGGCGGAGCCATCTCCGTCCAGGGGCCGCGCTACTGCCCGTCCATCGAGGACAAGGTGGTGCGCTTCCCCGACGCCGAGAGCCATCAGGTGTTCCTGGAGCCCGAGGGACTGGAGACGTCGGAACTGTACGTTAACGGGCTCTCGACCTCCCTCCCCCCGGACGTGCAGCGGGAGTTCCTCTCCCGGGTCCCGGGCCTGGAGGAGGCCCGGATGACCCAGCCGGGATACGCCATCGAGTACGATTACTTCCCGCCCCGGCAGCTGGACCGGACCCTCCGCCTCGAGCCCCTGCCCGGCCTGTACCTGGCGGGGCAGATCAACGGGACCACGGGATACGAGGAAGCGGCCGGACAGGGCGTCGTGGCCGGGATCAACGCGGCGCTGGAGGCCCGTGGGCGCGAGGCATGGGTCCCCGCGAGGGACGAGGCGTACATCGGGGTGCTGGTGGACGACCTGGTCACCCGCGGCGTGGACGAGCCGTACCGGCTCTTCACCTCCCGGGCGGAGTTCCGCCTGCTGCTGCGCCAGGACAACTGCCTCCAGCGGTTGGGTCCGACGGCCCGTCGGCTGGGACTCCTCACCGAGGGGGAGGAGCGGCGGCTGGACCGGCACCTCGAGGGGCTCGAGGCGGCGCGGAGCTGGGTGGAGGAGCGGAGCGCGGCCCCCGAGGAGGTGAACGCCTACCTTCGGCGGGTGGACAGCTCCCCCCTGGACCAGAAGCGGCCCGTGGAGGAGCTCCTCCGCCGGCCGGAGGTGAGCCTGGAGGGGCTCATCGGCGAAGCCGGCCCCATGGAGGGGCCCGGGGCGGAGCCCGAGGCCCGAACGGTGGTGGAGATGGAGGTCAAGTACGCAGGCTATATAGAGAAGGAGCGGGAGCGGGCCCGGAAGCTCCGGGAGCGCGAGGAGCTGTCCCTCCCCCCCGGGATGGAGTACCGGGAGATGGAGACCCTCTCCCGTGAGTCCCGCCAGAAGCTGTCCAGCGTCCGGCCCGAGACCCTGGGCCAGGCCTCGCGCATCCCCGGCGTCTCGCCCGCCGATCTCCAGAACCTCCTGGTGGAGCTCCGGAAGCGGGACCACCCCGTGACGCCCCGGGAGGGGTCGTAGGGACACGGGACGGGGGGTGTTTCACGTGAAACATCCCCCGGAGGGCCGGGACGCGCCCCCGGAGGAACCGGGACGCGGGCGACGCAGGGGGAGGGCTCCGGAAGGGGGGACGCTCCGCCGGTGTTTCACGTGAAACAGGTCCCGCGAGCGGGCGCTCCCGTTGGCCGACCGTTCCCGTGGACCCTATATTCGCCGGGTGAACCATGGTCGCCGGGTGAAGTCCGGGCGGCCCCTCCGTCGTCTCCTCCATACCGACCGGGTCGGCAGGCATGGCGCGCGCCATCTCCATCGCGAATCAGAAGGGCGGGGTAGGGAAGACCACCACGGCGGTGAACCTGGGCGCGTCGCTGGCCGTGGCGGAGAAATGGACGCTGGTGGTGGACTGCGACCCCCAGGCCAACGCCACGTCGGGCCTGGGGATCCGCAAGGGGGGCAACGGGCCCACCGTCTACGACTGCCTCGTCGAGGAGGAGGTGGTGGAGGGAGCCCTCCGGGAGGAGGTGCACTTTCCCCACCTGGACGTCCTGCCCGCCAGCCGGGACCTGGTGGGGGCCGAGGTGGAGCTGGTGGATCGCCCCGGCCGCGAGCGGGTGCTCCGCCGGGTCCTGGACCCCCTCCGGGAACGGTACGACTACATCCTCATCGATGCCCCACCGTCCCTGGGGCTCCTGACCCTGAACACCCTCTCGGCCGCCGACTCGGTGCTGATCCCCATCCAGTGTGAGTTCTATGCCCTGGAAGGGCTCAGCCAGCTCCTGAACACCATCCGGTTGGTACAGCGTAACATCAATACCAGCTTGGAGATAGAAGGTGTCCTGCTCACGATGTACGATCAGCGGGTGAACCTGTCCAAGCAGGTGGCCGACGAGGCCCGGGAGTACTTCGGGTCCAAGGTGTTCGACGCCATCATCCCCCGAAACGTGCGCCTGGCCGAAGCCCCCAGCTTCGGCAAGCCCATCGTGACCTACGACGTGGTATCCACGGGCGCCAGAGGATATCTGGCCCTGGCCCGGGAACTCATCCGCAGCCACGAGCCCAAGAGGAAAGTTGGCTGACAGAGACACCCGTCTCGGCAAGGGCCTCGGCGCGCTCATCGGCGAGGCCATGGAGGACGAGGAGGCCGGCGGAGGTCCGGTTCGGGAGCTCGCCCTCTCGACCATCCGACCGAACCCGTACCAGCCCCGCACCGAGTTCGAGGAGGGCAGGCTCGCCGAGCTGGTGGAGTCGATCCGGGAGAACGGCCTCCTCCAGCCCCTGGTGGTGAGGCCGGAGGGTGACGGTTACGAGCTCGTGGCGGGGGAACGGCGCTTCCGGGCCCTGCGCGAGCTGGGTCGGGATCGGGCGCCGGTGGTCGTGCGGGAACTCACCGACGACCAGATGCTGGTGCTGGCCATGGTGGAGAACCTGCAGCGGGAGAACCTCTCGCCCCTGGAGGAGGCGGCCGGATACCGCCAGCTGATCGAGGGCTTCGGGTTCACCCAGGGGGAGGTGGCCGAGCGGGTGGGTCGGGACCGGTCCACCGTGTCCAACACCCTGCGCCTCCTGGATCTGCCGGAATCGGTCCGGGAGCTGATCGACGCCGGGGCCATCTCGGCCGGCCACGGCCGTGCGCTCCTGGGCCTGGAGGAACCGTCGGACCAGCTCGAGCTGGCCCGCCGGATCGTCGAGGAGGGCCTGTCCGTCCGGGCCGTGGAGCGTCGGGTCCGGGAGCGCCGCTCCCGGGCGGAGGAGGACGGCGCGGACGGCGACGACGGACCCGGTGACCGAGGCGGAGGGCCCGGCGACGGCCCCCCCTCGTCCTCCCGCCGGGTGGCGGAGCGGGCGGAGCGTCTCCTGGGGCGGTCGCTGGGGACCGAGGTCAAGGTCAGGCTCCAGGGCGAGACGTCCGGCGAGATCCGGATTCCCTTCCACGACCCCGACGATTTCGAGCGGCTCATGACCCTCCTGGCCGGCGAGGAGAGTACCGAGGCCCTGGGTGGGGCGTGAGGACGGGGGCCGGGTCCCTTTGTGCACGCGCCGAGTGGTCGCACAGTCCTTTGGGACGATGTAAAGTGATCACGGCGTTTTTCCACACCTTTCCACAGGCGGTGACGCGAGGGGCGGTTCCGGGGCCGCTTTTTCCACAATCTCCGGGCCGGAGAGGGGGGATCTGAGCCGGTGCTCGGCGATTTCGTCCTCTTCCTGGTGGGCCTCGGCCTCCTGACCCTCGGTGCCGATTGGATGGTCACGGGAGCCTCCACCGTGGCCGAGCGCTGGGGGTTCTCGCCCCTGGTGATCGGGTTGACGGTGGTGGCCTTCGGCACGTCGGCGCCGGAGCTCATGGTCTCGGGCACCGCCGCCTGGCGGAGCCAGCCCGGGCTGGCGGTGGGGAACGTCATGGGCTCCACGGTGGCGAACGTGGGGCTCATCGTGGGGATCACGGCCCTCATCCGCCCCATCCCGGTACACCGACGGCTCATCGTACGGGAGAGTCCGCTCCTCATCCTGGTGCTGGTGGTGGTGATGGCCCTCTCCTGGAACGAGGCCCTGGGCCGCCTGGACGGGCTCGCCATCACGGGCGGATTCGCGGTCTACCTCTACTTCCTCGTCAAGTGGGGCCGTTCCGGCGAGCCCGTGGGTCCCCCCGAGGAGCCCCCCGCACGGGAGGAGGCCCCCCCGGGGGAGAGCCCGGTGGCGGCCCTTCGCCGCATCATCCGGGGGATTCCCGCCTGGGTGAAGCTGGTCCTCGGCCTGGCCGGCCTCCTGGGCGGCGCCAACCTGATGGTGGACGCGGCGGTGGCCCTGGCCCGGGCGTTCGACGTCCCCGAGGCGGTGATCGGGGCCACCCTGGTGGCGGTGGGAACCTCGCTGCCGGAGCTGGCCTCCACGGTGGCGGCGGCGGTCCGGGACCTGGGCGAGATCGCCGTGGGTAACGTGGTGGGCTCCAACGTCTTCAACCTGGGCCTCGTCCTGGGTGCCGCCGCCCTCATCCGGCCCCTGGAGCTGTCGCCCGGGGCGGTGGTGGAGCTGGTCATGCCGGCGCTCCTCTTCTGCCTCGCCCTCATCCCCCTGGCCTATACCGGGGGACGGGTGAACCGATGGGAGGGCGGCGCGCTCCTGCTGGCCTACATCGGATTCGTGGCCTGGGTCCTCTGATCCGCCCCTTTCCTCCGGGCGGCGCCCGGCGTAAAGTTGTAGGGTAAAGGGCGGTCCGGGGGAGGCGCCGTCCGAACCTTCGGATCAGGCGGGGCGCCATGGTCGTTTCGGTCAAGATCAGCAGCAAGAACCAGATCGTCGTGCCCAAGGAGGCCCGCGAGGCGCTGTCCCTGGAGCCCGGCGAGCGTCTGATGGTCCGGGTCCGGGACGACGGGGTCATCGAGATGGAGCGGAAGCCCCGCGATCTCCCGGGTGAGATGCGGGGCCTCTTCGCCGGACTCCCGGGAGAGGGTCCCTGGCCGGAGCTCGACGATGGCCGATGAGCCGCCCACGGGGAGGGCCGACCTGGCCGCTCTCCGGGAGGACCTGGCCGATGCCGGGCGCGTGCACCTGGACCCCACCGTCCTGGCCCGTCACCTGAGGGGCCGTCCTCCCCACACGGAGCTCACCGCCGCCCTCTTCGAGGTCGCCGCCGACGGAGGCCCGGCCCTGCAGACGTCGTCCTTCAGCGTGTTCCAGCTCATGGCGGAGCCCTACCGACGCGGCGAGGCGGAGCTGGCGGAGCGGGCCGCCACCTACCTGAGCGCCGGGCCCGTGGAGCTCATGGTCGTCTCCGAGGACGTGGCTCTCCGGGCCGCCGAGGTCCGGGCCCGGCTGGGCTTCGGCGCCGGGCGCTGCGTGCAGATCGCCACGGCCCTGGAGACCGGGGCCGATCTGTACGTGGTGGAGTCCTCCACCCTCCGGCGGATCGCCGAGGTCCGGATCCTGGATCTCGAGGCCTACCTGGCGCCGGAGGCCGGATAGGGATGTGCGGCAGGTACACCCTCCACGCCTCGGCCCGGGAGATCGCCGAGCGGTTCGAGGTGGAGGCCGGCGACCTGCCCGACGGGCTCACGCCCCGCTACAATATCGCGCCGACCCAGGAGGTGCCGGCGGTGGGCCCGTCCTCCGGGGGCGGGCGGGGGCTGGTCCTCCTACGGTGGGGGCTCGTCCCCTCCTGGGCCGAGGACCCGTCGGAGCTCCCCCCGCTCATCAACGCCCGCTCGGAGACCGTCCACCGGAAGCCGGCCTTCCGGGAGGCGTTCGCCCGGTGCCGATGCCTCCTCCCGGCCGACGGGTTCTACGAGTGGCGCCGGGAGGGCGAGGTGAAGCAGCCGTACCACCTCCGGATGCCGGGCGGCGATCCCTTCGCCTTCGCTGGGATCTGGGACCGGTGGTCCCCGGGGCGTGACGGGGGAGAGGCCATCGAGAGCTGCGCCATCCTCACCACCGACGCCGCCCCGGGGATCGCCGATCTGCACGAGCGGATGCCCGTGATCCTGCGCCGGGAGGACTACGGCCGCTGGCTGGACAGGTCGGCCCGGGAGCGGGACCGGCTCGAGGATCTCCTGACGCCGCCGGCCGAGACGCCGCTGGAGTACTACCCGGTGAGCCGCCGGGTCAACCGCCCGGACCACGACGATCCGTCCTGCATCGAGCCCCTGGAGGGCTGAGGCTTCAGACCACGTCCTCCGGGAAGTTCTCGATGACGTCCTGGACCTCGTTGAGGAAGAACGCCGCCATGGCGCCGTCCACCACCCGGTGGTCGTAGCTCAGGCCGAAGTAGGACATGTGGTGGATGGCGATGGTGTCGGCCCCGGTCTCGTCCTGGACCACCACGGGTCGCTTCTCGATGACCCCCGTCCCGAGGATCGCCACCTGGGGCTGGTTGATGATGGGGGTGCCGAACAGGTTCCCGAAGACCCCCACGTTGGTGATGGTGAAGGTCCCTCCCTGGATGTCGTCGAAGTCCAGGTCCCTGTCCCGGGCCTTCCGGGCCAGCTCGTTGGCCTCCTGGGCCAGTCCCATCAGGCTCAGCCGGTCGGCGTCCTTGAGGACGGGGACGATGAGCTCCTTCCCGTCGTTCACCGCCACGGCCATGCCCAGGTTGATGTCGTCGTGGTACACGATCCGGGTCCCGTCCACCGAGGCGTTCAGGATCGGATACTCCTTCAGGCCCTCGATCACGGCCTTCATGATGAAGGGGCCGTAGGTGAGCTTGACGCCCTGCTCGGCGAACTGCGGCTTGAGCTCCTCCCTGAGCCGGACCACGCGCTCGAAGTCGATCTCCGTCACCGAGGTCACGTGGGCGGAGATGCTCTGGGACATGAGCATGTGCTCCATGGTCCGCAGGCGGACCCGGCTCATCTCCTCCACGCGATCGCCTTCGCGTACCGGGACGTCGGGAATCCGGATGTCCAGGGTGGCCCCGTGGATGGGCACCCGCATCCGGCCCTCCTCGGCCGCCGGGGCCTCGGGGCGGCCGGCCGCCGCCGCGGGCTCTTCCGCCTCCCGCTCCGGGGCGGCCTCCTCCGCTGCCTCCCGCTCCTCCAGGTAGGCCTCGATGTCGTCCCGGGTCACCCGGCCGGCGATCCCGGTGCCGTCCACCGCCTCGATGTCCACGTCGTGCTCCGCGGCGATCTTGCGGACCAGCGGCGTGGAGCGGGTCCGGAGGCGCTCCTCCCGGGAGGCCACCCCGGCCTCCTCCCCCTCGGCGGACTCGGCCGCGGGCCGGGGCGCCTCGCGCTCCGGCTCCTCGGCCGCGGTCTCCTCGCCGTCCTCGGCCGGTTCGGCCTCCTCGTCTTCGGCGGCCGCGGTCTCTTCGGCGGGCTCCTCCTCGGCCTCCTCGGGCTCTTCCTCGGCTTCTTCCGCCTTTTCCTCGGCCGCTTCCCCGGCCTCGCCGGAGGGCTCGGTCTCGATCCTCGCCACGACGGTGTTCACCTCCACCGTCTCGCCCTCCTCCACCAGGATCTCCTCCAGCACACCCGAGTTGGGGGCCGGGATGTCGGCGTCGACCTTGTCGGTGGAGATCTCGAACAGGTCCTCGTCCCGCTCCACCTCGTCGCCGACGCTCTTCAGCCACTTGGTCAGGGTCCCCTCGGCGATGGACTCGCCCATCTGGGGCATGATGACGTCGACTTTAGACATGACTCCGTTCCTCTGGTCGTGGGCACGAAGGGCCGCGTGCCGGACGCCGGCTCGGCCGGGTCGAGCCGGGCCTGGCCGGCGTCCGGTCGGCCGGGCGCGGATTCAGTAATTCAGCAACCATCGGGCCGCCGCGACGAGGTCCTCCACCTGGGGGAGATGGTGGTCCTCCAGGGGGGGCGAGTAGGGGACCGGGGTGTCCAGGGCGGCCACCCGACGCGCCGGCGCGTCGAGCCATTCGAAGGCGTCCTCGTTGACGGCGGCGATCACCTCGCCGGCGAAGCCCCCGAACCCCGGCGCCTCGTGGGCCACCAGGACCCGGTTCGTCCGGCGTACGCTGGCGGCGATGGCGTCCCGGTCCAGCGGCCTCAGGGTCCGCAGGTCCAGGATCTCCATCTCCGCGCCGTCCTCCTCGCTCAGCAGGTCGGCCGCTTCCCGGGCCTTGTGGACCATGGCGCCGTAGGTGATCAGCGTGAGGTCCTCCCCCTCCCGGTCGATCCTCGCCTCGCCCAGCGGGACCTGGAGATCCCGGTCCGCCGGCAGCTCCTCCTTGACCCGCCGGTAGAGGTACTTGTGCTCGAAATAGAGGACGGGATCCGGATCCCGGATCGCCGCGCGCAGGAGGCCCTTGGCGTCACGGGCCGTCGCCGGAGCCACCATCTTGAGGCCCGCCACGTTGGCGAAATACGACTCCACGTTCTGGGAATGGAAGGGGCCCGCCCGGTTGCCGGCCCCGCACGGCCCCCGGATCACCAGCCCGGCACCCTCTCCCGTCCGGTAGCGGACCTTGGCGGCGAAGTTGACGATCATGTCGAAGGCCGGGGCGATGAAGTCGATGAACTGCATCTCGGCCACCGGCCGGAACCCCATGTGGGCCGCCCCGATGGCTGCCCCCACGATGGCGGCTTCCGAGATGGGGGTGTCGATGACCCGGTCCTCGCCGAACTCCTCGAGGAAGCCCTCGGTGATCTTGAAGGCTCCGCCGTAGACGCCCACGTCCTCGCCCAGGACGAAGACCCGGTCGTCGGCCTCCATCTCCTCCCACAGGGCCTCGCGGATGGCCTGCAGGTAGGTGGTCTGCGTGGCTTCCACTGGCTCGTCAGTCATGATCGCGTCCGGGGCGGGCGGGTTCGACGGTCTCCGGGAGGTCCGGGTATCCCACGGGCCGCACCCGGGTCCAGGCCTCGGGAACCGGGTCCATCTCGCCTGCGTAGACCCGGCGTCGGGCGTCCTCCGGATCGGGCAGGGGGGTGGCCAGGGCCTCGTCCACCGCCTCGTCGATCTCGGCGTCCACCCCCGAGCGCACCTCCTCCAGGGCCCCGTCGCTGAAGCCGTGGTCGGCGGTCAGCCGCTCCTCGAAGCGACGGATGGGGTCCCGCTGCCGCCACTCCTCGAGCTCCCGGGGGTCCACGTAGGGCTGGGCGTCGTGCTGGGCGTGTCCGAGCATCCGGTAGGTCTCGGCCACCAGGAGGCTGGGTCCTCCTCCCCTCCGGGCCCTGGTGACCGCGGCCTCGGCGGCCACGAGCACCTCCAGGAGGTCGTTGCCGTCCACCCGTGTGACCGGGAGGCCGTAGGCCGCCGCCACGTCGGTCCACTCCTCCACCGCGCCCTCCCGGTCGCTCCGGGTGGAGAAGGACCAGCGGTTGTGCTCCAGGACGACCACCATGGGGAGGTCCAGGGCGGCGGCGAAGTTCATCCCTTCGTGGGAGGCGCCGGTCCGGGTCGCTCCCTCCCCCTGGAAGGCCATGCAGACCCGGTCCTGGTCCCGCTTCCGGAAGGAGAGGGCGATGCCGTTGAGGACGCAGAGCTGGTCCCCCAGGGGGCTCACCGGGCCCAGGATCCCCAGGTCGCGGTCCGTGAAGTGGTTGAAGTTGTCCCGGCCGCCGGTGTAGGGGTTGGATCGGGCCATGAACTGCCGGAGCATGAGGCGCGGGTCCACGCCCCGGGCCAGCAGCGCTCCCAGGTCGCGGATGGCGGGGGCGAGCCAGTCGCCCTCCTCCAGGACCCGGCCGCACCCCACCGCCGTCGCCTCCTGCCCCAGGCTCCGGTAGAGCCCCCCCACGATCTCGCCCTGCTTGAAGAGCTTCTCGAAGCGCTCCTCCAGGGCGCGGGTCAGGTACAGGGTCCGGTACAGCTGCTGGAGCTGTGGTCGCGTGAGGCCAGGCACGGGCGGAAGCTACCTCCCGGAACGGAGCCGGCGAAACCCCACGTCGGACGAGCTATCCACGGGTGAAGGGGAGCTCACGGACCCGGGCCGCCGGTCCGGTCGTCTCGTCGGCGGCGTCCCCGTCCCCGTCCTCTGCCCCGGTGCCTCCCTCCGGTCCTTCCCCGGCCGCTCCCACCCGGACCAGCTCGCCGGGCTCCACCTCGCGGCGTACGAACCCGAGGGCGACGGGACCGAAGCGGGGCGACCGCACGACGGTGGTGAGGCGACCCACCGAGCGGTCCCCGTGACGGAGCTCGGCGCCAGCCTCGGGGAGGGCGCCGGGGGCGTCCTGGAAGGCGAGCCCCCGGAGGTGCCGGTTCACGTGACCCCGGTGCTGGATGCGGACCACCACCTCCTGGCCGGTATAGCATCCCTTCTCGAAGCTGATGGCCCGGTCCTCCTGGCCCGTCTCCTGGGGCAGGACGTCCCGGGTGATCTCGGCCCCGAAGGCGGGGATCCCCCGCTCGACCCGGAGGATCTCCCAGGCCCGTCGACCCGCGGGCCGCCCGCCCCGGGCCTCCACGGCGGGGACCAGGGCGTCCCACGTGGCCCGGAGGGCCGGGCCCTGTACGTAGAGGTCGAAGCCCGGGCCCTCGACCGGCTCCCGCCGAACGGCCAGGACCTCGGCGCCGGCCAGGTGGATCCGGGCCGTCTCCAGGGGGGCCAGGCCCTCGACCTCGGCCCCCGAGGCCACGCCCGAGAGGACCGCGCCGGCCTCGGGGCCGACCACGGCCAGCGGGAAGATCCCCGGCTCGCGGCGGTGCTCGGCGAAGCGGGGCGGGAGGTATTTGGTCAGGTGCTCCTCGACCTCCTCCACCGATCCCGGGGGCAGGTCGAGCCAGACCGCCTCGTCCTCCGCTCCGTCGGTCGGGGGCACGGGCACGGCCCTGAGGTCGGCGACGGGTCGCCCCCGGGAGGTCAGGAGGAAGCTGTACACCGCCCGTCCCTCCGGGACCGCGCTCGCCGCGTCGTTGGTCAGGAGGCCGTCGAGCATCTGGACCGTCCGGGGCCCCTCCACGCGGAGCAGGCACCCGTCGGTGAGCTCCAGGAGGCCCGCCGATTCCACCAGCGCCCGGTGCTCCCGGTGGGTGGCACCGAACTCCTCGATCCGGGCGGAGGGACGCTCCTCCGGGGCGCGGCCGCCGGAGGCGGTCAGGCTCTCCAGGAACCGACGCCGAACGGCGGAGCGGTCCTCGGGGGCGGTCCGGGTGTCAGCGATGGCCATGGGATCGGGGGGATGGGTTCTGCGTGCGTCCTGCGGTGGATCGGGCGGGAGGGGACCGCGGGGGCGAGCCCCACGCGAAAGGCCCCCGAACGCTCAGGGCGCCGGGGGCCTCGCACGGATCAACGGAGCCGCCGGCCGGAGCCGACGACCTTCCCGCGGGGGTCCGGGCGGTGCCCCGGACTCAGCCCGTGGACCGGGAGATCAGATGTTGCCGCCGAAGTCGATGACGAAGGTCACGCGCCGGTTCTCGAGACCGGACCGGCCCGGGCCCTGCTCGTTCGTGACCAGGCGGGACTCGCCGTAGCTCACGGCCTTGAGCATGCCCTCGCTCACGCCCTCGTTCACCAGGTAGTCCTTCACCGCGTCGGCCCTGTCCTGAGCGAGCTCCTGATTGTAGGAGTCGGAGCCGGCCGGGTCGGCGAAGCCCTCCACCGTCACGACGGCGTCGTTGGGGAGGTTCCGGGAAACCGTGGCGGCGAAGCGATCCAGGATCGGCTCGTCCACGGGACGGATCTCCGCCCGATCGAACTCGAAGTGCACCGGAAGGGACACGACGAGCTGGTTCTCCAGCTCCTCGATCCGGGCGTCGAAGTCCGAGCGGAGCTGCTCCAGGTCCGAGCGGAGCTGGTCGATGTCGCTGCGGAGATCGTCGATCGCCTGCTCGTTGGCGGAGATACGCTCCGAGTTGGCGTCGACGTCCGTTCGGACATCGGCGATGGCGTCATCGAGTTCCTGCTGCGAGATGTGGTTGGCGCAGCCGACGAGACCGACGGACAGGCCAACCGCCACCACGGCCAGGCGATTCGCGAACTTACCCACGGGTCCTCCTTTGTGGTGAAAAGGCTGAGTTGCGCGTCCAGGCGACACCCCGCCCTGTGCGTCTTCTCCTGCTCCTCGCTCCCTCCGTACACCTGGGACCGACGAGCATGGTCGAACAATATGCATTGTTTCCGGGTCTTTGTCCACGCAAGCCCGGGGCCAGCCGCCGACCTCGCCGGCGAACCGTCCAGGCCCTCGGGGAAGGGACCGATACGGGCATCCCACCGCATGAAACCAAGCGGGCCGGGGCCCCGATCGCAAGTCCGGCCGTCCCGGGGGACGGATCTCCCCCCCCTGCGCCGGGACCTCACGTCGGGGTGCTCCGTCGGTGCCACGCCAGGGCTTCCTCCCATCCCCGGGCCGTGGAGACCGACGGCGACCAGTCCAGCTCCTGGCGGATACGGGACGAGTCGAAGGGGTCGTCCCGGGTCAGGAACCAGAGCTGACGGCGATTCACCGGTGGGGCGGGGGCGCCGGGGAGGAGGGCCGAGAGGACCTCCAGCCCCGCCACGGCCCAGCGGACGAGGGTCTCGGGGACGGGCGTCGTCAGGCCGGCTCCATCGACGCTCTCCCGCGCCATCTCCAGGAGCCGACGCTGGGTCAGATCGCCGTCGTCGGTGACGTTGAAGGCCCGGTTCGCCGCCCCGGAACGGGTCGCCGCGTGCCAGGCGGCCTCCGCCACGCTGCCCGCGTAGACCAGGGCGAGGTCGTTCCCGCCTCCGCCGACCACGGGGATCAGGGGCCGCCGGGCGAGACGGACGGCCCGTGGCGTGAAGGTCCGATCCCGCTCGCCCATGACGAGGCACGGTCGGAGCACGACCCAATCCATCTCTCCCCCGGCGATGCTCCGCACCACCTCCTCGGCCGCCCGCTTGGAGCGCTCGTAGTGGGCGGTCTCCGGCACGGGCCGATCGGTGGGCGAGGATTCGTCGATGGCCGTCGACCCGTGATCCCGGGGGTGACCGTAGACGGCCACGCTCGACAGGTGGACGAACCGATCCACTCCCCCGCGGAGACACTCGGTGACGGCGTGGCGGGTGCCCTCCACGTTCACCCGCCTGTAACGCTCCCACGGCTCCCGGGCCGCCACCAGCGCGGCGGCGTGGACGGCGGTCGGACAACCGTCGGCGGCCCCCCTGAAGCCCCGCGGCTCCTCCAGGTCGCCGATGACGAGGTCGCAGCCGATCCCCTCCAGGTGCCGGGTGTCGCTTCCCGGTCGGACCAGCGCGCGCACCCGCCGCCCGCGGGAGCGCCAGAGCTCGGCCACGTGGCTGCCCACGAGACCGGTGCCCCCGGTGAGGAAGAGGGGGCCCTGCGGGCCCCCGGACGAGGTCGGCCCGTCCCCCTCCTCGCTCCCCCGAAACGACGAAGGGGGTGCGGAAGAAGATTCCGCACCCCCTCGGGGACCAGCTCGCTCGGATCCTTCGATCACGGGCGAGGAGCTACCTCCCTCGGGAGGTCAGCTCCCCGCTCCCGTGGACCTCGACCTCAGAAGCTGATTCGGAGACCGGCCGAAATGGGGAAGCTCCAGGACTGGTTGACGGTGCTGAGCTTGTGCGGGTGGATCCGCCGAAGCTCGGTCATGGCGTCGCTCTCGGCGTCCATGTAGATCCAGGTCCCTTCGGCCGTCAGGAACCCGTCGATGGACTCGGTCAGCGGGTGTGCCGCCTTCACGCCGAACCGCGCCATGGGCCAGTGCTCGCTCAGGCTGTGGTCCCCGGAGAAGTCGTCCGAATTGAGCATCGCCCCGCCGCCGCCCGCCGAGAGGAGCATCTTCCAATCCGTGAGGTTGGGATCGAAGATGTTCGCCTCGACCGAAGCGTAGTAGGTGAAGAGCTTCATGTCCGGCCCGCCGGAGGTGAACGGGATGTTCTCCTCGCCCGAGTACAGGGTGGCGCTGCCGCCCAGCCGGATCGCGACCTGCTCGTGGACCATCCGGCCGAAGCTCAGCCCGAAGGCCGGGCCCGGATCCGCCATGTCACCCAGGTCCTGGATCGGCATCTCGTAGCCGGCCTGGAGGTCCACGTTCCATACGCTCTCCTGGGCATGGGCTGAAAGCGGCAGAGCCGCCAGCAGCGTCCCTGCGAAGAGCGCCGCGCCGAGCTTCCTGGTCAGGCCTGACATAGCTCGCTCCTTTTCTACTTCTGGGGTCGAACTCTCACTCGCGAACCGGACGATGTTTCTCCGTGATGGCCGGTCCTGCGGATTATAACCATATCTGTGCTGAGCGGAAGGCGGCGTGCTGCCGACGTCTCTTCCGTTCGTCCGCGGGCTCCGCCGTCCGAGAGGGCTCGTGCGGCGAGCCCGGAGGCTCTCCGCAGACACTCTCGACCGGTGGCGCGCCGGCTCCCCGATGCGCAAGTTCGGTGCCGCATGTACACGCCGGGAAGCCGGTCACAGAGCCCCCTTTTCGGGGCACTCCAGTACCGACGGCCGCCAAAAGGTGCGTTTCCCAACGATATTCCGCAACCCCTCCGGTTCGCGATGACCGACGTTCGTGACGTCCTCGACGGCAATCGGGTGGTGCTCTTCGACGGCGCCATGGGGACCCAGATCTACGCCCGGGGCGTGTTCCTGAACCGGTGCTACGACCTCCTGTCCCTGGAGCGTCCGGAGCTCATCCGGGAGATCCACCGATCCTACCGGGACGCCGGCGCCATGGTGCTGGAGACCAACAGCTTCGGCGCCAGCCGGATCCGGCTCCGGAACTACGGCCTGGAGGACCGGACCGGCGAGATCAACGAAGCGGCGGCCTCCCTGGCCGCCGACGTGGCCGGCGAGGAGTGTTTCGTGGCGGGGAGCCTCGGTCCCCTGGGCGTCCGGATCGAGCCCTACGGCCCCACCTCCGAGAACGAGGCGCGGGAGGCGTACCTGGAGCAGGCGAGGGCCCTGGCCCGGGGCGGAGCGGACCTGTTCGTCCTGGAGACGTTCAGCGACCTGAACGAGATCCGTCAGGCGGTGGCTGCGTGCCTGGAGGTGGGGCTCCCCGTGGTGGCGCAGATGACCATCCAGCTCGACGGGAGTACCTCCTACGGGCTCCAGCCGGACCGAATCGCCGCCGAGCTGGAGGGGGCCGGGGCCGACGCGGTGGGACTCAACTGCAGCGTCGGTCCCGCGGCGCTCCTGGAGGCTTTGCCGGCCATGGCCGCCGTCACCGACCTCCCCCTCTCGGCCGTCCCCAACGCCGGCCTCCCGAAGGAGGTGGAGGGGCGGAAGATGTACATGGCGTCGCCGGAGTACATGGCCAGCTATGCCCGGCGGCTGGTGGAGGCCGGCGCCAGGATCGTCGGCGGCTGCTGCGGGACCGGACCGGAGCACGTCCGGGAGATGGCCCGGCGGCTGGAAGCGGATTCCCCGCGCCCCGTCAGGGCCCGGACGCCGACGCGGGAGCCCCCGGAGCCCGCCGGCGGGAAGACGCCCGTGCCCCTGGCGGAGCGCTCCCGCTGGGGGAGGAAGATCGCCCGCGGGGAGCCCGTCACGAGCGTCGAGATCCTCCCGCCGCCGGGGCCCGATGCGGGGGACATGCTCCGCCTGTGCCGGGAGGTGGAGGCCGCCGGGGTGGACGCGGTGAACATCCCGGACGGTCCCAGGGCCAGCCTCCGGATGAGCTCCGTGGCGGCGGCGGCGCTGGTGGAGCGGGAGCTCGAGCTGGAGGCCGTGGTCCACTACGCCTGCCGCGACCGCAACCTCCTGGGCATGCTCGGCGATCTGCTGGGAGCCGGCGCCCTGGGCCTCCGTAACCTCCTGATGGTCACGGGCGATCCGCCGAAGACCGGGCCCTACGCCGAGGCCACGGCGGTCTTCGACGTGGACGCCATCGGGCTCACCAACCTGGCCCGCCACCTGAACCGGGGGCTCGACCTGGGGGGCAACGACCTGGGGAGCCAGACGTCCTTCGTCCTCGGCGTGGCCGTGAACCCCGGTGCCGAGGACATGGAGCACGAGCTCCGCCGGTGGTACTGGAAGGTGGACGCCGGCGCCGAGTACGCGGTGACCCAACCCGTCTTCCACGCGCGGCAGCTCGTCGATTTCCTGGAGGCGGCCGAGGCCCAGGGCACCCGGATACCCGTGGTGGCCGGCGTCTGGCCCCTGGCGGGGCTCCGGGACGCCGAGTTCCTGAACCACGAGGTCCCCGGCGTCCGGGTGCCCGAGACGGTGATGGAGCGCATGGCCCGAGCCGAGGAGGAGGGGGAGGAGCAGGCCCGGCGGGAAGGCCTGCGGGTGGCCCGGGAGACGGTGGAGGCCCTGCGGGGCGAGGTGGCCGGGATCCAGGTGAGCGCTCCCCGGGGCGAGGTGGAGGCGGCCCTCCGGGTCCTGGAAGCCCTGCCGGATACCTCCGCGACGACGCCCCCTCGCCCCTCCCGATCCAGCGCGGAGGGGAGGGGTACGAACGGGTCCGGCGACGCCGATCCCGACCCGGGAGCCCGGGGCGGGACGTGACGATCCCCGGACGGAGCACGGCGAACCCCAGGAGCGGGAGTGAGATGCTGGACGTACTGGACGGAGGAAGGGTGGAGCGCCGGAGCGGGACGATCCGGCTCCAGGGCCGGGTCCTGTTCCTCACGGAGGACCCCGAGCTGATCCGGCGCCAGCTGGCCGGTGAGGACCTGGACTGGGATCCCTCCATCCCGCTCCGGGACGACATCAGCACCGACGAGATCACGCCGGGGTGGGTCTGCTACCACTACGACGAGACGCTGGGGGAGTATCCCTACGTCGGGCTGGAGACCGGCGAAGAGCGCCCCATCGGCAGGGGCGACGTGAAGGCCGGCGGTTTCGTGGCCTCGGTCTCGGGGAAGCGCCGGGGGAAGGGCTCGAGCCGCGAGCAGTCGCCCTACGCCGAGCGGGCGGCGGGCATCCAGGTGGTGGTGGCGGAGAACATCGAGCGCATCTACCGGGAGAACTGCGAGAACCTGGGGATGCTGGCCACCACCGATTTCTCCATCGTGGACCGGATCCGCCGCGGCGAGGAGATCCCCCTGGAGGCGTTCCTCCAGGACGCGGACCCCATCGAGCGGGACGTGGTGGAGTTCGGCGGGCTCCTGAACTACGCCGCCGCCCGGCTCGGGGGGCAGGTCCGGGTACCGGAGGTGGAGACCGGGCCCGACCGCCCCATGACGCTGGCCGAGAAGATCCTGGCCCGCCACTGGGTGCGGGACGCCGCCGCCGACGAGGTGGGCGTGCCCGCGGTGGCGCCCGGGGACACCGGGTTCGTCCGGGCGGACATCCGCTTCAGCCACGAGTACGTGACCCCCATGGCCTCCACCTTCTGGGACGAGTTCGCGGGGGAGGAGGCGGGCCTGGCCGAGCCGGAGAGCATCTACTTCTTCCGCGACCACCTGGCGTTCCTGGACGAGGTGATGGACGAGGAGAAGCGGGATCAGGGGCTGCTCGAGGCCGCCCGGGGCCTCCACCGGCGCCAGCGCGAGTTCGCCGAGCGCAAGGGGGTTCGCCTCCACGGCGAGCTGGAGGGCCGCAAGGGGAGCGAGGCCATCTGCCACGTCATGGTCCAGGACCGCTACGCGCTTCCGGGCCAGGTGATCGTGGGCAGCGACTCCCACACCCCGCACTGCGGCTCCCTGGGGGCGGTGGCCTTCGGGGTGGGCGCCACGGCCATCGTGAACTCCTGGGCCACCCGGGACGTCCGGGTGGAGGTCCCTCCCTCGGTCCGGATCCACGTGGGCGGCCGCCTGCCCGAGGGCGTGACCGCCAAGGACCTGATCCTGGAGATCCTCCGCCACCCCTACGTGAAGGAGGGCCGGGCCATCGGGAAGGTGGTGGAGTACACGGGCCCCGCCGTGGAGGCCCTGGACGTGGACGAGCGGACCACGCTCACCAACATGGCCGCGGAGATCGGCGGGTTCACCGGCATCGTCGCCCCCGACGAGCGGACGGTGCGCTGGCTCCTGGAGCACAGGGACGACCTGGAGGAGGCGGAGGCGCGGGAGATGGTCCGGGGCCTGGAGAGCGACCCCGACGCCGGGTACGAATGGACGCTCGAGCTGGACGGGGCCGAGATCCGGCCCATGGTGGCCCTCCCCGGCGATCCCGGAAACGGTCGGCCCGTGGGCGAGCTGGAGGGGGCGGTGGACCTGGACATCGTGTTCGCGGGGTCGTGCACGGGCGCCAAGCGGGAGGACATGGACATGTACGCCCGGGTCCTGCGGGAGGCGCTGGACTCGGGCCGGCGGGTGGCCGGCGACGTCCGGGCGTACCTCCAGTACGGCTCCGTGGACGTGGAGGCGTACGCCCGGGAGCGCGGCTACGACGACGTCTTCCGGGAGGCCGGCGTCGAGGTCCTGGCCCCCGGCTGCGGCGCGTGCATCAACGCCGGCCCCGGCGTGAGCCGTTCGCCGGAGGAGGTGACCATCAGCTCCATCAACCGGAACTTCCCCGGCCGGAGCGGGCCCGGGAAGGTGTACCTGGCCAGCCCCTATACGGTCATGGCCTCGGCGGTGGAGGGACGGATCACGGGCTGGGAGCCAGGGAGCGGCACGGAGGACTGACGGGGGCCGACGGGCTCTCCGGGGTGGTCGCTGGAGGAGCGCGGCGAGGCCCCGAGGCGCGACCCGAGCGCAGTGAGGAGATCCGCGAGGGGCGAAGCCCCGAAGCTAGCTCCGAACGGTAGCGCTCGCGGAGCGTCCGAGCGGGGCTCCCCGCGCTCCTCCGCCCGACCTGAGTTGCGGCCCGTCAGCCCCCGTCAGGCCGGCGCCGACGTTTCCACGGCCTCCCGGATCCGTTCCCTCTCCCGGTCGGCCGAGGGGACGTCCAGGTTGCTGACGTAGACGGCGTCCACGCCCCGGTCCCGGAGCGCCCGGATGGTCCGGGCGCAGACCTCCGCCGGGGTGGCCCCCTCTTCCTCGAATTCCCGTCTCAGGCCCTCGGCGGGGACGGGGAAGAACCGGGAGAGGCGCTCCAGGGTCTCCGGCGTGGCGCTCCGGTAGTAGAAGACGCCGAAGACCGCCGGATAGGGCACCTCCCGCCGGCGGGCGGCCTCCAGGAACCGGTCCACGGGCTCCATGTGGTGGTGGGAGACCACCTGGGTGAGGAAGAACTCCGCCGTGAACCGGTCGTCCAGGAGGTACTCCGCCTGGCGCTCCGGGTCCGCATGGGGGTTCGCCCATCCGCCCAGGGTGAGGCCCGGGACGCGAGCCCGGATCTTCTCCCGGAGCTGGTAGGCGTGGTCCACGCAGCGGGGCGGCCCCACCTCCCGATCGCCGCCCAGGATCACCAGGTTCTCCAGGCCGTTGGCGGCGGCCCGCTCGGCGAACTGGAGGCAGTACTCCAGGCTGTGCTTGGCCGTCAGGAACGGGACCACCCGGGAGAGGCGGACGTCGCCCACCAGGTTGGTGGTGAGGTGGCGCAGGTTCTCCTCCTCACGGGTCCCCACCGCGTCGTCGGTGAGGAAGACCGCCGAGTCGCGGCGGCTCAGCCGGCGGATCTGGTGGTGGAGGTCGATCCAGGCGTCCAGGCTCTCTCCGTAGTCCATCCCGAGCCCCGGCGGACGCAGCTCCACGGAGAGGAGGGGGTCGTCGTCCCCGAGACGGGCGAGGAACGGGCTCCCGGGGCCGTTCCCGGGACTCGTCCGGATCACCCCATGGCCTTCAGGCGCTCCATGGCCCGGTCCACCGCCCATCGCCGGAGGGCCGGCTTCCAGGCCCAGGTGAAGAGGGAGGCCAGCCCGCCGGGACGCACCTGGTCCAGGACGCCGTCCACCTCCGTCGCCAGGAAGCTGCGGAGCGCGCTCCGGGCGTCGGCGTCCAGGTCCTCCAGGGAGGGACGGTAGCCCCGGGGGCTGTACGCGTCCTCCCGGGCCGGCTCGTAGTCCACGAGATCTCCCAGGGGACCGGTGAACAGACGCCGGGCGTCCCTGCGTCCCGCCCGGAAGTCGTCCAGGCGCCAGGCGCGGTGGAAAAAGCCTCCGAAGTTGCCCAGGAAAGCCCCGGCCAGCTGCTGGTCCCGGGGTGGGGCCACCAGATAGAGGTCCATCAGGTCCTTGTCCCGGAGGCCCGCCGCCGACTCGAGCAGGAAGATGGTCTTGGCCAGCCGCGTCCCTCCGGCCCGGGTCTCCGTCGCCTCCAGGGCGTCCCGGTACCGGGGGTCGGATTCGATCCGGGCCAGGTTCTCCTCCAGGTAGTCCAGCACGGGATCCCCGGCGTCGGAGTCGGCGTCCCTCCGTCGGGAGACCGCCACCTTGAGCTCGGCCACCTCCTCGGCCAGACGGCCGATGTCCCGCCCGAGCCCCACGGCGTCCGGGTCGTCCAGACGGCTGGCGAGGCGTGGGAGGTGGCCCGAGATCCGCTCCAGGATCTCCAGCCGGGTGTTGGTCTTCTGCGCCGTGGCCCAGTCCCGGGCGGCACCCTGGCCCATGAGGGCCTCGACCACCCGTCCCGCGACCCGGGCCGGGGAGTCGAGCTCCCGGGGGCGGATCCGCTCCGTCGCGCCCTCGTCCTCCAGGTGGGGATCCACCAGGACGTACTTCCAGTCGTGGTCCCTGTGGTCGGGGTCCAGCTCCACCAGGTCCTTGGCCAGGCCGAGGGGACGGTTGTCCATCAGCCCTCCGTCGGCGTACCACATCTCCACGCCGTCGTCCTCGGGATCCTCCAGGAGGGCGCCAGGATACTCGTCGCGGTCGCGGATCAGGCGCCGCGGCGGGAACGCCAGGGGGAACGACGCCGAGGCCACGGCGGCGTCCCGGAGCTCCTCCCACATGGGGTGTCCGGCGCCCCGGTCCCGATCGATCTCGAACTCCATCCAGTCCCGATGCACGCGCGTGCCGTAGAAACGGTCGCGGAGGTTGAGGAAGCCGTAGCGGTTCCGGTACGGGACACCGTCCAGGTTCGCCAGCGTGATCCCCACCCGGAGCCGGCGCCCCATGGCCCGGCCGGGCCGATCGTCCGCCGCCGGCTCGCCGGCCACCAGGGCGGAGGCCAGGTCGTCCAGGACCGAGACGTCCAGCAGCCCCCGGCGGTCCCGACGGTCGGCGCTCAGCAGGGAGTCGGCGTCGGCCCCGTCGACCCACGCCCGGCGGATCCAGGGCCGGAGGTTCGGATTCACGGCCACGGTCCGGGACGCCAGGGCGGCGTTGAGGGCGCCGGAAGAAGATCCGGTGACCACGGCGAGCTCCAGGTCGCTTCGCCCCCGGCCCTCTTCCAGGGCCCGGAGGATCTCGGTGGCGGCGCCGCCGGCGTAGCTCCCGAGGGACGCACCGCCGCTGAAGACGAGGGCCAGTTTGGTCATGGGGTCCGTGGATCTATGGTGTGAAAGAGAGTCAGCTGTGAAGGGCGCTCGGCGCGGAGCGATGGGACCGGGAGCGGGATGCCTGACGGACCGCTCCGCTCGGGGCAAGGTGCCCCACCGAACCTACCCCGGCAAGCTGCACGCCGTCCGTTCGGCGCCCGCGGTACCGGCGGCCGACGAGGAGGGGATCTCCAGGGAGAGGAGGCTCCGGGCGTCCACGCTGGTCCCGTTCACGTGCAGGGTCCAGTGGAGGTGCGGGCCGGTGACCCGTCCCGTGGCGCCGACCTCGCCGATCACGTCTCCGGGTTCCACCGTCTGCCCTTCCCGCACCCGCGGCCGCGACAGGTGGAAGTAGCCGGTGAAGACGCCCCGCCCGTGGTCCACGTAGACGGCCCGTCCGGCGTAGTACAGCTCCCTGACCAGGGCCACCCGGCCCCGGGCCGCGGCCCGGACCGGATCGCCCCGCCGGCCCCGGAGGTCCACGCCCCAGTGGCGGCTCCTCACCTCCTCGTTGAAGGTCCGGCGCTCGCCGAAGGAGCTGGTGATCCGGGGCGGACGGGGCCAGCGGACGTCGTCGGTGAGGAGCCACTCGCCGGTGGTCCGGGAGAGGACGTCGGCCACCAGTCGCCGCTCCCGCTCGATCCGGTCGCGGACCTCCGCCGGGGGGCTCGAGTAGCGCGGGTCCACGGAGAGCCGGGACGTGGGATACGTCCTGTCCCCGACGGTCACCGGGACCGACGCGACCACCGTCGAATCCTCCGCCAGGCGATAGTGGAGGGTGAGCTCCATCTCCCCCGCTTCCTCCGCCGGGAGGGCCGCCATCCCGAACCACCTGTCGCCCAGGGGGCCGAAGGAGACCTCCCGGTCGCCGAGCCGTCCCTCGACGGCGCGGGGGCGGCGGGCGGCGCAGGGTACGCTGACGACGATGCCGAGGGCGGTGCCGGCGCGGGGCTCGGGAGGGGAGAGCGCAACGGTCGGCCGGACCCAGGGGCGGGGGGGGCGGGGATAGATCCTGGGCTGGAGCTCGGGCACCGCAGGCTCGGCGGCTCCCCCTGCGGCGGCCTCCGGGGCGCCGGGGTCCGGGAGGGAATCGGGCGGGTCGGGCGTGGAGGCGCACGCCGAGGCCACCAGAAGACCCAGGAGGGCGAGGGCCGCCCGTACGGCGCGGGGGGCCGCCGCCCGCGCTTCCCGCCGAGCCGCCGCCGTCCCTCTCACAGGTCCAGCCGTCGGGCCAGCCGGAACCACCGGTCCAGCCACCGCCGGACCAGGGGGGTGAGCCCGGCCCGACGGTACTCGTCGGCCGCCCGCCGGAGCCCCTCGCTCATGGTGGGATACGGATGGACCAGGTCCGAGAGGCTCCCCAGCTTCACGTCTTCCCGCACGGCGAGGGCCAGCTCCATGATCACGCTCCCCGCGTCCTCGCCCAGCAGGTGTCCCCCGAGGATCCGGCCCCGGCGGTCCACGACGATCTTCACCGTCCCCCGGGCCCGGCGCTCGGTGATGGCGCGGTCCAGGTCCGCCAGGTCGTACCGCACGACCGCCACGCCGTCGCCGTGGCGCTCACGCGCCTCCTCTTCGGTGAGCCCCACCCGCGCCACGGGCGGGTCGGTGAAGATCGCCCACGGGATCACCGTGTAGTCCACGGCGCTCGTGAAGGGGAACAGTGCGTTTCGGATCACCGTCCGGGCCTCGTGGTCGGCCACGTGGGTGAACCGGTGACCGCCGATGACGTCGCCGGCGGCGAAGACGTGGGGGAGGGAGGTGCGGAGCCGGTCGTCCACGGCGATGCCGTCCGGGCCGACCTCCACGCCCACCTCGTCCAGACCCAGGGACTCCACGTTGGCCGAGCGTCCGGCGGCCACGAAGATCTCCCCTGCCTCCACGGAACCGACCTCTCCTTCGCGCGAGCCGCCGGCGTCCTCCAGCACCAGGACGGCGGTCCCGTCGCTCCGCCGCTCCGCCCGAACGGCCCTCCGCCCCGTGCGGACGGTGACCCCCTCCTCCCGGAGGAGCTCGGCGACCGCCGCGCTGATCTCCCGGTCCTCCCGCGGAAGGAGCCGCCCGGCCATCTCCACCAGCGTGACCTCCACGCCCAGGCGCCGGTAGGCCTGGGCGAACTCCACCCCGATGGCCCCGCCGCCGAGGATCACCGCCGATCCGGGCAGGGCGGTCCGATCGAACGCGTCCTCGTGGGTGACGAAGCCCGCCTCGCGGAGCCCGTCGACGGGCGGGATCGCCGGCCGGCTCCCCGTGGCCAGGAGGATCTTTCGCCCCTCGAGCCGGCGCCCCGCCGCCTCCACCACGTGGCCGGAGACCAGGCGGCCCTCGCCCTCCACCACCTCCACGCCCATGGCCCGGAAGCGGTCCGGATCGTCGTGCGGCTGGATCCGGGCCCTGACCTCGCGGACGCTCGCCAGGACCCCGGGTTCGCCCTCGGCGGGCCGGCAGGGGACCAGTCCGAAGCGGTCGGCGGAGCCCACGAGATGGGCGGCCCGGGCGGAGGCGACGAGGCCCTTGCTCGGCACGCACCCGGTCCAGAGGCACTCCCCTCCCAGCCGGTCCCGCTCCACGAGGGCCACCCTCGCACCCAGGCCCGCGGAGCCGGCGGCGGCCACCAGGCCGGCGGTGCCCCCGCCCACGATGACCAGATCGAACCGCTCCGCGGATCCCCTCACCCCGTCTTCCCCCTCGTCTCGATCCCTCGCATGACCGTTTCTTGCCGGAGGTTCACGCCTCCGGTACCTTCCCGCCGCACTGCGTCCCCGGGGGTCTTCCCTGCCATTCTCCGTGCGCGTCACCGAGGGAGCCGAACCCGATGCACGTTTTCGCGAAATGCGAGAACTTCACCATGTCCCGCGATCTCAAGCGAGCGGGCGTGTATCCCTATTTCAAGGCGATCGAGGAGTCCCGCGACACCGAGGTCGTCATCGACGGCCACCGAAAGGTCATGGTGGGGTCGAACAATTACATGGGCCTGACCCACGACCCGCGGATCCTCGAGGCCGCCCAGGAGGCGCTCCAGCGCTACGGGAGCGGGAACACGGGAAGCCGGTTCCTCAACGGCAACCTGGACCTCCACGATGAACTCGAGCGGGAGCTCGCCGACTACGTGGGCAAGGAGCGGGCCCTGGTCTTCAGCACCGGCTACCAGACGAACCAGGGGACCCTGAGCGCCCTCATCGGCCGGAACGACACCGTCTTCGTGGACAAGCTGGATCACGCCTGCATCCAGGACGGGGCCCGACTCGGGTTCGGCAAGGTCCAGCGCTTCAACCACGGTGACCTGGACACCCTCCGGCGGATGCTGGAGGCCGAGCCCGAGGACCGGGGCAAGCTCATCGCCGTGGACGGTGTCTACAGCATGGAGGGGGACCTGGCCGACCTCCCGGCCCTGGTGGAGCTCAAGGAGGAGTTCGACGCCGCCCTCTACGTGGACGACGCCCACGCCGTGGGCGTCATGGGCCCCAACGGCGAGGGGACCGCTGCCCACTTCGGCCTCACCGACCAGGTGGATCTCATCACGGGCACCTTCAGCAAGTCCTTCGGGTCCATCGGCGGCTTCGTGGCCGGCGACGACGGGATCATGGAGTACCTCCAGCACAACGCCCGCACCCTGATCTTCAGCGCCAGCATGCCCCCGTCGGCGGTGGCCACCGTGCTCAAGGCCCTGGAGATCATCCGCACCGAGCCGGAGCGCCGCCAGCGGCTGTGGGACAACACGGAGAAGATGACCGAGGGCTTCCGGGCCCTGGGCTTCGACATCGGGGCCACCGAGACGCCCATCATTCCCCTCCACGTGGGCCCCATGGACAAGACCTTCCAGTTCTGGAAGGCCCTGTACGAGGCCGGGGTCTTCACCAACCCGGTGGTGCCGCCGGCGGTGCCCGAGGGCAGGTGTCGTCTGCGGACGAGCTACATGGCCACCCACAGCGACGAGCAGCTCGACTTCGTGCTGGAGACCGTGGACCGGGTCGCCAGGGAGCTGCAGGTGTTGTGAGCGCCCCCGGGCCCGACTCCCTCGAGGAGGCCGCGGCCCCCGCCGCGGCGGGCCGGGTGGAGGTCCGGCCCGTGACCCGGGACGACGAGCTCCGCGCCTTCATCCGGCTCCCGTGGCGGATCTACCGGAACGATCCGGCATGGGTGCCCCCGCTCCGCCGCGACGTCCGCCGGATGCTGGATCCCGCGGTCCATCCCTTCCACCGCCATTCCGACGTGCGGACCTTCCTGGCGCTCCGCGACGGCCGCCCGGTGGGTCGGATCGCCGCCATCCACAACCGGCGCCACGTGGAGGTCCACGACGAGCCGGTGGGGTTCTTCGGCTTCTTCGAGAGCGTGGAGGACCCGGAGGTCTCCTCGGCCCTCTTCGACGCCGCCGCCGGATGGCTCCGGGAGCGGGGCCTGGAGGTGATGCGGGGGCCCACCAGCTTCTCGACCAACGAGGAGACCGGTCTCCTGGTGGAGGGCTTCGACCGACCCCCGGCGAT
Source organism: uncultured Gemmatimonadota bacterium (assembly GCA_964627425.1). Lineage (GTDB taxonomy): Bacteria > Gemmatimonadota > Gemmatimonadetes > Palauibacterales > Palauibacteraceae > Caribbeanibacter. Next base: position 100,722 of record CAZVIY010000005.1, read on the forward strand.
CCTCATGCCCCACAATTCGCCCTACTACCCCCGGCTCGTCCGGGACTACGGGTTCCACGAGGCCAAGACGCTGCTGGCCTACTGGCTGGAGGCCGAGTCGGCGCCGGAGCGCCTGGTCCGCATCGCCGACGCCGTCCGGGAACGCTCCGACCTGACGGTGCGGAGCCTTGACATGAACCGCTTCGACGAGGAGCTGGCGCGGGTGAAGCGGATCTACAACGCGGCGTGGGAGGAGAACTGGGGGTTCGTCCCCATGACCGAGGCCGAGTTCGACTACATGGCGGCGGAGCTGAAGCCGGTCCTGGACCCGGACCTGGCCATCTTCGTGGAGGACGCCGACGGCCGGGCGGTGGGCTTCGGCCTGAGCCTCCCCGACTACAACATGGCCATCAGGCACGCTGACGGCCGCCTCTTCCCCTTCGGCCTGCTGAAGATCCGCTGGCATGCACGGAAGATCGACCGCCTGCGCGTCCTGGCCCTCGGCCTGCTGCCCGAGTACCGCCGACGCGGGGTGGACGGGATCCTGTACGTGGAGACGTTCCGGCGGGGCCTCGCCCGGGGGATCGAGAGCGGCGAGTTCTCCTGGGTGCTGGAGGACAACGAGAGGATGAAGCGACCGCTGGAGCGCATGGGGGCACACGTCCACAAGCGGTACCGCCTCTACGACGTCGGGCTCTGATGCCCGGCACCGTCCTGCTCAGCGGCGCCACGGGGTTCGTCGGGAGCCACGTGGCCGCGGCACTGGCCGCCCGCTCCCACCGGGTACGGTGCACCATCCGGGAGAGCAGCGACACCCGGTGGATCGAGCCGCTGGCCGTGGAGCAGGTGGTGGCCGACGTGACCGATCCCGACGCCGTCCGGGAGGCCCTGGAGGGGGTGGACGTGGTGGTCCACGGGGCGGGGATCACCAAGGCCCCGGACGAGGAGGCGTATTTTCGGGTGAACACCGAAGGAACCCTCTCCTTCGCCAAGGCGGCGGTGGATGCGGGCGTGCGGCGCTTCGTCTTCGTGAGCAGCCTGGCCGCCCGGGGGCCCGACCGGGCGGGAGGGCCGGGATCCGGTGACGGCACCGACGCGCCGGAGAGCGCCTACGGGATGAGCAAGCTCACCGCCGAGGAGCGGCTCTCGGGCTTCACCGACCAGATGGACGTGATCATCCTCCGTCCCGGGGGTGTCTACGGCCCCCGGGACACGGACATGCTCCCCCTCTTCCGCATGGCCCGGACGGGTCGCCTGGTGGTACCGGCCGAGGAGACCCTCCTGCAGCCGGTCTACGCCGGGGACGTGGCCGAGGCGGTCCTCCGCTCGCTGGACGCCGACGCGCCGCCGGGCCCCTACCCGGTGGTGGGGGAGGCCCGTCACACGTGGGACGAGGTCGCACGGTTCCTGGGGGACGCCGTGGGCCGGGATCTCCGGATCCACAGGATCCCGTCGAAGGTGCTGGTGGCGGGGGCCACGGTGATGGAGTGGGTGGCGCGGCTGACGCGCCGTCCTCCCGCCCTGGACCGCCGCCGGGCCCGTGACCTGGCCCTCCGGCGCTGGACCGCCGATCCCGGGCCCGCCGGGCGCGCGCTGGGCTGGCGGCCCCGGGTGGACCTCCCGCTGGGGATGCGGCACACGGTCCGCTGGTATCGGGACCAGGGGTGGCTCTGACCGACCGCCAGGGGGCACGAGGCACGGGGCGGGACCGCTCCGCCGGCGGGGCGCTGGCGGTGGATCGCCTGACCCTGGGCTACCTGGGGGCCACCGGTCTCCTGGCCGCCGCGAGCCTCCGGCCTTCGGGCCTGCTCCTGGCCGGCCTCCACGCCCTGGCCGCGGTCCTCCTCTACCGGGCCGTCCGGCGGGGCGGCCCGGCGGAGTGGGGGCGCCGCCGGGAGGGGATCCGGGGCGCCGGGGAAGGGAGCGGCGTTCTGCGGTTCCTGCGGCTCTTCTATCCCGTGCTCCTCACGCCTCTCCTCTACCACGAGGTCTCCCTGCTGGGACAGCTCCACGTGGAGGGCTACCACGACCCGCTGGTCCAGGGATGGGAGGAGGCGCTGTTCGGGGTCCAGCTGAGCGCCGCGGCCAGCCGGTGGCTCCCCTGGACCTGGATCTCCGAGCTCTTCCACCTAGGGTACGTCTCCTACTACCTCCTGGTGCCCGGGGCCGCCCTGGCCGTCCACCTCCGCGGCACGCCCCGGGACCTCCACCGGACGGCGGTCACCGTGGCAGGGGCGTTCTTCGTCTGCTACCTGATCTTCTCGGTCTTCCCGGTGGTGGGCCCCCGGTACCTGTTCCCACCGCTGGAGGGGCCAGCCGCGGCGGGCCCCCTGCACGACCTGACCCACTGGATCCTCGAGGGAGGCTCCTCCAGGGGGACCGCCTTCCCCAGCTCCCACGTGGCCGCGGCGGTGAGCGCGTGGCTCGCCACCCGTCGCGCGGCTCGCCGCTGGTACCGGTGGAGCGCACCGCTGGTGTGGCTCCTGGTGGCCGGCACCGTCTACGGAGGGTTCCACTACGCGGTGGACGCGGCGGCGGGCCTGGCCGTGGCGTGGCTCGCGTGGGCGGCCTCGCCGACCCTCTGCCGTCTCTGGGGGCAGCCGGCCGGCGGCGGGCCGGGCAACCATGAGGGAGCCCAGGGTATCCAAGGCAATGGATGAAGCACGGAAAGGAGCCCGATTGGAGGAAGCCGAGCTCATCGCCCGCGCCCGCGACGGCGACAGGCGGGCCATGCAGCGTCTCTACGAGGAGCACGCCCCGCACGTCTACGGGGTGGTCCGTCGTCTGGCGGGTGACGACCACCTGGCGGAGGACATCTCCCAGGACGTGTGGATCCGGGCGTTCAAGAAACTGGACACCTTCCGGGGTGACTCCGGCTTCGGGACGTGGATCCACCGGGTCGCCCGGAACGCGGCGCTGACCCGGCTCCGGCGGAAGAAGGATCGCGGTGAAGTCGACCTCGACCGGAGCGCCCCGCCGACGGAGCGGGGGCCCGAGGAGGTCGTGCTGTCCCGGGAGATGCTGGAGAAGGCGTTGGACCGGCTCCCGGACGGCTACCGGGAAGTCCTGATCCTCCACGACGTGGAGGGTCTCACCCATCGGGAGATCGCCGAGGGCCTGGGTGTCGCCGTCGGTACATCGAAGTCTCAGCTGCACAAGGCCCGGGCACGGATGCGGGAGCTCCTGGCGTCGGGCCGAGATACGGAGGACCAAGTGACCGAACGGGAAGTGAAGAGCGATGGATGACCAGCACCTGAGCGCCGAGCGGCTCTCCCGGCTCCTGGACGAGCCCCCCGCCGCGGAGGAGGCGGAGCACCTGGAGGGGTGCAGGACGTGCACCCGCGAGCTGGAGGGGCTCCGGCGGATGCGAATGGCGCTGTCCGGCATGGACCAGGAGGACCCGCCGTCCGGCGAGTGGGGAGCCATCGAGCAGGAGCTGCGCTCCTCCGGGATCCTGGGATGGAACGGCGAGGGCCGCCGGGAGGGTACCGACTGGTCGGTCGGAACCTCGTGGGCCTCGGGGTGGCCGGCCAGGGCGGCGGCCGCCGCCCTGGTGTTCGGCGTGGGCCTGGCGGCGGGCCTGCAGTTCGACCTCGGCGGGAGCCTCGGAACCCCCGGCGCGGACGCGGAGGGGGAGCGGACGGAACGGACCGCCGTGGAAGCGTCCACAGGGACGGCGGACGGGGCCGGGAGCCTGGCCGGCGGGATGGCCGGACTCCTGGCCGAGGAGTCCGGGGAGAGCTCGGTGAGCCCGGTGGAGGACCCCGTGGTGGCGGCCGAGGAGCTGGCGCGGCTGGACGCCCTGGCCCGGGCCGTCCGGGAACGGCTCCGGGAGAACCCCACCGACCCGGAGCTGAACGACCTGCTGTTCAGGATCAGCGACCGACGGGAGAGCCTGACCCAGGAGTTCGGCCGGGCCGCCCAGCTCGTGAGCCTGGATTACCGATGACCGGCGGTGCCGATCCCCCGGTCGGCCGGACGGCGGGAGCCCTGCTGGGCGCCGCCTTCCTCGTGGCCACCGCCGCGTCGCCGGCGGCGGCCCAGGAGGACGTGGCCGCGGCGGAGCGAGGCTGGATCGGCGTGGGGCTGAAGGCCGAGGCCGAGTGTGCGGCGTCCGGGAGGGCGCCGTGCGGGCCGGCGGTGGTGGGGAGCGTGATCCTCGGCGGCCCGGCCGAGCGCGCGGGAATCCAGCCCGGCGACACCCTGCTGGCCCTCGGGGGCAGCGCCGTCGAGCGAGGCCCGGCCGATCCGGCGTTCCGGCAGCTCCGCGCGGGAGACTCCCTGAGGGTTCGGGTGGCCCGGGGCGGGGAGAGGCTCAGCCTCCGGATCGTGCCCCGGTCCCGACCCGACTCCCTGGCGGTGGTCCGCCTCCGGGCCCCGCATCCGGCCGGCGCGCCGCCGGCGCCCGACGGTCGGGAGCCGCCGCGGCCCGGGGTGCCGGGAGGCGGGTACGGACTGGCGCTTCCCGAGGCCGTCCGTCCCTCCGGGGAGCCCCCGGTGGTGCGCGTGATCCCCGTGGGCGGAACGGGGGACATCTCCCGGGTCCTGGTGAACGCCCGGGCGGAGGCCCTACGGGAAGCCATGGAGGAGGCCCGGTCGGACATGACCCGGCGCCAGCGGGATCTCGCCACCGCCCGACGCCTCGCCCGGGAGCTGGAGGTCCAGGCCGCCAGGATGGCTGCCGAACAGTGGCGGTCGTGGCTGGACGACTCCCTCAGGGTCCGGCTGGACGCCCTCCACGACTCGGTGCTCGCCCGGGCCAGGGAGCAGCTGGAGGCCGTGGTGGAGGCCCGGGCTCGGGCCCGTCCGGAGGCGGCCGGTCGGCGTCCCGCCCTCCGTGCCACCTCGCGGGACCGGATCGCCGGCGCCGAGATGGAGGGGTTGAACCCCGAGCTGTCGGAATTCTTCGGTGGTCTGGAGAGCGGGATCCTGATCCTTCGGGTGCTCCCCCAGACCCCCGCCGCCGAGCTGGGACTCCGCCCCGGCGACGTGATCGTCGAGGCCGGAGGGCGGGCCGTGAGCAGGGTCGGGGAGCTGCGGTCGGCTCTCCAGGAGGCGGGCCAGGGCGCGATGGAGGTAAAGTGGGTTCGTAAAGGGACGGAGCTCACGGGCCAGCTCCAGCGCTGACGCCCTCCGGCGCCCGCCGGCGGGGCGAGCGCCGGGCGGCCGGCCCCGGCCGGGCCTTGTGGCGGGCCGGGACCGACGTCCAGATTGCAGGCCCATGGCCGCCGATGCTCGATCCTCCCACGCCGGACCGTTTTCCTCCCTCTGCCGGGACCTGACCGACGCGTTCGCGGCGTGGGCCGGCGACGGGGTATCGGCCGATCGGCCGGTGCCGACCTGGAGCGACGCCCGGTTCGACGGCTTCGCCCGCCGCGCTTTCCGCCTGCAGTATCGCCGAAACGCGCCGTACCGGCGGTTCTGTCACTCCCGGGGGGTCGAGCCGGCCGACATGGAGGGGTGGGAGGAGATACCTCCGGTGCCCACGGCCGGCTTCCGGGCGATGCCGCTGGTGGTGGGGAGCCCGGACGAGGCGGTCCTGGACTTCCGGACCAGCGGCACCACCGACCGCTCCGGGCGCAGAGGACGACACCTGGTGCGCGCCCCCTCCCTCTATCGCGCCTCCCTGGAGGCCGCCTTCCTGGCCTTCGTGCTCCGTCCGGCGGCCCGGGAGACGGTCCCGCGGAGGACCCCGTCACCGGACATGCTCGCCCTGATCCCGCCGTTCTCCGAGGCGCCCCACTCGTCGCTCTCCTGGATGGTCGACGCCCTGATGGAGCGCTTCGGCGGCGGTCCGACCGTCCACGCCGCGACGGCGCGGGGCGTGGACTGGAGCCGGGCCGGCGAGGCGGTGGACCGGGCGTGCGACGGGGGCCGTCCTATCTGCATCCTGGCGACCACCCTGGCGGTGGCGGAGTGGGTGGAGAGGCTCGAGGAGACCGGGAGGTCCTGGCAGCTGCCGGCCGGGTCGGTCCTCATGGACACCGGGGGGGCGAAGGGTCGGGCCGGCCTGGACCGGCGGGAGGTGATCTCCCGGGCACGGGCCCGGCTGGACCTGCCGCCGGGCCGGGCCGTGAACGAGTTCGGCATGACCGAGCTGCTCTCCCAGCGCTACTCGGATCCCGAACGACCGGGGACCGACTGGTTGGTCGGTCCGCCGTGGCTCAGGAGCCGGGCCCTGGACCCCGGGACCCTCGAGGAGCTGCCTCCGGGGGAGGAGGGCGTGCTCTGCCACTTCGACCTGGCCAACGCCGGAAGCGTCTGCGCCGTCCTCACGGAGGACCTGGGGCGGGTCCGGGACGGCCGACTCCTCTACGGAGGCCGGGTGGCCGGGAGCGCGCCCAGGGGCTGCTCCCTGGCCACCGCGGAGCTCCTCCGGGCCCAGGAGGACCACGGCCTCCGGCCCGGCGGTGGAGGGGACGCGCCGGCCGCGGCGGGAACGCCATGAGCCCCGGGGGGGCGCCGGTGGCAGAGGAGCCGGAGGGACCGCAGACCTGGCATCTCCCGGGCCTGGACCGGGCCGGCCGCGAGGGTGCGTGGCACGAGGGAGAGACACCCTCGGGCCGCGCGATTCGCACCCCCGCGCTGGACGAGACCGAGGCCGGGGAGATCGCCGGGAGCGTGCGCTCCTCGGCCCTCCGGGCCCGGAGGGAGCGGTCCGTCGACGACGTGGCCCGCGCCGCCGGCGGGGCGGCCCGTGCCCTCGCCGACCCCACCACGGTGGCGGGAAAGGCGGCGCGGGCCCTCCTCCGGGGGGAGCTCGGATGGCCCGAACGGATGGTGGACGAGACCCTGGGGAGGATGGCCAAGGGGTGGTCCCCCGCGGCCCTCCGGCATCTGGTCCGCCGTGAGCTGGGCGACGCCGACCTCCTGGACCGGTTCGTCCCCGCCGAGGATGGGTTCGCTCCTGCCGAGCGTGCGCCGGGAGCCGCGGGCCGGACGGAGGGGGCTCTCCGCAGGAGCCGGACGGCGGCCGGGCCTCCGCTCCTGCTGCAGGTCCAGTCCGGGAACCTTCCCGGCGTAGGGATCACCGGGATCCTCCGGGGGCTCCTGGTCCGGTCCGGTGTGCTGGTGAAGACCTCGCGTCGGGAGCCCGGCCTGGCGGCGGAGTTCGCCCGGAGCCTGGCCCGCCGGGACCCGCTCCTCGGGCGGAGCGTCGCCGTCACCTGGTGGCCCGGGGGAGAGCGGCCACCGCCGGCCCGATCCTGGGTAAAGCACTCGGGTAAAGTGGTCGTATACGGGGGAGACGAGGCGGTGACGGGGGTCCGATCCATGCTCCCGCCCGGTTCCGACCTGGTGGTCTACGGTCCGAAGGTTGGCGTGGGCGTCGTACTGCAGGATGCCGGAGCAGCGGTAGCCGCCGAGGCCCTGGCCCGGGACGTGTGCGCCTACGAACAGCGGGGGTGTGTGTCCCCGAGGCTGGTCTTCACCCTGGGCAAGGGGGCCCGTGAGACCGTGGCGGAGGAGCTCTCCAGGGCGCTTGGTAGGTTAGTAAAGGACACGGATCGTGCCCGGCTCACCCCCGCGGAGGTATCGGCCATCCGGGGACTCCGCTCCGAGGTGGAACTGGGGGCCCACGGCCAGGACGCCCGGGTGGTGGGCCCGGTCGACGACCTGGGATGGACGGTGATCACGGGATCCCGTCCGCACATCGAGACCCGGGCCCTCCCCCGGGTGGTCCGGGTCTATTCGGCCCCGGACTTGGAGAGCTGGGGCCGGCTCCTCCAGCCCCTTCGGGGACGGGTCCAGGCGGTCGGGTACGCCGGCGAGTCCGGTCGGCAGCACCTCGCACGGGAGGCCGCCGTCCTGGGGGCCTGTCGGGTGGCTCCCTTCGGAAGGCTCGCCTGGCCCCCGGTGGACTGGCTCCACGACGGCCGGCGGCAGTTGCTGCCCCTCCTCCGGTGGACGGAGCTGGAGGAGCCACCGTAGCTTGGCGGACCGTCGCGCCGGCGGCAGCGGGCGCACCACGAAGGCGAACGCCGGACCACGGAGAGAGGAGTCCATGGGGATCTGCAGCAGACGCGGAGCGCGAGGGTTGATGGCGGCGACGGCGGTGGCGTTCGCGGCGGCCTGTGCGTCGGGTACGGGCGGGAGCACCGGCGGACCGCCGGCGACCGGGGCCGGCGCCGGAGGGGCCGATCCCTCCACCGGCGCGCAGGCCGATACCGCCCCCGGCACGGCCGCCCTGGTCTCCGACGCACCGGTCTTTCCTCCCGTGAGGCCTCCGGCGGGTTATCGTGAGGCGGTGGAGGCCGGGACCCGGAGCGAGATCGGACGGCCGGGCCCCGATTACTGGCAGCAGCAGGTCGACTACTCCATCCGGGCCACCGTCAATCCCGGTCCGGCCACCGTGGTGGGCAGCGGCCGGATCCAGTACCGGAACCATTCCCCGGATACGCTCCGCTCGCTGGTGGTCCACCTCCATCAGAACGTCTTCTCCCAGGGGGCCGAGCGGAATCGGAGCGTCCGGGTCACCGGTGGCCTCCGCCTCACCTCCGTGGGCGCCCAGGGACGGCAGCTCCAGGAGCTGGCGGTCGCCGATCTGCGCGGGGACGGTCCCGGAGATCCTCCCCCCGGCTACGTGATCCGGGGCACCCTGGCCCGGATCCATCTCCCGTCGCCGATCCCGCCGGGGGGCGACGCGGAGCTGACCTTCGAGTGGAATTTCCGTGTCCCGGGCGAGGACGCCTTCCGGACCGGCCGCATCGGCAACGACCTCTTCGCGGTGGCCCAGTGGTATCCCCAGATCGCCACCTACGACGACCTTCGGGGCCACGACCTGACGCCCTATCTGGGCGACGGGGAGTTCTACCTGGAGTACGGGTCCTTCGACGTGGAGATCGAGGTCCCCGGCGACTGGCTGGTGACGGCCACCGGGGAGCTCGGCAACGCCGGGGAGGCCCTTCCCACGGAGGCCGTGGAGCGGCTCCGGTCCGCCGCGGCCGCCGACACCGTGATCCGGATCGTCGACGCCGGGGACCTGGACGGGACCGACCGGCGGGTCTGGCGCTTTCAGGCCGACAGCGTCCGGGATTTCGCCTTCTCGGCGAGCTCCAACTACGTGTGGGACGCCGTGGGCGCCCGGGTGGGCGGGGAGCGCGACCGGATCCGGGTCGACGCCCTCTACGATCCCTCCATCGCCCACTGGTCCGAGGCGGCGCGGTATTCGAAGCACGCCGTGGAGTTCTTCAGCGACTACCTCACGCCGTATCCCTACCCGAAGGCGGCTGCCGCCTACGGACCGGTGGGGGGGATGGAGTACCCCATGCTGGTCTTCATCGGACGTTCCCGGCCCGGCGAGCCGCTCTACGGCGTCCTGGCGCACGAGCTCAGCCACCAGTGGTTCCCCATGATGGTGGGATCCCACGAGGCGGACTACGCCTGGATGGACGAGGGCCTCACCACCTTCAACGAGTCGCTGGCCCGGAAGGACTTCTTCGACGAGAGCCAGGCCCGGGACCAGGACATGGCAAGCTACCTGCGCGCCGCCCGGGCGGGGATCGAGGTCCCCCTCATGCGTCCCACCGACTACGTGGAGAACGGCTATGCCAGGGTCGTGGCCGCCTACCTGAAGCCCGCCGTCCTGCTCCACACCCTCCGGTGGATCATGGGCGAGGAGACGTTCGACCAGGCCTACCGGAGCTACGCCCGCTCCTGGGCCTATCGTCATCCGGCCCCCTGGGACTTCTTCCGGATGATGGAGACGGCGGCGGACCGGGACCTGGATTGGTTCTGGACTCCCTGGTTCTACGGGACGGAAACGCTGGATCTGGCCGTCCGCTCCGTGGAGCAGGCGGACGGGTCCACGGTGGAGGTCGTCGTGGAGAACCAGGGCCGCAGCGCCCTCCCCTTCGTCCTGGAGGTCACCACGCCGAACGGGACGGAACGGGTGCGCTACTCCGCCGAGTTCTGGGCCGAGGGACTGCGGGGCACGGCGCGGGTGCCCGTTGATGGTGAGGTGAGTCGCGTGGTCATCGATCCGGACAGGGTGCTGCCCGACCTGGACCGGAGCGACAACCGGTGGAGACGAGCTCGCCCCGACGGGAGCCGGTGACGGCCGCCGCCAGGGACTCGAGGGCATCGGCGGTAAAACCAGCACCGGACGGGCGCTCTCCGGCCTGTGCTCTTGCGTGGTCGGGGGGGAAGGACGCCATGCTGGCGCTCCACCGGGCCCGACAGCAGGGTTACCGGGTGACCCGCCTCTTCTGCATCTACGAGGGGGACTCCGGTCGCACGCGGTTCCACGGGGTCCGTGCCGGGCTCGTGGAGGCGCAGGCCCGGACCCTGGACCTGCCGCTCGTCATGGACCATACCCATCCCGACGATTACGAGACCGTGCACCGTCGCCTGTTGGAAGGTCTCGTCGAGGACGGGGTGGGTGGTGTGGTCTACGGGAACATCCACCTCACCGACGTGCGCGAGTGGTACGAGGAGCGGAGCGATCGAATGGGCCTGGCGCACGTGGAGCCCCTGTGGGGGGATCCTCCGGCGCAGCTGGTGCGGGAGTTCCTCACGGCGGGTTACCGTACGCTGGTGGTGAGCGTGAACCTGGAATCCGGGGATCCCCGGTGGCTGGGCCGGGAGCTCTCGGGCCCGCTGGTGGAATCGCTCCTGGACGATCCCGAAATCGACCCGTGCGGCGAGTACGGGGAGTATCATACGTTCGTATGGGAGGGGCCCATGTTCTCGAGTCCAGTCCGGTTCCAGACGGGAGAGACCTTCGAGCGAGAGGAGCATCGGATCCTGGATCTCGTGCACCGGGGACCCGAGACCGAGGAAGAGGCGACCGATGAGTGACCGCGGAGCGCCTCCGCCGGACACCGAGGAGATGCGGCCCCCGGGATCCGTGGAAGCGACCACCCGGACCAACGGCAGGAGATGTCCGACCTGAACGACTACCTGGAATCGAACCGGGATCGATTCGAGCGGGAGCTCTTCGAGTTCCTGCGGATCCCGAGCGTGAGCACCGACCCCACCCATCGGGACGACGTGCGCCGGTGCGCACGCTGGCTGGCCGAGGCACTCGCCGAGGCGGGCCTGCAGGAAGCGGAGGTGGTCGACACCGAGGGCCATCCCATCGTCCTGGCGGAGCACGTGGTGGACCCGGACGCGCCGACTCTCCTGGTCTACGGCCATTACGACGTCCAGCCGGTGGATCCGCTGGAGCTCTGGGAGAGTCCGCCGTTCGAGCCCACCCTCCGGGACGGCCGGTTGTACGCCCGGGGTGCCACCGACGACAAGGGCCAGGTCCATCTCCATCTGAAGGCGGTGGAGAGCCGGCTCCGGTCCGGCTCCGACCTCCCGGTGAACCTGAAGTTCGTGCTCGAGGGGGAGGAGGAGGTCGGGAGCGAGCACCTCCTGGGCTTCGTGGAGGAGAACGCCGACCGTCTGGCCTGCGACGCGGTCCTCATCAGCGACACCAACATGTTCTCGCCCGACCATCCCTCCATCACCGTCGGACTCCGAGGGATGGTCTACGTGGAGTTCAGCGTCACCGGGCCCGCCGGTGACCTGCACTCCGGGAGCTACGGGGGAGCGGTGGTGAATCCCCTGAACGCCCTGGCGTCCATGGTGGCGGCCCTCCACGACCCGGAGCGCCGGATCACGATCCCGGGCTTCTACGACGACGTCCGGCCGATGAGCGAGGCGGAGCGTGCCTCGCTCGAGGAACTGCCGTTCGACGAGGAGCGGTACCGCCGTGAGGAGGTGGGGGCGCCGGCCCTGGGAGGCGAAGCGGGACGCTCCACCCTGGAGCGGATCTGGTACCGCCCGACCCTCGACGTGAACGGGATCGTGGGAGGGTTCACGGGCGAGGGCGCGAAGACCGTGCTCCCGTCGGAGGCGCGGGCCAAGATCTCCTGTCGGCTCGTTCCCGATCAGGACCCCGGAGAGATCCAGGAGGCGCTCATCCGGTACGTGGAGTCGCTGGCGCCGGAGGAGGTGCGAGTCGAGGCCGTTCCGCATCACTCGGCCGAACCGTGGGCCGCCGACCCCGAGGGTCCCCTCTTCGAGGCCGCCTCCGAGGCGATGGCCGGTGCCTTCGGTCGGCGGCCCGTGTTCATCCGCGAGGGGGGTACGATCCCGCTGGTCCCTCGATTCGAGCGGCACCTGGGTGCGCCGGTCCTGCTCCTGGGATTCGGGCTTCCCGGCTCCAACATGCACGCCCCGAACGAATGGCTCGACCGAGAGATGTACCACCGCGGCATCGCCACGGTCGCCCGCCTCTACGACGAGATCGCCGAGCGCGGTGTCTGAAGGGATCCGACGTATCCGGTGGCGATGATGGCGGGCACCGGGGCGCCCGCGGGAGGATCCGACGGACCCGTGCGTCCCGGAGATCTCCTCCACCAGATCGTGGACGAGCTCCGTCCCCTGGAGGAACGAGCCCGCAGGGCCCGGTGGGACGCGGCGACACGGGCCATCGACGAGAACGTGGAAGCGGCTGCCGAGGCCGAGCGTCGTCTGCGGATCTTCCTCTCGCGCTCCGATCTCCTCGAAGCCGTGGAGGGCGCTCTCGAACGGCCGGATCTCACGCCGATCCAGCGCCGGCAGTTCGAGCTCCTGGCCCTTGACTTCCGCGAGAACCAGATGTCCCGGGAGACGATCCGGGACCTGGTCCGGCGCTCCAGTGAGATCGAGGCGGAGTTCTACTCCTTCCGGGCGGAGTTCGACGGCGCGGAGGTGAGCAACAACGAGCTGGAGGAGGTCTTTCGGACCGAGACGGACCCCGCCCGGCGCCGTGAGGCGTGGGAGGCGAGCAAGCAGATCGGCCGGCGGGTGGGGGGGACGATCAGGGAGCTCGCCTCCCGGCGGAACGAGGCGGCCCGGGAGCAGGGCTACCGGGATTACTACGAGATGCGGCTACGCCTCCAGGAGCTGGACGAGTCGAGGATGTTCGCCCTCCTCGCCGAGGTGGCGGAGCGAACCGGGCCCCGATGGGCGGAGCTCAAGGCGACGCTGGACCGCCGGCTGGGGGAGAAATACGGGATCCCGGCCGACGAGCTCAGGCCGTGGCACTACGACGATCCCTTCTTCCAGGAGCTGCCGGCGGTCATGGCGCCGGACCTGGACCCGGTGTTCCGGGACGCCGACCTGGTGGCCATCGCCCGGCGGTTCTTCGGGGAACTGGGCCTCCCGGTGGACGACGTGCTCGAGCGGAGCGATCTGTTCGAGCGGAAGCAGAAGGATCAGCACGCCTTCTGCACCGACATCGACCGCGCGGGCGACGTGAGGGTCCTCGCCAACCTGCGCGGGAACGAACGGTGGATGGCGACGCTACTCCACGAGCTCGGTCACGCGGCGTACGACGTCTACATTCCCGACCATCACCCGTACCTCCTCCGTCAGCCGCCCCACATCCTCTCCACCGAGGCCGTGGCGCTCCTGTTCGACCGACTGATCCGCTCGCCCGAGTGGCTCGTCGGTGCCGCGGGAGTCGCTCCCGAGGAGCTCCCCGACGTGGACGACTGGCTCACCGTTCGCTCGCTGGAGCGTCTGATCGCCGTTCGGTGGATGCTGGTCATGGTGCACTTCGAGCGGGAGCTCTATGCCGATCCGGGAGCCGACGACCTGACGGATCTCTGGTGGGACCTGGTGGAGCACTACCAGGAAGTGAGGCGACCCGAGGGTCGGGAGGGGAAGCCGGATTGGGCTGCCAAGATCCACTTCGGGATCGCACCGGTCTACTACCAGAACTATCTGCTCGGCGAGCTGCTGGCTTCCCAGCTTCGAGAGCGTCTGAGGGAGGAGACCGACGGAGCCTGGCACGGGAGCGAGGAGGCCGGCCGCTTCCTCCGCGAGCAATATTTTTCGCCGGGGGCGAGGTATCGGTGGGACCGGTTGATTCGTCGGGCCACCGGCACGCCCCTCGGCGTCCGGGCGTTCACGCGGGAACTCCTGTAGCCGCCGCCCACTCCTCGCCGGCATCCCCTCCAGGTCCGCTCTCTCCGGAGCCGAAATCCGCTCTTTACGGAGCCGGACCGTTCCGGTCCGGCGCTATCAACGTTTATCCGGTGGGACTGGCCCTCGGAGTTGATAGGCGTTTGATTGGGGGTAGTAGACTTCTTTTCCGCAGGGATGAAGAGATGCGTCCCGCGCGTTGAGACCATCTACCGGCGAGTGTGACGATGCACGAGATCAAGACGTTCGGCGGTGTCGAGGTTCGAAGCCCGTCAGGAGACGTCAAGAGCTTCCGCTCCAGGAAGCACGTGGGTCTTCTGATCTACCTCAGGTCGAGCCCGCGACGGGTCCATCTCCGGGAGCGGCTGGTGGACCTGTTCTGGAGGTCCGAGCCCTCGCTGGCACGGCATTCCCTCAGTCAGGCCCTCTACGACCTCCGCTCCACCCTCGGACAGGTCGTCTCGAACTGCCCGGGAGATGCGGTGCGAATCGAGGCCGATCGCCTGGTGTTCGACGTGGAGGAGCTGGAGCGGGCGGTGAAGCGGGGAGAGCTGCCGAAGGCCGTCGACCTGTATAGCGGTCCCTTCGCCCCCGACCTGGATCGGGCCGGCACCGAAGAGTTCGAGCACTGGCTCGAGGGCGAACGGGGACGGCTCTCGGTGCTGGGACAGACCGCCCTCCGCCAGTTCCTGGAGTACGCCGACAATCGGGGCGAGTGGGGGGAGATGTGCAGCGCCGCCCTTCGATTGATCCGGATGAACCCCCTGGACGAAACCGCCCACAGAGCCCTGATGCGTGGGCTCTGGCTCCACGGAGACCAGACCTCCGCCCTGGAGCACTTCGGCGAAGTACGGAAACGTCTCGACGACGAGCTGCCGGACGGCGTTTCGCAGGAGACGCTCGAGCTGGTGAGACGGATCGAGGGCTCACGCCCGCAGACCTTTCCCGGGGCGGGATCGGCCGAAAAGGTGCCGCCGCTGGTGGGACGGGAGTCCGAAGTAGAGGCGCTGGCCGAGTTCGCCGACCTCCCGGACGATGTGTCCGACACTCTCCTCATCACGGGGGAGGCCGGTATCGGGAAGACCCGTCTGATCGGCGAACTCCGGAAACTGCTCACACTGCAGGGTCATTCCATCCTCCAGAGCCAGTGCTACGCGGCGGAAGCCGAGGTGGCCTACGGCCCGGTATTGGATGGGCTGCGCGACATCACCCGCCACCTCTCCGATCTGCCCGGTTCGGCGCGATATCGGGAGCTCGGGCGTCTCTTCCCTGCGGTGAGGCATGACGAGGAAGAGGAAGCCGTACGGATCCCTGCGGACGGACAGAGCGCCCGGCGCCGACTGTTCGAAGAGATCGCCGACGTTCTCAGGCGCTACGGCCAGGAACGCAGCGTCGTGTGGATCATCGAGGACATTCACTGCATCGACGGCGCCTCGTCCGCCCTCCTCCACTACCTGGCCCGCCGACTCGCTTCCGAGCCCTTCCGGCTCGTCCTCACGGCTCGCACCGACAGCGAACAGAACGAGGCAGCACGCACGCTCCTCACCGACGACCATTTCATCGAGAACTCCAGGGAGCTGACGGTCTCACCGCTGGGTAGGGAGGCGGTCGAGGAGCTCGTCGAGGCCGTGAGAGGAGAAGAGGCGGCCACTCCGCCGATCGTGGACCGGATCGCGAGTCTCTCCGGCGGCAATCCCTTCTATGCGGTCGAGCTGGCGCGGTTATCTTTACAGTCTGCAGATACCTTGGAAGGGGAAGGACTATTCAGGGGCCATTTGAAAACTGTCCTACAAACCCGTCTTTACGGCCTACCTTTCGAATCTGTGCGGATCTTGGAGGCGGTAGCCATTCTGGGGGTTCACGCCGAGCCCCAATATATACTGGACCTGTGCGGTTTAACCTGGTCTGAGTTGTCGAAGCACTTTGACAGTCTACGGTCGCGCGGCATTCTGAAAGAGACTGGCCGAACAGTCTTTTATACACACGATATAATGCGTGAGTTTGTGAGAGAGCACGTCGGCTTGGTACGACGAAGTGCCTTTCATCTGAAAGCTGGGGAATTACTAGCAGGAAACAGATCAGTAGCTCCCTCAACTATAGCCAGACACTTTAAGAACGGTGGAGATTCGCTACGAGCGTTTGAGTATGCTATTAAAGCAGTCAAGACTGCGTCTTCTCAAGATGCATTTATAAAAGCACGAGAGATGGCTGAACTTGCTCTTAACGTAGCGACGACCGCGGAGGAGGAACTACAGGCACTTGAAGCCTATGTCGAGGCTACGCGAATGGCTGGCCAACTTGAGGAAACCCGGCATGGGCTCAAGAGAATCCTGTCTAGGCTGTCTCCATCTCAAGACACCGACCGGTGGTGGAAATATTCATACGCGTTACTCGACGTTTTATTAGATCTCTCTCTTTGGCAACCTGCCACTGAGCATCTTAACACACTTAAATCTCACCTCCAGTTTCTTCCGATCGATTCGCGCCCGGAAGTGGCAGAGCTACAGCTGGGAGGAGCTGAGCTCTCACTTGCTGTTAAGTCAAAGTCTGATGACAACATAGAGCATGTAGTCTCTGGATTGGTAGCCCAACTGCGAAACAACGCAGAGGGCCTTCCCACTAAGTGTGTTTTCAATGCTAATTATTCGCTGGCTGGATATGCCGCGTTTTATAATTCAGCGCGTAAAGCGACTGCCTACTTACAGCGGATTCTTCAACTGGAAAACGAATTGGTGCCTGAGCAGAGAATCAAAGCCCAACTCTTTCTCGGCGCAATTTATATAAAACTTGGTGATTGGGATAAAGCGGAGCACAATTTGGCTGCGGCGTTAAAGTTGACTGGCTCGGTACACGATATAGTAAACGAGTCAGCTGCCTGGAACAATATGGGTTGTTTACACCTAGCGCTGGGAAATTGGCGGGAGGCCCAGAATTGCTTCGGAAAAGCTATTGATTTGCAGGAGGTTTCCGACGACACGTCTCTTTCAACTAGGCTGCATTCAGATATCAATATTGCAAACACTCTATTTTACAAAGGTGAAGCTAGAAAGGCCCACCTAAAGTATAAAGAGTGCCTCAAGTTTGTTGATGAGAGAGGCCTCCAGGAGTTCAAGCCGGAGGTAGTGGCATGCATAGGTCTTACTAGCCTTCAGGCTGCTGATGTCGACACTGCTGTTCAATGTACTCGATTTATTGAGATAATTTCTGAAGAAGATCTTAAGGGGATACAGGAAAGATACAAGCTTGATTGGTTGAAATATTATATGGGAAGAAGAACTCCGTATGAGCTTGAACTGTCCTCTTTGGGTGAGGTGGCAAACGAAATCGAGTCAACGGATGTAGTGAGCTCCCTCAAACTGCGGTGGTTGGAGGCGCTAATTGATGAAAATGAAACAAAGAAAAGTGTCCTGAGTGAAGCTCTTCAGGAGAAAGGCTTGAAGTGGTTTGTCGGGTTTTCGCGTCGGTGGCTTCAGTCTGCTGAATCCAAAACAAAAAATGGTGGCGCCGGAATGACCTCTGCGCAGGGAATGGAATTATTAGACTACGCGGGTACTTTGTGAGGTAGGAATGTGTTCGTCACCCGTTGTGTACGCACGGATCATTTCGTCGAAGACTTTTTCGCTCAGTAGCACATCGATAAGGTCGGGGTCGAATTGGCTCCCTTTTTCTTCTTGTAGCTCACTCCTAACGGTATCTGGCGGTAAAGGATCGCGATAAGGTCGCTGAGTCATCATTGCATCAATAGTATCGGTAATCATGATCACCCTTGCCCCTATTGGGATGTCGTCACCAGACAGCCCGTCGGGATAGCCCGTACCATCATAGCGTTCATGGTGGTGTCTTACATAGCTAAGAATCTCATCATCTAGGCTGCGAATGGTGGATAACATATCTGCACCGCGTTCCGGATGAGCTTCGATGAGTTCACGCTGTTCGGGTGTAAGTGGCCCATCTTGGCTGAGAATCTCAAAGTAAACACGGTCTATTTTACCAATGTCGTGTAGGAGAGCGGCAGTTTCAATATGTCGTCTGGTGCTGTAACCGATACCTGCTGCTTCTGCTAGTTCCGTTGCCCAACGTGAGACGCGAAGCGAATGGCCTCCGGTGTATGGATCCTGAGATTCGATGGTCCGAATTAGGACTCGGGCAAGATCTGTGTTTAATTGTTGCAGCTCTAAGTTGACTCCATAGCTATAACGAAGACCGATAATTGGAGTCAGGGCAAGGAGTAGAGTTATCCATCCCACTTCCACGTATAACCATGCTACTAAAAGGGCAAGGGGACTGATCGCAAGGTCAAAGACTATAACTCGGCCTGCCAGTCTATTCCATACGTCAATAAACCGAGTATCTTGAACCCTTGAAATAATGAAACTTACAGAAGAAGTGTTGAGTGTAAAATAAACAAGTACAGCCGCAATAAATGCCGGTAGTGTGTCCAGTAAAGGCAAAGCGGTGGCCGGTGCTCCACTTCCATATATGGGGCTACCACCAGCGAGAATGAATGCCCAGGATGCAGCGCAAACGGTGATAACCATTTGCGCAGTATTAAATACACCCTTTACTACGGGATTCTTAACTATACGGAACTGAAAAACAATCCACGAAAAGGCAGTGAGGAGCGTCGCTCCCGACGGACCCAGTAGGATTACTGCCCCGAGCTGGGGCACGAAATCCATGGTGGTAGTACTTCCCGCCTCATTGATTTGTAAAGCTAGGGCTTGGCTTATTAACGTGAGGGCAAGTAGAACAAAAAAGGCAATCGCCCAATCGGCGTCGGTAATATTGAGGGGGTAGAAATAAAAAGTTGTCGCAATCGCCACGACGGCGATTGCAGCGGCGAACGCTACTATGCGGTCGGTGCCACGCTCTTTATTGAACATACAATTAAAAGTCCCCCCAAAACCCTTACTCTACCAAGCGATAGTACCGCCCAGAAGGGCAGCGATGGCAGCGAAGAAGCTCATAGAGCGTCACCTCCTTTTTTGTCGGGGAGTCACGCCCTTTACCGCTAGGGCGTGCTCGCGCTCCGCTCTCGGAGGATCCGCTTCGCTCAGCTCGCTGGCCGTAAGAGAATTGGGGGGACTTCTCTTTTTCTCTCCTGGTCCGGTTTACAGAGGCAAAAGGGCCTCGATCAATTCCTCCTTCGCTGAAAAGCTAACGGGTGATCGTCACGATCACGAATGGGAGCGGTAGTAGCTACGCATCCGGAATCTCAGTCGTGTGCCTCGTCGCCCTCCGGTAACCGGAGGGATTCTGCGATCCAGCGGTTGGTAGCCTGAAGGACTGCGAGGACCGCAGCCTCTTCGGGCGAATCCACCACGATGCTGCTACCGCTGAGGGGCACGGGGCTACGACCGGATCGGACGCGTACGACGGCGAGGGCCACGGTGCGTCCCAGCGTGTCGAACGTCTCGACGCCTTCCAAGACCAGAGGCGTCGCGTCGTCGTCCGTGGCGCTCCGAAGTGCGTCGAGGACGGCTTCCGCGGCGAGCTCGCATCGGGTGCGGGTCGAGTCGGAGCCCTCCGACTCCCCCCGGAACGTCTGCTCGTCGTTGCTCAGATCGACCCGGCAGCTGGCCGTACGGCCCGCTCTACGTTCGATCTGGACGCTCTCGAGGATCAGGCGCCGTCCGTTCGAGACCGGCAGTGCGTCGTGCGAATCCCGTATCTCGTCCAGGTCGCCTTCCCTCATGCGGGCGACCGATATCTTGCGGTGATCCACCTGGAGCCCCAGCTCTGCGAGAAGCGCAGATTCGACGTTCCTGACGATCTGCTTCGCTCCGATGTCCGAACCGCTCAGGACGTGGATCTCCTGGATCGTGCCCTGGTCATCGGTGACGATCTTCACCGAATTCACGCCGTCGAGCGCGGAGAGGAGCTGCTCGACGTGCTGGAGGCGCCAGTTGCCCGCGTCGGTTGCCGGGAATGGTACCTCGTGGGATTCGGAACTCATGGGATGGTCTCCCGGCCGGTGAGCGTCGTGAAGGCGTGGTTCAACGATGAATCTGGGACCTGCTGACCCCTCATGGAATCAGCACACCTGATGTCGAACTCCAAGTGAATCGCTAAAACCCAATGAACTATAATTAGTTCAGCGATTATTTCAACTCCTACCGCTCACCGGATGCCGTTGCCGCTGCCGGAACGATACCCTCGTGGGCGGGAACCAAACCGTCCGAAGCGCCCCGGGACTGCGAAGGGGCGACGATCGCGGAACGATCCTCGGCTCCAGCCTGGCAACGTGGAGGAAAGGCGCGTAGCTTTTTCCCGCCCGGCCCGGAGATCGCAGGGCGGGTGACGCTCGGCGCTCGAGCCCTCTTCGGTATGAGCTCGGCCTTCTCCCGAACGGCGCGGGCCCTGCTCGATCTGATTGACGGAGTGCTCATGGGACGTATAGGAACAGATCCGGAATCCAGTCTCTGGAAGAAGCTCTGGATGCGCCTGGACGGTGCGGCCGACAGCAGGCGCGTGGAGTTCACCACGGGGTCGGGGAACCGCTGGGAGGCGGAGTTCTCCCTCCACTCGGGGCGATCGCCGCAGTCTCCTCGCCTGATGGTCATCTTTCGGTGTCTCTCCGATCCCAGTCAGCCTCAGCGTTACACGCTGGCACCGCCGGGTGCGTCGAAGGTGCCCCGGGAGGCGGTCGAGGAGTTCGACGAGGAGGGACTCCGGGAGCTCCTGAGCCAGACCGCGAAGCTCTGACCGGGAAGGCGAGAGTCATGCGCCGGACGTTCTACGACGAGGACTTCATGGAGTGGGAGGCGTACGTCTCCGGTGGAGAGATGGAGGGGGACGCCGCCGCCCGGATCTACTTCCTCTGCCTCACCGCTCCCTCCCGGCGGGCACGCTTCGTGTCCGAGGAGAGCGACAATCCCGCGGAGGCCCAGCGCCGGCTGCTCGACATGGACGACGAAGAGCTGAAGGGGCTCCTCGAGAGCTCCCGGCCCCTGTCCTGAAGCGTTGCTTCGCTCGAGACGCCTTCGTGACCAGCAGGACGGATGGATCGAGGTCATCGCCGGGGTGATGTTCAGTGGCAAGTCGGAGGAGCTCCTCCGGCGGGTCCGCCGGGCCACCATCGCCGGGCGGGAGGTCCGAGTGTTCAAATCCCACCTGGACGATCGCTACGGGGGAGTCATGCGCGTAGCCTCCCATGACGGCCGCGAGGTCGAGGCGATTCCCATCAGCCACAGCAGGGAGATCGCCGAACACGTGTCGGAAGATGCGACGGTGGACGTGGTGGCGGTGGACGAGGCCCAGTTCCTGGACGACGGAATCGTACGGGTGGCGAACGCGCTGGCCGATCGGGGCCGGCGGGTCATCCTGGCGGGGACGGACATGGACTTCCGTGGACACCCCTTCGGTGCCATGGGGGAGTTGCTGGCGGTGGCCGAAGAGGTGGACAAGCTCCATGCGATCTGTGTTCACTGCGGGGATCTGGCGACCCGGAATCAGCGGCTGGTCGGCGGCGAGCCGGCGCCGGCCGAAGGCCCCACGATCCAGGTCGGAGGCATGGAGACGTACGAGGCTCGCTGTCGCGAGTGCCACGTGGTTCCGTCGAGCCGGGACGATCAGATGCCGCTGCTGGACCACGAGTCCGAGGAGGAAGGATGATCGAGCCAATCGATCGGAGGGGCCCGTCCAGGGGATGGGGCCCGAGACCCCTCGCGCTGACGGTTCTGGTGCCGGCGGCGCTCCTGGCCATCTCCGGGGATCGGGCCCTCTTCGCGCAGGCGCCCGGGCCTCCGACTCCCGTCGCGCAGGACGAGGAGCCGCACTCCTGGAAGGGGAGCGTGGACTTCGGCCTCACCATCACCGAGGGGAACAGCGAGTCACTGAGCGTCTCGTTCGGAGGCGAGGTCTCCAGGCGCTCCGAGGGCCACCGGTTCGGCGGCTCCCTCTCCTACGTGCGGTCCACCCGGGACGGCCAGGAGGTCGCCGACCAGGGAGCTCTCCAGGGCGGGTACGACTATTTCGCCACAGAACGTTTCTTTCTCGCTTCCGTGATGCGCGCCGAGTTCAACGATCCGGCGGGCCTCAGCCGGCGGCTGGCTCCGGGCCTGGGGGTCGGCTATACCCTGGTCGACGGGGAGGAGACGACCGTCTCGGTCCAGGGCGGCGGCAACTGGATCCAGGACCGGTTCGTGGACGAGTCGACCAGCGAGGCCGTGTACCTGGCGTTCAGGGAGTCCCTGGAGCTGACGGTCAGCGAGACCACCCGGCTGGTCCAGGAGCTCCGGTACAATCCACAGGCGTCTGACCTGTCCGACTATCTCCTGCACGGGGAAGTGACGCTCACCACCCGGATCTCGGAGCTCATCGGGCTCCGGGTGACCTTCCGGGACGATTACGACTCGACGCCCTTTTCCGGAGAGCCCGGCGCGCCTCCGAGGAAGAAGAACGACCTCACCCTCATCACCGGCGTGTCGTTCCAGTTCTGAGGGGGCGCAGGTCCCGGGTCCGGCCCGTCACCCGTAGCGGATCCAGCGCACCAGCTCCCGGAGACTGGGGCGCTTCCCCTTCATGAGGATCCCCACCCGGTAGATCCGACCCGCCAGCCAGACCACGCCCGCCACCGCCAGGAGCAGGAGGAGCAGGGCCACCGCGGTCTCCGCTGCACCGGCCATCCCGGCCGAGACCCGCGCCACCATCAGGATCGGGCTGAACAGCGGCACCTGGGAGACGATGATCGACCAGGTGGCCTCCGGCGCCCCCATCACGGGGATCAGGAGGAGAAAGGCCGCGATGATCAGGATGGTCACCGGGAGCGACACCTGCTGGGCGTCCTGCTCGCTGCCGGCCAGCGCACCCACCGCCGCGAAGAGCGACGCGTAGAGCAGGTAGCCCAGGAGGAAGAACCCGAGAAACGCCAGGAGGGTGGGGAGGAGGGAGACGCTGATCAGCCGGAGCTCGATCCCGGCCTGGGCGAGCGCTGGCGCTGCGGCGGTGAGTCCGTAGAGCACGAGCCCGACGATGACCACGCCCCAGATGGCCACCTGGGTGAGACCCACCGCGCCCACGCCCAGGATCTTGCCCAGCATCATCTCCCACGGCCTGAGCGAGGAGATCAGGACCTCCACGATGTCCGAGCTCTTCTCCTCGATCACCCCCCGCACGATCATGCTCCCGTACACGAGGAGCATAAAGTACAGGAGCCCGCCGAGGCCGAACCCCAGGCCCATGAGCATCTCCTGGGAGCCTGCTCCGGTGCGATCGGCCCGCAGGACGTCGGCGTCCAGGCGCGAGGCGGCCAGGAGCTCGTCGGAGTTCACGGAGGAGGCGCTCCCGCGGTCCAAGAGGGCCAGGACGGCGGCCTTCTGTACGGCGGCCTCGATGACCCTCCGGTGAGCGGCGCCCACGCTGGATCGGGAGATGATGCGGACTCTGCTCCCCTCCTCCCGTCCCCCGCCCGGGGGCGATCCTCCGGAGGTCGGGGTCGGAGGCCCGCGCGCCGCCGTGTCCCCCGGTGGGACGACCGGGTCCCCCGGGGGGGCGGTGGAGAGGGACAGGTCCGACGGGAGGTAGAGGAAGACGTCGTAGGGAGAGCGGGGCAGCAGCTCGCCCAGGTCGTCCGGTCCGAGGCCCGGGGCCACGCCGGCGGGGGAGAGCTCCACGGGAGCCCGGGCCCGGACGCCGAGAGCCCCGATCGGGGGCGATCCCGTCCCGCGGGCCGTCGATCCGGGCGGCTCGAGGTCGGTCCCGATCCTTCCGGTGAGGTGACCGGCCAGGCCCAGGCCCGTCCGGTCGACCACTCCCACCCGCAGGAGCTCCGTCTCGGTGGGCGTCCGCTCCGTGAGCCAGACGGTGAGGCCGATCCCGGCGATCATGAGGGTGGGGATCAGGAGGGTCGTGATGAGGAACCACTTGTTCCGCACCCGCTGGAGGTACTCCCGCCGGAGGACGGCCCGGACACGCTGATTGAAGACGTTCAACCGACACCCCTCTCGGTCCCGTCGTCCCCGGTGGTGGCCCGCAGGGGTTCCATGGCGTCGGCCTCCAGGGCGATGCCCTTCTTGCCCGCCCGGTCCAGGAAGATCTCCCGCAACGACGGCTCGGCGACCTCGAACCGTTCGATCCGGGCTCCGGCTCTCAGCGCCTCACGGAGCAGCTCCTGGGGATCGGCTTCGGGGCCCAGGGTGACCTCCACCTCCCGTCCCCGGTCGGCGACGTAGCGGACGAGCTCCGAGGACTGGAGGAACTCCCGGGGTCCCTCGAACGCGAGGATCACGTGGCGCTTTCCCGTGCTCCTCTTCACCTCGGCCACGGTACCGTCCAGCACCTTCTTCGCATGGGCGATCATGCACACCCGGTCGCACAGACGCTCGGCGTCCTCGATCATGTGGGTGGAGAACAGGATCGTGGTTCCCTTTCGGCTCTCCTCCAGTACGATCTCCTTGAGCAGATCGACGTTCAGGGGGTCGAGGCCGCTGAACGGCTCGTCGAGGATCAGCAGCTCGGGCTCGTGCAGGATGGTGGAGACGAACTGTACCTTCTGCTGCATTCCCTTGGAGAAGCTCTCCACCTTCTCCTCGGCTCGATCGGCGAGCTCCACCCGTTCCAGCCAACCCATGCCGCGCCGCCGGGCCTCGTCGCGCGAGAGGCGCTTCAGCTCCCCCAGGAACACCAGGTGATCGATGACGGTCATCTTGGGGTAGAGCCCCCGCTCCTCGGGCAGATACCCGATCCGCTGGCGCACCGAGTCGTCCACCCTCCGCCCGAGGACCTCCACGGTGCCGTGGTCGGGTCCCAGGATGTCCAGGATGATGCGGATAGTGGTGGTCTTCCCGGCGCCGTTCGGTCCCAGGAGGCCGTAGATGGTGCCCGCCGGCACGTTCAGGTCCAGGTGCTCCACGGCGGTGGTCGTGCCGAAGGACTTATGGACGTCTCGCAGGCGGATCGCGGCGGGGCCGGTCATGGGATCGTGTATGTTCGCGTGAGGATCCGGGGCACGCAATGGCGAGAAATTGCACGCCTCTTGCAGCAAGGCGGTTGTCCGGCACCCCGGCACGGGACCCGACCGGAGTTCTCGAGAGGGCGACACCTCCAGGAGGAAGACATGGCCATATATCGCGTGCGGTACCATTCCACCGTCACGGTCGGCAGCGGCGGGCGGATCACCATCCCGCAGGAGATGCGTGACGACATGAACCTGGAGGACGGGGACACCCTCCGGGCTCGTCTCGAGCGCAGCGAGAGCGGCGAGATGCAGATCACGTTTCAGAAGACCGCCGAAGCCTGACCGGCTGACGGACACCCCGCGACCAGAACGGCCGACGGACACCCCGCGGCCTGACCGACCGCCGTACATCCCGCGGCCGTCGACCGGAACGCTCCGGTCCGACCTTCACTCCTCGGGCCGGCGGCCGAAGAGGATGGCCATGGTGCCGAAGAGCAGGTTCACGTAGCCGCACCGGTCGAAGCCGGCGTTCCGGAGTCGGGCGGCCAGCTCCGGCTGTTCGGGGAAGCGTCTCAGCGACTCGGGGATGTACAGATATGATTCCGGGTCCCGGTGGAGGAGCCAGCCCACCGCGGCGGTGGACAGGTCCAGCCACTTGAGGTAGAGGCGGCGTAGGTGGCGGGAGGGGGGATGGCCGAAGTCGAGGCTGAAGATCTCCCCGCCGGGGCGGAGGACCCGCCGGGCCTCACGCAGTCCCCCGTCCAGGTCGGCCAGGTTCCTCAGCCCGTAGCCCACCAGGATCCGGTCGAACGTCCCGTCGGGAAACGGCAGCACCAGCCCGTCGGCCTGCACCCAGTCCACCCGGTCCGCGTCGGGGCGTTCGGCGGCCACGTCCAGCATACGGAGGGTGAGGTCCGCGCCGACGACACGGCCCCTTCCCTCCTCCCTCCCCCGACGGGCGGCCCGGAGGGCCAGGTCCCCCGTCCCCGTCGCCAGGTCCAGGACTGCCGCGTCGGGGCCGGGATCGGCCAGCTCCACCAGGAGACGCTTCCACCGGCGGTGCAGGCCCAGCGACATGACGTCGTTGGTCAGGTCGTACCGTCCGGCCACGCCCGAGAAGAGCTCCCGCACGTAACGGCGCTTCTGGTCGGGCTCTGACAGGTGTCGGTCGATCCGGTGGCGGATCTCCTTCACCCGCTCATTCCTCCCCTCCGGCCAGGGCCAGGGCTTTGAGGAGCGCCCGGGCCTTGCTCCGGGTCTCCTCCCATTCCCGTCGCGGGACCGAATCGTGGACGATCCCGGCGCCCGCCTGGACGTAGGCGCGGTCCCCGGCCGCGAGAATGGTCCGGATGGCGATGGCCATGTCCAGGGAGCCTGCCCCGTAGCTCACGTATCCGGCCGCTCCTCCGTACGGGCCGCGCCGGGTGGGCTCGAGCTCGTCGATGATCTCCATGGCCCTCACCTTCGGCGCGCCGGTCAGCGTCCCCGCGGGAAAACAGGCGCGCAGGGCGTCCAGCGCCGTCCGGTCCTCGGCGAGCCGCCCGGTGACCTCGCTCACCATGTGGATCACGTGGCTGTATTTCTCCACCACCATGAAATCGGGGATGGAGACCGTCCCCGGCTCGGCGACCCGGCTGACGTCGTTCCGGCCCAGGTCCACCAGCATCAGGTGCTCGGAGCGCTCCTTCTCGTCGGCCAGCAGGTCCGCGGCCAGCGCGTCGTCCTCGGCGGCCGTCCGGCCACGGGGCCGGGTCCCGGCGATGGGCCGGACGGTGATCTCCTCCCCTTCCACCCGGACGAGCACCTCGGGCGAGGAGCCTACGAGGGCCACGTCGTCCAGCTCCAGGAGGTAGAGATACGGCGAGGGGTTCAGGGTCCGCAGGGCCCGGTAGGTATCCAGGGGGCCGGGCTCCATCGGCGCCTCCATCCGCTGGGAGATCACCACCTGGTAGGCGTCGCCGGCGCGGATGTATTCCCGGACCCGATCCACCGCCGCTTCGAAATCCTCCCGGGACCGGTTGGAGGTGACGTCGGGCTCGTCCGGTGCGTCGAGGGAGAACGGACCGAGCTCGTGCTGCTCCCGGAGCTCGTCGATCCATTCCTGGAGCCCGGCGGTGGCCTCCCGGTAGAGCGCGTCCGGGTCCGAGTCCTCGTCGACGGGGACCGCGGCCAGGGCCAGGGTCCGATCGAACAGGTTGTCCACCGCCAGGAGCCGGTCGGTGAGGAGGAAGGCGGCGTCGGGACAGGCCACGTCCCCAGGTGGGGGATCCGGGAGATCTTCCAGCCACCGGACCATGTCGTAGCCGAAGAAGCCCACCGCTCCTCCCCAGAATCGCGGCAGGCCGTCCACGGAGACGGGCTCGTGCCGGGTGACCAGGCGCTGGAAGTCGGAGAAGGGATCCCGGGTGGTCCCCGCCTCGAACCAGCCCCTGTCCGGGGTCCACCGGGAGATTCGGTCTCCGTTCAGCCGCCACGCCTCCCGGGGCCGGGAGCCGAGAAAGCTGTATCGTGCCCAGCGCTCTCCGCCGATCACCGATTCCAGCAGGAAGCCGAACGGCGGGCGGCGGAGCTTGGAGTACGCCGTCACGGCGGTCTCCGTGTCGAACGGCAGTTCCACGAAGACCGGGACCATCCGGCCGGGGCGGGCGAGCTTCCGAAAGGTCTCCAGGTCTGGGCTGGGCCGCACGGTGATCATCCTGGGGCTGCGGGCTCGGGGCCGGTGGTGGGAGGACGGCGCCCAATGTCGAGACGAGGTCCCGGGGTGTCAACGAGGCCCTCGTCTCCTATCTTGGCCGTCGCGGCGAGTCCTCTTCCTGATCGTCGCGGTGAGTCGAGGTCGTCCACGCGGTACGTCGAGGTCGTTCAACGAGCGGAAGGCGAGGTCGGATCGATGACGACAGAACGGGGCAGTCTCGAGAAAAAGGCGCTCACAATCCTGCGGGTCGGGAGTGGAGCGCTCTTCATGCAGCACGGAGTCCAGAAGCTGTTCGGCCTCCTCGGAGGACGGCAGGTGGACTTCGTGTCCATCATGGGTGTGGCCGGGGTGATCGAGTTCTTCGGCGGCCTGGCCATCGTCCTCGGATTCAAGACCCGGCCGGTGGCGGGCCTGGCCGCCGTGGAGATGGCCATCGCCTATCTCTGGCGCCACCAGCCCGAGGCCATCTTCCCCATCCAGAACGCGGGAGAGCTGGCCCTGCTCTACATGGTGGTCTTCCTCTACCTCGCCGCCCGCGGCGGCGGCCCCCACGGGCTGGATGCGCGGTAGGTCCGCTCAGCCCCCTCGTCTCGGCGAGGATCTGAGATGAGCGAGGTCGAGTCCGGCGGCGGAGGATCGCGCGGGGTGGACCAGCCCGTCCGGCTGGAGCACCAGCGGGTCGGGCCCCTGCCCATCTGGGGATGGGCGGTGGTCTCCTCCCTGTCCCTCTGGTTCCTGTACATCCTCACCCTGGCGCCGAGCACGGGCTTCTGGGACGCCTCGGAGTACATCGCCACGGCCCATATCCTGGGGATCCCCCATCCGCCCGGGAACCCCTTCTTCGTGATCGTCGGCCGGACCTGGGACGTGCTCCTCTCGTGGACCGGCCTCTCGGTGGCGCAGCGGATCAACCTCCTGAGCGCCACGGCCTCGGCGGCCGGGGCGGGCTTCTGGTTCCTCACCATCGTACGGATCTGGAACCACTGGACTGAGGACCGCCGAATCCTGGTCCTGGTGGCCTTCCTGGGCGTCTTCCTGGGCGGGACGGCCTTCACGGTCTGGAGCCAGTCCAACGTCAACGAGAAGGTCTACACGCTCTCCCTGTTCTTCGTGGCGGTCATCACCTACCTGGCCATGCGCTGGGAAGACCTGTCCGGGACCACGCGGGGCGACCGGATCGTGCTCGTGGTGGCCTTCCTCCTGGGCGTGGGCGCCACGAACCACCTGATGTCCCTCCTCCCGCTGGGGGCGCTGGGCCTGATGGTCCTGTGGCACGACTGGAAGACGCTCCTGCGCCCCCGCCTCATGGGAGCTGCCCTGATCCTGAGCGTAGTGGGGTTCAGCCTCCAGCTCTTCTTCCCCCCGATCCGATCGGCCCAGAACCCGGTCATCGACGAGGGGAACCCCGAGTGTGAGCAGCTGGCGGCGGCGGTCCCGACGGCCTTCGACGTGCTGCCGGTGGTGGGGGGCATGGTGCCGGACGACGCCTCCTGTGAGAACCTGAAGGAGGTCATCCTCCGGGAGCAGTACTCCAAGCCCCCCCTCACCGAGCGGCAGGCGCCCATCCACGCCCAGCTGGCCAACTACTGGCAGTACTTCGACTGGCAGTGGGCGCGCTCGCTGGATCGGACGCCGCGTTCGCTGGCCACCATGCTCTTCCTCTTCCTGGGGCTGGTGGGGCTGGCGCGGCACTGGAACGGGGACAGGGACAGCTTCGTCTACATGGGGACGTTCCTGTTCACCGTGACGCTGCTGCTGGTCTACTACCTGAACTTCAAGTACGGCTACTCGCTCTATCCGGACGTGGCACCGGAGCAGCACGAGGTCCGGGAGCGCGATTACTTCTTCATCGCCAGCTTCAACCTGTGGGGGATCTACGCGGGGATGGGGTTGGTGACGCTCTGGCAGCAGGTGGCCGGAGCCCTGGGCGGGGGGCGTCCGTCCGGCGACGGTACGGCGGTCGGCATGAGCGCCGCCGGCTGGAAGGCGGCTCCCCTGCTGGGGCTGGCCCTGGTGCCCCTGCTGCTGAACTTCAGCCGCGCGGACCGGACGGGGGACTACTCGGCCCGGGACTGGGCGTACAACCTCCTCCAGTCCGTGGAGCCCTACGGCGTCCTCTTCACCAACGGTGACAACGACACCTTCCCGCTCTGGTACCTCCAGGAGGTGGAGGGCATTCGGCAGGACGTCACCGTGGTGGTCCAGTCCTACCTGGGCACGGACTGGTATCCCAGCCAGATCCGCGAGCTGACCCGGCCGTGTCCCGAGGGCGTGGATCCCCTGGCCACGCCCACCGTGGTGGTCTGTCAGCGCCCCTTCGACGAAGAGGCGGCCGTCGAGCCGTACCGGGACATGGATCCGGAGGAGCCGACCCGGTCCATCACCGATCTCACCCAGGAGGAGGTGGAGGGCCTGCCCGTGGGCCGGAGGATCCAGGACTCGCTGGTGGTGGAGTGGTCGGACGAGATCCAGACCGTCGTGCTGCCGGGAACGACCCTCTTCCGGCAGGACTTCCTGGTCTATCTCATCGGGCGGCACTCGCTGGGGGATCGCCCCCTGTACTTCGCCGCCACCGCCCCGCCGGTCTTCGGGAAATGGAACCTGCGCCCCTACCTGATCCGTCAGGCCATGGCCCACAAGACAGTGAGCGGCGTGCTGGAACCCACCACCGACACGGTCCCCCTGAGCCGACAGTTCCGAACGGCCTGGCTGGACCTGGATCGGACCTCGACCCTGCTGTGGGACGTCTTCCAGCTGGAGTACCTGCTGGACTGGCCCCGGTGGCCCGAGCCGTCGACCCGCTCCAGCATCCCCTCGCAGTACTACCTGGCGTACATGGCCCTGGCGGAGGGCTGGACGCAGCGGGGTGACACCGCCCGGGCGGAGCGATCCTACCAGCGGGCCTCGGAGTTCATCGACCTGTCGGGCCTCAGGTTCCGGGGCGAGGGCGAGGAGGGCGGCTGAGGCCGGAGAAAAGGGCTACGGCTTCAGCGCGGCGAGGATCAGGACGGCCAGCAGGATCGTCCCGTTGATGGAGCCCACGATCGCCCGGCGCTTGCGCAGCCGCTCCAGCTCCGAGGACCCGGCTGTTTCCATCTCCTCGGCCACCCGGGCCAGCTTCCGGCTCAGCGGGATCTCGTAGAAGACGCCGATCAGGAAGGCGACCACGCCCAGGAGCTGCATCTGGAAGAGCCAGTGCCGGGGGAAGGGCTGGAAGTACCCGTAGCCCATGGCCTCGGTCAGGGCGAACCCCCCGCCCACGGTGAGGACCATGCCGGCCAGGCCCAGCGTGGACATGAGGGAGGCGTTGGTCCGATAGCCGAACCGGGTGACGGCCGGGTCCTCGCTCCGGCCGGCCCGGGCGGTGACGAAGGTGAGGCTCACGGCGAGGCCCAGCCAGAGGACGACGCCCAGGAGATGGAGGAAGAGCCAGACCCCTGTCACGCTGAACCCCGCGGTTTCCTCAATCGTCCCTGGAGCGGGGATCGAAGCGCTTGCTCCACATGACGACGGAGCCGCACCGGCTGTAGAATTGCGCCGGCGTCTCGGCGATGTTCCGGTAGACCTCGATGGCGGCGATGTCATGGGCGGAGATGTCGTCGGGATAGACCCTTCCGCCCATCGGCTGGCCGTCCATGTAGTACTGGACCCGGCATCGCCGGGCGCGGTTGGTGTGCCGCATCCGGATCATCTTGTCGCAGGGATACGTGTCACCGCACACCCGGACGACCCTCACGCCGGGAATGCCCCGGACCAGCTCGCTGAAGGAGTTGGCGCTCCGCCGGTCCACCTCCTCGGGGGACATGAACTGGCCGAGGCCCCGCTCCTGTCGCCAGTAGAACCCCGTCCGGGCCAGCCAGGCCGAGCGGACGGTCACCTCGATGGGCGGCAGCTCCACCGCCTCGGTCGTCAGCGGCACGTCGAGGGCGAGGAGGTCCCGATGTCCCACGCTCACCGTGTCCATGCGGTCCTGGTAGCCCAGGTGGTGCGTCTCCACGAGGTAGTCACCCGAGGGGATGCCCTCGAAGCGGAACCGGCCGTACTCGTCCGTCTCCGTCCGGAGCCCCTCGGCCTCCGGCCCCTTCATGCGCTTCAGGGTCACCACGGCGGCCGAGATCGTTTCCTCGGATTCGTCGCCTTTGACCGAGCCCGTGACCACGGAGAGGCCGTTGTCGAATCGGACCACGGGGGAGAGCCCCTCCCGGGAAATGGTGTCGGCCTCCAACGTGTCGGCCTCCAACGTGTCGACCTCCAACGTGTCGACCTCGAGGGTGTCGGCTTTCACCGTGTCCGCGTCCTCGGGAGACGAAGCGTCGGCGGCGTCCTGGACGGAGATGGAGGGGGCGGCGGGGCCGGGGGTGGCGGCCGCGTGGACCCCGCCCGGGTCCGGGCGGATCAGAAGGAACCCGGCGCAGATGCCGATGGCCAGCGTCCTGGCGGAAAGAGTGCCCATGGGGAGCCTCCCGCACCCACGGTGGGGGCCCGAAGGCCGCAACACTTGGTTGTCAAGGGTACGAGGTTCCTACCCGTTCCGAAAGAGGGGGATCCGCCCGGTCCTGGAGCCGCTCGACGGTGAAGCTGCGGCTCCGGAGGGCGGTGATCGCGTCGGCGGCGGCGGAGGCCGCCGAAAGGGTGGTGGTGTAGGGAACGCCCCGGGCGATGGCGGCCTGCCGAATCATGTGGTCGTCCCGCTGGGCGTACTTCCCCAGCGGGGTGTTGATCAGCAGGGCGATCTCCCCTGATCGGAGCTGGTCGAGGATGTTCGGGCGGCCCTCGTGGACCTTGAGCACGGTCTCACAGGGGATCCCCCGTCCCTGGAGATATCGGGCGGTGCCCTCCGTGCCGCGGATCTGGAACCCGAGCTCGTGGAACCGCCGTACGATGGGGACGGCGGTGGGTTTGTCCCGGTCGTGCACGGTGACCACGACGGTCCCTTCCGTGGGGAGGGCTCCGCCCGCGGAGCTCTGGGCCTTGGCGAAGGCGCCCCCGAAACTGTCGGAGAGCCCCATGACCTCCCCGGTGGAGCGCATCTCGGGGCCCAGGCGGGTGTCGGCGTCGGGGATCTTGTCGAAGGGGAAGACCGCCTCCTTCACCGCCACGCCCTTCACCACGGGCTCCTCGGGTGTGTCGAGCTCATCGAGGTCCCGGCCCACCATGACGCTTGCCGCGAGCCTGGCCAGGGGTACACCGGTGGCCTTGCTGATGAAGGGGACCGTCCGGCTGGCCCGGGGATTGACCTCGAGGACGTAGACCTCGTCTTCGTAGACGGCGTACTGGACATTCAGGAGACCCACGACCCCGAGAGCCCTGGCGAAGGCCCGGGTGTACTCCTTCATGGTCTCCACGTGGTCGTCGTCCAGGAGGTAGGGCGGCACGACGCACGCAGAGTCCCCGGAGTGGATCCCGGCCTCCTCGATGTGTTGCATGACGCCTCCGATGAGGACCGACTCGCCGTCGGAGACCGCGTCCACGTCGGCCTCGAAGGCGTCCTCCAGGAAGCGGTCCAGGAGGACGGGATGCTCGGGGGAGGCGCGGACCGCCCGGTCGAAGTACGTCCGCAGGGTCTCCTCGTCGTAGACCACCTCCATGGCTCGCCCGCCCAGGACGTAGCTGGGTCGGACGAGGATCGGGTAGCCGATCTCGGTGGCGATCCTCACGGCTTCCTCCACGCCGGTGGAGGCCCCGCCGCCGGGCGTCGGGATGTCCAGCCGACGGCACAGCGTCTCGAAGCGCTCCCGATCCTCCACCTCGTCGATGGCGTCCACGCTCGTGCCCAGGATCGGGACGTCCAGCGCCTCCAGCCGACGGGCCAGGGAGAGGGGCGTCTGGCCGCCGAGCTGGACGATCACTCCGTCGGGCCGCTCGTGCTTCACCACGGCCAGGACGTCCTCCAGGGTCAGGGGCTCGAAGTACAGCTTGTCGGAGATGTCGAAGTCGGTGGAGACCGTCTCGGGGTTCGAGTTCACCATGATGGTCTCGTACCCCTCGTCCCGGAGGGCCAGGGAGGCCGACACGCAGCAGTAGTCGAACTCGACCCCCTGGCCGATGCGGTTCGGGCCGCTGCCGAGGATCACCACCTTGGGCCGGTCGGTTCGCTCCGACTCGTTCTCCTCTCCGTGGGTGGAGTAGAGGTAGGGCGTCTTCGCCGGGAACTCGCCGGCGCAGGTGTCCACGGTCCGGTACGCGGGCTGGAGGTCGCTCCCTCGACGTAGCGCGCGGATCCCCTGCTCGCTCATGTCCCGGAGACGGGCGAGCTCGGCGTCGGAGAAGCCCAGCTCCTTCATGGCCCGCAGGGAGGCCGGATCCACCTCGCTGAGCTCTTCGAACTCCCCTGCGGCCCGGACGATCCGGGCGAGCTGGTCCACGAACCAGGGATCGATCTGGGAGAGCTCGGCCACCTCCTCCGTGACCATCCCCCGCTCCAGGGCCCGGTAGATCTGGAACGGACGCTCCGGCGTGGGGGTCCGGAGGCCTGAGCGAAGGCTCTCCGTGCTCCCATCCGGCAGTCCGTCGTCCTCGAGGCTGCTCGCCGGATGCCAGCCGGCGCGGTCGATCTCCAGGCTGCGGAACCCCTTCAGCCAGGCCTGACTGAAGGTCCGGCCGATGGCCATGACTTCGCCCACCGCTTTCATCTGCACGCTCAGCCGGCGGTTCGCGCCGGGGAACTTGTCGAAGGCGAACCGGGGGATCTTCACCACCACGTAGTCCAGGACCGGCTCGAAGCAGGACGGGGTCTCCCGGGTGATGGCGTTCTCGATCTCGTCCAGCCGGTAGCCCACGGCCAGCTTGGCGCCGATCCGGGCGATGGGGAAGCCGGTGGCCTTGGAGGCGAGCGCCGAGGATCGCGAGACGCGGGGGTTCATCTCCACCACCAGCATCTCGTCGGTGTCCGGATCCACCGCGAACTGGATGTTGCAGCCGCCGGCCTCCACGCCGATCTCCCGGATCACCTCGATGGCGGCGTTCCGCATCCGCTGGTACTGCCGGTCGGAGAGCGTGAGGGCCGGCGCGACGGTGATGGAATCGCCGGTGTGGATTCCCATGGGGTCGACGTTCTCGATGGAGCAGACGATGACCACGTTGTCGGCCCCGTCTCGCATCACCTCCAGCTCGAACTCCTTCCACCCGATGACGCTCCGGTCCACCAGCACCTGATGGACGGGGGAGCGATCCATCCCCGTCTGGACCACCGCCTCGAACTCCTCCCGGTTGTAGGCGATGCCGCCGCCGAAGCCTCCCAGGGTGAAGGAGGGCCGGATGATGGCGGGGAATCCCGTGTCCTCGACGATCTCCAGCGCCTCGTCCATGGAGCGGGCGTAGCCGCCGTGGGGGACCTCCAGGCCGATCCGGCGCATGGCCTCGGCGAACTCCTCCCGGTCCTCGGCCTTCCGGATGGCCTCGGGCCGGGCACCGATGAGCTCCACGCCGTGGGCGTCGAGGGCACCGGAGTCGTACAGGTCGAGTGCCGCGTTCAGGGCCGTCTGTCCCCCCATCGTGGGCAGGAGGGCGTCGGGTGCCTCGGCCTCGATGACCCGCTCGATCCACTCCGGTGTGACGGGCTCGACGTACGTGGCGTCGGCCACGTCGGGGTCCGTCATGATGGTGGCCGGATTGGAGTTCACCAGGATCACCCGGTAGCCCTCCTCCCGGAGCGCCCGGCACGCCTGGGTGCCTGAATAGTCGAACTCGGGTCCCTGGCCGATGACGATGGGGCCGGAGCCGATGAGCAGTACGGATTCGATGTCGTCGCGTCTAGGCACCGGTCAGGGCATGAGGAGGTGGACCCTCGTGAGCACCCAGACGGGGACGCGTTCACCCGAGCGGCGGGCGGGCTCGTACCTGAGGGATCGGGCGACCTCGGCCGCGGCTTCGTCGAAGGCCTGGACGGTGGACGTGGTGTGGACCAGGGCGTCGGCGACCGTCCCGTCCTCATCCACCAGAACCCAGAAGAGGGTCGAGATCCGGGGGGACAGGTCCTGCTCCTCGATCACCGGGAGCAGGCGTGATTCGAGCAGGTTCGTGAGCCGATCGCTCCGCTCCAGCACGGGACCCTGATCGTACTCCACGAAGGTGGGACCGGCCTCCTCGAGCCCCTCCACCGTGGTAGGGACCTCACGGCCGATGGAATCGGCGGCTCGGGCCGAATCGGAGACGGCGCGCCTCGACGAGTCCGGGTCCTCCCCGGCGGCTGCCGCCCGCATGGCCTCGATGGCTTCGGGAGTCAGCCCCCGGGTGCTCGCCTCGGACCCCTCCGAACCCTCCGCCCCGGGATCGATGGTGTCCCGGTCGGCGGAGTCGGCCTCCGTCGGCCGCACGTCCTCGCTTCGCGTCCGGTCGGCCGAGCTGGGTTCCCACGGGGCCTTCATGGCGTTGCAGGCCGGCAGCAGGAACGCCGCGGCGATGGCCAGGAAGAGGGCCCTCCGTGTGAGCCCCGGGCCTGAGATGCCGGTGGGCCGTCCCCTCACGACGGAGGCCGGTCCCCGGCGTCCTGGCTCCGGATCTTCGCCTTCTCCTTCTGCATGGCGAGCCAGGCGAGATAGGCGAACCCACCCCAGACGAATCCGGCGATGAGGACGAACGTGATGACGGCGGTGGTCGTCACGGAGTCACCCGACGGCTGGTGGCGGTGGCACGGACACCCGAGTCGGTTCCCATCTTCGTTCTGGAGCTCCCCGGTGCCCGGACACTTGCGATCGACGGTGGTCTGGCTGAACCGCGGCCAGAGTACTGATGGAACCGCGGCCAATGTAACCGGATGAACGGAGAGCCGCAGGGGGCCAGGAGGGGCTCCCGACGGCTCACACCGGCTCGAATCGGGCGGTGAAGTGCCGCAGACTGTCCGGCGCCTCGGTGATCCGGTAGCCGCCGAGGTCGTCCCGCCGGTCGTGGACCTTGAGGATCGCTTCCACCACGTAGTCCACGTGGCTCTGTGTGTACACCCGGCGCGGAAGCGCAAGACGGACCAGCTCGTGACGGGAGGGCTCCTCCTCGCCCGTCTCCGGGTCGCGTCGGCCGAACATCACGCTTCCGATCTCCACCGAGCGAATGCCGGCGGTCCGATAGAGCTCTACGGCCACGGCGAGACCGGGAAACTCCAGCGGCGGGATGTGGGGGCAGAACCTCTTGGCGTCCAGATAGACGGCGTGTCCGCCCGGCGGATGGACGATGGGGACGCCCCGGTCGGCCACGTGACGTCCGAGATACCCGGTGGAGGTGGTGCGGTATTCCAGGTAGTCCGGTTCCAGGACCTCCCTCAACCCCACGGCGATGGCTTCCAGGTCCCTGCCCGCCATCCCGCCATACGTGGGAAATCCTTCCGTGAGGATCAGGAGCTCCCGCTCCTGACGCGCGAGCCGCTCGTCGTTGGTGGCCAGAAAGCCCCCGATGTTCGCGAGCCCGTCCTTCTTGGCCGACATGGTGCATCCGTCGGCCAGCGAGAAGATCTCCCGGGCGATCTCCACCAGGGGACGGTCCCCGTATCCCTCCTCTCGCTCCCGGATGAACCAGGAGTTCTCGGCGAACCGGCAGGCGTCGATGTAGAGGGGGATCCCGTGGGCGTCGCACAGGTCCGAGACCTTACGCAGGTTGGCCAGCGAGACGGGTTGCCCCCCACCCGAGTTGTTGGTCAGGGTGATCATCACCAGGGGGATTTTTGCCGCCCCCCTCCGGTCGATGACCCGCTCGAGCTCCTCCACGTCCATGTTTCCCTTGAACGGGGCTCGCCTGGTGAGGTCGTCGGATTCGGGGCACGGAAGGTCCAGGGCCTCCGCCCCGACGGCCTCGACGTTGGCGCGGGTCGTGTCGAAGTGCGTGTTGTTGGGCACGACGTCGCCCGGCTCGCACATGGTGGAGAACAGGATACGCTCCGCCGCCCGCCCCTGGTGGGTGGGAATCACGTGCTCGAACCCGAAGATGTCGTGCACCACGGCCTCGAAGCGGTGATAGCTCTCGCTCCCGGCGTAGGACTCGTCTCCCTGCATGACGGCGCCCCACTGGCGTGCGCTCATGGCCCCGGTCCCGCTGTCGGTCAGGAGGTCGATGATCACGTCGCGGGCGGAGAGCCGGAAGAGGTTGTAAGCGGCCCGTTGGATCAGGCGCTCACGCTCCTCCCGCGACGTCATGCGGATGGGCTCGACGCTCTTGATCCGAAACGGCTCGATGATGGTCTCCATGTCCCTCATCGGTTCGGCCTCCCTCGGGCTTCGTACGGTCTGTGTCAGCCCCGGGTCGCTCGGGTGGGGGGGTGGGCGGCAGCGTCGGGTTGACGTCGCCGTGACACGAGTCGGCACCAACGACGGTCCATACCCCGGGCTTGTGGCTGTACATCCACAAGGTGCGGGAAAGATAACCGGTGTCGGGAAGGGGCGGCCCGGGCGGGCGAATGGAGGGCTCCCCACGACGCGAGGAGGGAGCGGTGACGAAAAGACGAGCGAGAGGTCAGGAAGGACTCCGGTGGCTCATCGACCAGCCCTGGCCGGGGCTGGCCCGCCGGGAGCGTGGGTGCGGTTACCGCTGGTGGCGATGCAAAACGCCACATGACGGTCCGCCAGGCGATCAGATGTACGCCAGCGCCGAGGGCCGCCGGTACTGCTTCCATCCGTACCGAATGAAGATCCGGTGGAGGAAGATGGACCGACGCAGAGATCGATCGGGTCGGGCCGTGGACCACACGGTGGGTTCGACCAACGCGCGGGGAAGCTGGTTCCAGCTCCTGCACCGGGTCATCGAGGACGAGGAGATCGTCCGAATTCGTCACACCCTTCACGACGAACCCGCGATCCTCATGCAGGAGTCCCGCTGGCGCGCTCTCGAGCGTCTCGCCGCTGGCCAAACGCTGCCCCAAGGCGAGGGGCTGATCGAAGGCGAGGGGCTGACGGGTGACGGGCCGGCCGCCCCGCCCTCGGCCGGGGCGGCCGAATCCTGAACGGACCTCCGGTCGCGGTCGACCGCCGGCGAGACCTCACTCCTGGCCGGTCAGCTCCAGCTCCTCGGCGATGCCTCTCATGGCCCCGATCACGAGCTCGAGGTGTTCCGTGAAATCCTCCCCCAGCTCCGCGCAGGTTTCGCGGAGCTCGTGCCGGTCGATGGCCGCGGCGAACGATCGGTCCCCCAGCTTTTTCTTCACCGACGGGGGCTCCAGGTCCATGATCTGATTCGGCCGGACCAGGGCGCAGGCCACGATGAACCCGGTGAGGTCGTCCACTGCACGGAGAGCCCGTGCCATGCGGGTCTCCGGCTCGACCCCGGTGTAGGGGGCGTGGGCCAGGATGGCCCGGCAGATCTCCTCCGAGACTCCCCGGTCTCTCAGGATCTCCACCCCTCTGGCAGGATGGCCCTCGTCGGCGACACGGTCCTCGTTCGGCCAGCGCTCGTAGTCGAAGTCGTGGAGCAGCCCGGTGACTCCCCACTTGTCGGCGTCGGCGCCGTACTTCTCCGCATAGGCCCGCATGGCCGCTTCCACGGCCAGCATGTGCTTCCGGAGGTTCTCGCTCTCCGTGTACTGGCGGACCAGATCCAGGGCATCTGCCCGGCTCGGAATCCCGCCCCGCTCCCCCTGTTCGCTCATCTGCTCCTCGCTCCCGTGTGGATCTCGCTCGTTGATGAGTTCGGATCTCGTCCCGGCGTCATGCTATGCGGACCGATGAGCTCCCCCTAATCGTCACCGCAGCCGCCCGGCCCGTCAGGCCCGTTCCGGCTTAGCGGGTCGCCGGAGCCGTCGGGGCCGTGTCTCCGAAGCAGCGCCGCCCGCGTCACGGCGTCCTCGCCGAAGCGGTTTGCCAGGCGGTCCACCGCTCCGGCCACGCGGCGGTCGTCGGTGCCGCCGTCGTCGCCCCCGAACAGCCCCAGCTGTTCGTCCTCCGGCGTCTCGAAGCCGGATACGTAGACGCCCACCAGTCGGATCCGGTGCGACCCAGGGTCGGCTCGCCGGAACAGCGACCGGGCCGCCGGCCAGATCCGTCCCACCGTGTTCACGGGCCGGCGGAGGGTCGTCTGTCGGGTCACGGTCTCGAAGCTCTCCCAGCGAACCTTGATCGTGATGGTCGTTCCCGACAGGTTCCGGTCACGGAGCCGCCGGGCGACCTTTTCGCACAGCTGGAGGATCGTCCGCTCGGCCCGGTCCCGATCGGAGATGTCCTGGGCGAACGTGATCTCCTTGCCCAGCGACTTCCTCTGGCTCTCCGGTTCCACGGGTCGCGGGTCGATCCCGCGGCTCAGGCGGTGGAAGCGCCGCGCGGCCGCCTCTCCGAAGGCCCGGCGGAGTCGGGACGGATCCAGCGCGGCCACCTGGCCGATGGTCTCCACTCCGAGCTCCCGGAACCGCTCCCTGGCCCGGGGCCCGGCTCCCCAGAGGTACTCCAGGCTCAGGGGAGCGACGAACTCCTCCTCGTCGCCGGGTGGGACCACCACAAGCCCGTCCGGCTTGTCCAGGTCGCTCGCCACCTTCGCCACGAACTTCGAGGTGGCCACTCCAACGGACGCGGTGAGGGACTCCCGCCGTCGGATCTCCTGGCGGATCTCTCGGGCCATGGCCTCGCCGGACCCGAACAGCTCCTGGCTGGCGGTGACGTCGAGGAACGCCTCGTCGATGCTGAGCCGCTCGATGCGGTCGGTGTATTCCTCGAAGACGTGGACGATGCGATCGGAGACCCGGCGATAGAGGTCCCCGCGGGGCCGGCGGTAGGCGGCGTCGGGGCATCGCCGGTACGCCTCGGAGATGGGCATGGCGGAGTGGATGCCGTACTCCCTGGCCTCGTAGCTGGCCGCCGCCACGACGCCCCGACCCTTGCCCTCCCGAGGGTCCGCCCCGACCACCACCGGGCGATCCCGGAGGTCGGGGTCCTCCCGCATCTCCACGGCGGCGAAGAAGGCGTCCATGTCCACGTGGAGGATGGAGCGCGTCCGCCCGCCTGCCTCCGGGGGCCGGGGCTCCGCCGGCGTCATCGGTCGGGCTCTCCCCTTTCCTCATGGTCCACTGCTTCCATCGCCTCTGCTGTCGATGACCGGCACCCCGACGGGGCTCCCGCCTCGCCTTCTGCCAGGTCGCCCTCCGCCCGCCTCTCGTGCAGGACCCGCAGGATCCGCCCGGGTGCGTCGGAGACGATTCCGTCCACGTCCCAGTCGAACAGCCGCCGTGCGTCCTCGGTCCGGTTCACGGTCCACACGAAGACCCCCAGTCCGTCCCGATGGCACCGCCGGACGAAACCCCGGCTCACCACCCGGATGGCCCGGTGCTTCTCCGGCACCATGGCGGCGTCGGCCCCGGGAGCGAACCGGCGGCCGAGACCGATCTTTCCCAGCAGGACGTAGGGGAGGAGCTCGGTCTGGTAGGCGCAGCTCCACCGGGCGTGCCGGCGGGCCGGGTCCACCATCTCCCGGTCGAAGCCCCCCACCAGGATCCGCTCCCGCCGCTCCTCATGGGCGGAGCGGAGCCACCGACCCAGGGCCTCGCCGGCGCGGCGGCTCTTCACCTCCGCCACCACGGCCAGATCCGCCGCGGCCTCCAGCACCTCCTCCAGGGTGGGGATGCGTACGCCACGGCCGCGGTAGGGGTGACTGCGCCCGTGATCCGGGCTGAATGCGTGGCCGGCGTCGAGCTCCCGGAGGGCGTCGAGGGCGAGCTCCTCCACCCGGCCGGTCCCGTCGGTGGTGCGATCCACGGTGGGATCATGGATGGCCACGAGCCGGTCGTCCCGAGTGCACCGGAGATCCAGCTCCACGCCGTGGGCTCCCACCTCCCGGGCGTGACGGAATCCCGGAAGGGTGTTTTCCGGCGCGACAGCGGCGGCGCCGCGGTGACCGATGACCCGGATGGGAGAGTCTGAACCGAACACATCCGGAGTCTACCGTTCGGTCGACCCGGCGTCTACGGATCGTCGGCGCGCCCTGGTTGGCGCGTCCTTCGATACGCTCGGTGTCACACCGTCCTACTGGACGGATGAACTCTCCCGGAAGGATGAACTCTCCCCGGCGAACGAGCTAGTCGCAGGCCAGCGTCTTCTCTTCCACGACGAAGCGGATGTTCTCGGCCTTCCGGGGAAGGGTCACGGCCTCCACCGGCGAGGTCTGTACCTGGGGCACCACGCAGTCCCTGCCGGGGATGGTGTGTTGGATGAGGACGAACATGCTGTCGCCCCGGACGTAGGCGTCAGGGATCGCCACGTTGAAGCCCCCGGTGGGCCGGATGCCCAGGCCAGCCACGGCGACGAACGACCGTGAAAAGTCCACGGCTCCCGTGAACGCTTCCGCCTCCTGGGGGAGGGCTTCCTCCAGGAACTCCCGCCACTCGGATTCACCGACGACGCTCCCCCTGACGGGCTCCTCCAGCTGACTGTGGGCCCGGTGGAGGAGCACCTCCGGGCTTACCCGCTCGGAGTTCCTCGTGATGGAGTCCAGCTCGGTCTCGGCCCCGACGCCGCAGCCGGCCAGGACCAGGACCGCCGTCGTGAGGGCGGCGGCATACGTCCGGAGGTCCCACATCTCTCCTCCCACTCCTCCCGTCATCGTCTCTGGATCGGTTGTTCAACTGGTGACCGGTGCGGTCGCTCGCGAGGTTGGGTGAACGAGAATTGCAAGCTTCCGGCCGGAATCGAAGCGGCCGACGGGACGAGTCTCCAGGGGAGGTGCGTCCATGCGGGTGCTCGTCTGTCCGACCGAGTTCAAGGGAACGCTCACGGCCGCCCGTGCAGCCCGAGCCATGGCCCGGGGAATCCGCCGGGCGCGACCCGGGTCGGCGGTGGACGTGCTCCCGCTCTCCGACGGCGGCCCCGGCCTCCTGGACGCCCTGGTCGCCGCCACCCACGAGCCCGAGGGCCCCCGGCTGGTCCGGACCGCGGTGGAGGATCCCCTGGGCCGACCGGTGGAGGGACGGCTGCTCTTCCTGTCTCCCGACGGAGCTCCCACCGGCCCACGGGAGGAGACGGGGGTTGGGAGCGGGGGAATCACGGTGGCGGCGGCCGAATCGGCCGACGCCTGCGGCCTCCGGTACCTCTCGCCCGAGGAGCGGCGTCCCGCGGAGACGGGCACCGAAGGGGTGGGCGACCTCGTCCGGGCCGCTGCAGCCCGAGGAGTGGACCGCCTCTACCTGGGCCTGGGCGGTTCGGGGACCTGTGACGGGGGAGCCGGCGCCGCGAGGCGTCTGGGCTGGCGATTTCTGGACGCCGACGGCGGAGAGCTGGGTCGAGGAGGTGGCGCCCTCCATCGGCTGAGCAGGGTGGTGGAGCCGCCGGAAGAGGAGGACGTCGACGGTTCCGCGATGGGGGTGCCGGAGCTGGTGGCCCTGGCGGACGTGGAGAATCCCCTGCTGGGCCCCCGGGGCGCCGCCCGGATCTTCGGGCCGCAGAAGGGCGCGAGCCCGGAGGAGGTGGAGCTGCTGGAGGACGGCCTGGACCGGCTCGCGGCCCTGTCCCCCCGGCCGGCGCTACGCCATCGGCCGGGAGCCGGCGCGGCCGGTGGTCTGGCCTTCGGGTGCGGGGCGTTCCTCGGGGCATCCATCGTCGCCGGCGCTCCATGGGTCCTCGAGCGCGTGGGCTTCGCGGACCGGCTGGCCCGGACGGACCTCGTCGTCACCGGGGAGGGGGCGTTCGACGCCACGACGGGCATGGGGAAGATCGTGGGTCGGGTCCTCCGGCGGGCCCGGGACGCGGGCGTGGCGGCGGGCCTGGTCTGCGGGCGCCTGGAGACCGATCCTCCGGCGGGTGTCCGGGCGGTGGACGGCGGTGGCCGGATGCTGGACGGCGCCGGGGTCGAGGAGCTCGCCGCGGCCCTGGTCCGGGACGGCGGCAGGCCCGTCGAGTGATGGGGATCGCGAGGCGGGCGAGCGATTTGCAGGTTCGCTGTCTCCCGGTGACACGAGAGCGCGACAGCTGACCCAGGAGGAGGCGCAGTGGAAGAGGAGCCAGTGGAAGAGGAGACCGCCGGTCACGTGCCGGATCTCATGAACAAGCTCACGTCCCTGTGCAAGCAGCGCGGGTTCGTCTTCCAGTCCTCGGAGATCTACGGCGGCGTCGGGTCGGTCTACGACTACGGTCCGCTGGGGGTGGAGCTGAAGCAGAACCTCCGGCAGAGGTGGTGGCGGGACATGGTCCAGCGCCGGGAGGACATCGAGGGCCTGGATTCGGGCATCCTCATGAACCCCCAGGTCTGGGAGGCCAGCGGCCACGTGGATGGGTTCACGGATCCGCTGGTGGAGTGCCAGAACTGCCACCGACGGTTCCGGGCCGACCACCTCCTGGAGGGCGAAGAGGAGGACCGGGCCATGGAGGGAGCCGCGGCCCTGGGAGAGGACGCCGAGGAGCGGCTGGCCGAGACCCGATGCCCGGTCTGCGGCGTCACGGGGGAGTTCACC
Organism: uncultured Gemmatimonadota bacterium; assembly: GCA_964627425.1. Lineage (GTDB taxonomy): Bacteria > Gemmatimonadota > Gemmatimonadetes > Palauibacterales > Palauibacteraceae > Caribbeanibacter. The sequence goes on from CAZVIY010000005.1 coordinate 144,537, forward strand.
GAGCCCCGGCAGTTCAACCTCATGTTCCGCACCTTCATGGGGCCGGTCCAGGACGAGGGCTCCACCACCTACCTCCGCCCGGAGACCGCCCAGGGCATCTACGTCAACTTCCGGAACGTCCGGGACACCTCCCGCCAGAAGGTCCCCTTCGGCATCGCCCAGGTGGGCAAGGCGTTCCGGAACGAGATCACCCCGGGGAACTTCATCTTCCGGACCCGGGAGTTCGAGCAGATGGAGATGCAGTACTTCGTGAAGCCCGGCACCGACGAGGCGTGGTTCGAGCGCTGGCGGGACGAGCGGCTCGCATGGGTCGAGGGGCTGGGCGTCGACCAGGACCGCCTCCGGCTGAGGGAGCACGGTCCCGACGAGCTGGCTCACTACGCCAAGAAGGCCGTGGACATCCAGTACCGCTTCCCCTTCGGATGGCAGGAGTTCGAGGGCATCCACAACCGGACGGACTTCGACCTCAGCCGGCACCAGGAGCACTCCGGGAAGAGGCTGGAGTACATCGATCCCGCCGCCGACGAGCGGTTCGTGCCCTACGTGGTGGAGACGTCGGCCGGTCTCGACCGGACGCTCCTGGTGGTCCTGGCCGACGCCTACGCGGAGGAGGAGATCGACGGGAGCGAGCGGACGCTCCTCCGCCTGGATCCCGGCCTGGCCCCCATCAAGACGGCGATCTTCCCCCTGGTGAAGAAGGACGGGATGCCCGAGATGGCGCACCGGATCACCGACGACCTCCGGGAGCGCTTCCCCGTCTTCTACGACGAATCCGGGTCCATCGGGCGTCGCTACCGCCGGCAGGACGAGGCCGGGACCCCGTTCTGCATCACCGTGGACGGTCAGAGCACCGAGGACGGGACGGTGACCGTGCGCGACCGGGACTCGGCGGAGCAGGACCGCGTGGCCGCGGACCGGCTGAGGGGGTACCTGGCCGAGCGAATCGCGGGGTGACCCTCGGCGTGGGCGAGATCCGGACCCGGGCGGAGGCCTTCGAAGTCCGCCGCCGGGAGCTCTGGCTCGGGGTGGGGGCTGGCCAGACCGCCCGGCCCCGGTTCGAGGACCTCTACGAGGAGCATCCCTTCCTGGCGGAATCGGAGACGTTCTCCGCGGTGGAGCGGGCCCTGGCCGGCGCCGACGGCGACGAGGAGGATCGCCTCCGCTGCCTCCTGCAGTGGGTGGCGGAGCGCCGGGTAGATCGATCGGTCGCTCCCCTCCACGACGAGTATCTCGCGTGGGAGGCCAGCTCCACGGTGATGCTCGACGGCCGGGAGCTCCCGTTCCGGCACCTGGCCCGGGAGATCGTCGGGTGCGGGGACCGCGACCGCCGGAGCGAGCTCGCCGCACTCCGCGCCCGGGTCCTGGACGAGGCCTCCACCCTCTGGCTGGACCTGGTGGAGCGGGAGCGCGACGCGGTCCGCGACCTGGGGTACGGGGGTTACCGGGAGGCCCGGGGGCGGCTCTCCCGGCAGGATCACGGAGCCGTGCTGGAGCAGGGACGGGCCCTGATGGAGGAGACCGACGGGCTCTACCGTTCGGGCCTGGCCGACGCCCTGGATCGGATCGGCGTCGGTGCCGGCGAGGCCAGGGAGTCCGACGCCCGGGCCCTTCGGAACCTGCCCGACTTCTCCGAGGCCCTGGAGCTGGAGGAGCTCCGGTCCCTCCTGGCGCGTGATCTCCAGGCACTGGGCCTCTCCCCGGACGCCGGCGGTCGGTTCCGGATCGACGCCGAGTCCCGACCCCTGAAGCGTCCCGTCTCTTTCTGTTCCGCCCCCGAAGTACCGGGCCGGGTGGTCGGTGTCCTGGGGGGACGGGGCACGGGATACGATGCCCGCGACCTCCTGGCCGTCACCGGGGAGGGCCTGGGACGGGCGTACGTGGATCCGGGGCTCCCCTTCGAGTGGCGCTTCCTGGGGGATCGCGCGGCGGGAGAGGCCCAGGCGGAGCTCTACCGGGGCCTGCTCTCCGACGCGGAGTGGGTGGGTCGCCTGGGGTCGCTGCCCGGGGAGCGGGTGGAGGAATTCGTCCGGAGATCCCGGTGGCTGGAGCTCCTGGCGTTCCGGCGCGACATGGCCCTGCTGGACTTCCAGATCCAGGTCTGGGACGCGTCGGAGCCCGCCCGGGCCGTCGCCGGATATCCCGAACTGCTCTTCGACGCCACGGGATTCCGGGCCCCGGAGCAGGGGTTCGTGGACGGCCTCGAGACGGGCATGCGGGCCGCCCACCGGATCCGGGGCCGGATGATGGGCGCCATGATCCGGGAGTGCCTCCGGGAGCGTTTCGGGACCGACTGGTATCGCCGGCCATCGGCGGCCCCGTTCCTCCGCGATCTCCTGGCCCGTGGCTGGCGGGGCGGCGCCTCCCTGGCCCGGTGCCTGGGCGAGGAGCACGTGGAGAGGAATGCGCTCCGACGCTGGTTCCGGGAGGCGTCGTGAAACGGTGGGCGAAGGTCGCCCTGTCCGCCGGGGCTGCCGTGGCCTACGAGCGGTGGATGGACGGACGAAACAGCCGCCGGGCCCGGGAGCCGCTCCGGGGTCCCGAGGGCGAGCCCCTACCGCCCTCCGTGGTGCGCTTCAGCGACGGCGCCCGCGTGTCCCTGGTGGACGTGGGCCCGCGGGAGCCGGCCGACCGGGGCCGGGCGCCGGTGGTGCTGGTGCCCGGCGCCGACGGGGTGAAGGAGGGATTCCGGTTCCAGGTGCCCGAGTTCTCCCGGCGTCGCCGCGTGCTGGCGCCGGACCTCCGGGAGGAGTTCCCGCCGGGCGCGACCTTCGATCGCCTGGCGCTGGACCTCCACGAGATCCTGGAGGCCCGGGACGTGGGCCCTGCGGTGCTCCTGGGCCAGAGCCTGGGCGGTCCCATCTGCATGCAGTTCGCCCTCACCTTCCCCGAGCGGGTCCGGGGGCTGGTCCTCTCCAACACCCTGGCCCGAGTGAGTTACGAGCACGTGGGGCTCAACCGGGCGGCCCTGGTCCCCCTGGCCAGCACCTCGGTGCGGTACCTCCCCGAGCCCCTGGCCCGGGTCGCCGCCCGGGGGTGGAGCAAGGCGGAGACCTGGGTGTTCGATGATTCCCCGGGCGCGGAGAAGATCATCGAATACGTGATGGAATGGGGCCCCCGGACGGTCTCCCGGCGGACGTCCGGGGCCAGGGTGGCCCTGTTCGACGGGCGGGACCTCCGGCCCCGCCTCCCGGAGGTCCGGGCGCCGGCCCTCGTGGTCAAGGGACCGCGGGACGCGTATTGTCCGCCCGAGTGGTCCCGGGAGATCGCCCGGGCGATCCCCCGGGGCCGGTACGTGGAGATCCCCGGGACGGGCCACTGCTCGCACGTCTCCATGCCGGGACGGTTCAACTCGGTGGTCCTGGACTGGCTGGCGGGACTGGAGGGCTGAGATGCAACGATTCTCCTCGCGTTGGGGCACGCTCCTGGCCATGCTCGGCATGGCCGTGGGAACCGGGAACATCTGGCGGTTCCCCCGCATGGCCGCCTCCAACGGCGGCGGCTCCTTCCTGGTGGCCTGGGTCGTCTTCCTCCTGCTCTGGTCGGTGCCCCTGATCCTGGTGGAGTTCGGGCTGGGCAAGGGGACCCGGAAGGGGCCCGTGGGGGCGTTCGCCAAGATCAGCGAGGGGAAATTCACCTGGATGGGCGCGTGGGTCGCCTTCACGGCCACCGCCATCATGTTCTACTACTCGGTGGTCATGGGGTGGACGCTGAAGTACCTGTGGGGTTCGGTGGCCGGGTGGCTCCCGTTCCTCGGATCGGCGGTCCCCATGGAGGGGGCGGAGCGCGCCCAGTCCTTCTGGGACGGATACGTGGGGACGCCGTGGGCCGTGGTGACCCACGTGGCGGCCGTGGGCCTCGGGGTGGGCGTGGTGATCAGGGGCGTCCGGGGGATCGAGAAGGTCGCCCGGGTCCTCATCCCCACCCTCTTCGTCCTGGTGGTGGTCCTGGCGATCCGGGCGGTGACGCTCCCGGGGGCGGCCGAGGGCCTGGACTTCCTCTTCCGCCCGGACCTGGGGGCCCTGGCCGAGCCCACCATCTGGCTGGAGGCCCTGAGCCAGAACGCCTGGGACACCGGGGCCGGCTGGGGCCTGATCGTGGCCTATTCCGTGTACCTCCGGGACCGGGAGGACACGGGCCTGAACGCCTTCGTCCTGGGCTTCGGGAACAACTCCGTCTCCCTGCTGGCCGGCATCATGGTGATCTGCACCGCCTTCGCCGTGCTCCCGGACGCGGCGACCAGCCTCCAGGGGGCGGGGAACGAGGACCTGACCTTCATCATGGTGCCCCAGCTCTTCGGCGAGATCCCCGGTGGCTCGGCGTTCATGATCGTGTTCTTCCTGGCGCTGGTCTTCGCCGCCTGGAGCAGCCTGATCTCCATGGTCGAGCTGGCCACGCGGGTCCTGGTGGACGGGGGCATCTCGCGGACGAAGGCCGTGCTGGGGGTGGGCGCGGCGGCCCTGGTCCTGGGCCTCCCGTCGGCCCTCTCCATGGACGTCTTCAGGAACCAGGACTGGGTGTGGGCGGTGGGGCTCATGCTCTCGGGCCTGTTCTTCGCCGTCGCGGTGATCCGCTACGGGGTGGACCGCTTCCGGCGGGAGTTCATCAACTCCGAGGGGAGCGACATCCACATCGGCCGGTGGTGGAACTGGGTCATCTGCTTCACGGTGGTGGAAGCGGTGGCCCTCCTGGTGTGGTGGCTCTGGCAGGCCGTGGACCCGAACGACCTGGCCGGCACCTTCACCCCCTTCTCTACCTTCAACGTGGGGACCCTCGCCATCCAGTGGGCCCTGGCCATCGGGGTCTTCCTGGGCCTGAACGCCTGGATGACCCGGAAGGTGACCTCCGGCGCCGATGCCGCCGGGCAGCCGTCGGGCCGGCGGGGGCGGGAGGGAGGCGGAGATCCCTGATGGAGGGAGCCGTCACCGAAGGGGCGTTTCGCGAGGCCCTGGGCCACCTGGCCAAGGGCGTGACGGTGGTCACCGCTCGCCGTCCGGACGGGACGCCCTCGGGTCTCACGGCCACGTCGGTCTGCTCGGTCTCCCTGGATCCCCCGCTGGTCCTGGCCTGCATCGAGCGGGACACGCGGACCCACGGGGTGCTGGGGGCCGCGGGGGCCTACGCCGTGAACGTCCTCCGGGAGGATCAGGTGGAGCTGGCCAGGATCTTCTCCACGGAGCTGGACCAGAAGTTCCTGGAGGTGGACTGGGAGCCCGGGAGCACCGGCTGCCCCCTCCTGGTCCGGGCCGTGGTCCAGCTGGAGTGCGCCGTGGTGAAGACGGTGCCGGCCGGCGATCACACCATCTACGTCGGGGAGGTGCGGACCGCCCGCCTCGGGCGGGACGGGGACGGACCCGCGCGGCCGCTGCTGTACTACCGGGCGGCGTACCACTCCCTGGGACCGGAGGAGGCCGGCTGATCGGCACGCCGTGGACTACGAGACCTTCCACCACCTGGCCCATCAGATGTTCGACGAGATCCCGCCCCGCTTCCGGGCGGGCGTCCGGGCTCTTCGGGTGGATCGCCGGATGGAGCCCCACCCGGAGATCCGCGGGATCTACACCCTGGGGGAGTGCTGGACCGAGGAATGGCCGGACTACGGCGGCCAGGGGTCGGTCCAGTCCGACCTCCACCTCTACCACGGCTCCTTCCGGGCCCTGGCCGCCCAGGACCCCCGGCTGGACTGGGAGGCCGAGCTGTGGGAGACGATCCTCCACGAGCTCCTCCACCACCGGGAGGCCGCCGCCGGGACCGACGAGCTGGGCGTGGTGGACTGGGCCGAGGACCAGAACCAGCGGCGGTGGGAGGGCCTGGACTGGGATCCCTCCTTCGTCCTGGCCATTCCCGCCGACGAGGAGGGCGTCAGGCGGCTGGAGTCCGAGATCTTCGTGGAGGGTACCGTGGCCGATCCGGAGGACGTGGAGGCCCGGGGCGACCGGGCGATCCGCGGGGAGAGCGAGGGCGAGAGCGGCGCGGACGCGGCGGAGCGCGCGGTGACGTTCACGTGGCGCGGGACCCGATACCGCCTCCGCGTCCCGATCCGGCCGGGCTGGACGTACGTGCGCCCCACGAACCTGGCCGCCGGCCGGCTCTGGGTGTGGATCGAGCACGAGGACAGCCTCTGGCGTCGTCTCCTGGGCCTGGCCCGGTCCGAGGCCCGGCACGAGGAGGCCCGGGCCCGACGGGCGGAGGAGCCGCGGCACGGCTCCGACGCCGGGGCGCGGGAGGGAGCGACGTCGTGAGCGCACTTCTCTCCGGCAAGTCGTACAGCCTGGGCCGGTGGTTCGGCTTCGAGGTCCGGCTCCACTACTCGTGGTTCCTCATCTTCGCCCTGGTCCTGGGCACCTTCAGCTTCTCGGAGTTCCCCCGGATCCTGCCGGGCTACGGTACGGCGGTGTATCTCACCATGGGCGTGGTGGGCACGCTCCTCTTCTTCCTCTCCCTCCTGCTCCACGAGCTCTCCCACTCGGCCATGGCCCGGCGCAGGGGCATCGAGGTGGCCGGGATCACCCTGTTCATCTTCGGCGGGGTGGCCCAGACCAGCATGGAGGCGGAGACGCCGGCCGACGAGTTCCTCCTCACGGTGGTGGGGCCCCTGTGCAGCGCCGGCCTGGCGGCGGGGTTCTACGGGATCTACGCGGCGGGCTCGGCGTGGGGGCTGCCGCTCCCCGTCCGGGAGGTGGCCTGGTACCTGGCCATCATCAACCTGGGCCTGGCGGTGTTCAACATGATCCCCGGCTTCCCCCTGGACGGCGGTCGCATCTTCCGCTCGGCCGTCTGGTACGTGACGGGGAACCTGGCGCTGGCCACCCGCTGGGCCACCCGGGGCGGGCAGGGCTTCGGGTACCTGCTGGTGGCCTTCGGCGCCTGGCGCCTCATGAACGGCTACGTGATCGACGGCCTGTGGTCCGGATTCATCGGCTGGTTCCTGTCCAGCGTCGCCTCGGCCAGCTACCGGCAGTTCCGAATGAAGGATGCGCTGTCGGGGCTCCGGGTGGATCGGGTCCTGGAACGCCCCGGCGAAGCGATCCCGGCGGAGATGGACCTGGAAACGGCGGCCGAGGAGTACTTCCTCCGCCGCACCGCCGGGGCCTATCCTGTGGTCCGGGACGGCGCGCTGGTGGGCCTCATGGGCCTGGAGGAGCTGAGCGGGGTGCCCCCGGGGGAGCGGCGGGGGACCCGGGCGGGGGAGGTGGCCCGCCCGGCCGACGACCTTCCGACGGTGGACCCCGGGGTGGGCCTGGACGAGGTCCTCGATCGGCTCCGGGGCGACGGCCCGGATCGGGTGCTGGTGGTGCGGGACGGGACGTTCCTGGGCGTCATCACCTCCGAGGAGCTGGGCCGCTGGATACGCCGGGCTCGGGAGCTGGGTCTCACGGAGCGAGGAGGGGACGGATGACCGAGGAGGAGCGGCTGGAGGAGATCGCGCGAAGGCTGGAGGAGGCGTACGAGAGCACCGAGATCTCCCTGGACTACTCGAATCCCCTGGAGCTCCTGGTGGCCACCATCCTCTCGGCCCAGTGTACGGACGAGCGGGTGAACCAGGTCACCGAGGTGCTCTTCGACCGATGCCGCACGGCCCGGGACTACGCCGAGATCGACCGGGAGGAGCTGGAGGAGATCATCCGCTCCACCGGCTTCTACAGGAACAAGGCGAAGCACATCCAGGGGATGGCCGAGAAGGTCCTGGCCGAGCACGACGGCCGGGTGCCCCGGACGATGGAGGAGCTGGTGGAGCTCCCGGGCGTGGCCCGGAAGACGGCCAACGTGGTCCTCTCCAACGCCTTCGACCGCCACGAGGGCGTGGTGGTGGACACCCACGTGAAGCGGGTCGCGGGCCGGCTGGGCCTCACCGAGGAGACCCGTCCCGAGAAGGTGGAGGGGGACCTGATGGACGCCCTCCCCCGGGAGGACTGGCATCCCTTCGCCTGGCGGCTCATCCGTCACGGACGGGCGGTCTGCGACGCCCGCAGCCCCGACTGCGAGGTCTGCTTCCTCTCGGACCTCTGCCCCAGCGCCTTCGACTTCGACTGAGGCGGCGACGCCCGCCGACCGCTCCCGGAGCATCCGGACCCGACGACGGCGGACGGAGGGGCCGCGCGAGACAGCAGGAGGACGAGCCGTGACCCGGGACCCGGCATCGGAGGAGCTCAGGGAGCGGATCCGGGCGGCCGCCCTGGATCTGGGCTTCGACCAGGCGGGGTTCGCCCCGGCCGAGCCCCCCGCCCACGCCGACTGGTACCGGGAGTGGCTGGACCGGGGCTGGCACGGCGAGCTGGCCTACCTGGAGCGGGACGACTCGGTCCGGCGACGGCTGGACCCCCGCGACGCGCTGGAGGGCTGCCGGAGCCTGGTGGTGGTGAGCGTCTCCTACGCCACCCTGGACGACCTCACGGGTGAGCGGCCCACCCGGGCGGACGGCGCGCGCCCCCCGAGCCGGCCCGGCTCCGACGATCGTGATCGGAGCGCAGCTCGATCGGCCGGCGATCGCGACGCCGAACCGACCGGGGATCCGCCCGGCGATCCCGCCGCGGCGCTCCTGGAGCCGATCGTCGCCCGCTACGCCAGCGGGAACCGGGACTACCACCTGCTCTTCGAGGAACGGCTGGGCGAGCTGGCGGCCCGCGTGCAGGCGCTGGCGCCGGGGACGGAGACGAAGCCGTACGTGGACTACGGCCCGGTGCTGGAGCGGGACCACGCCCAGCGGGCGGGCCTGGGATGGATCGGGAAGAACACCCTCCTCATCGACCCCGACCGGGGCTCCTATCTGCTCCTGGGCGAGCTGCTGACCACCCTGGAGCTGCCTCCCGACGAGCCGTTCACCGCCGACCGGTGCGGCACCTGCAGCCGGTGCATCGAGGCGTGTCCCACCGACGCCATCCGGGGCCCACGGGAGCTGGACGCCCGGCGGTGCATCTCCTACCTGACCATCGAGCTGAAGGGCTCCATCCCCGAGGAGCTCCGGCCCATGATCGGAAACCGGGTCTTCGGCTGCGACATCTGCCAGGAGGTCTGCCCCTGGAACCGGAAGGTGAGCGGGGGGGGCGACCCGGAGCTCCGGTTCGGCCGGCCGGTGGAGGGCGAGACCATGGTGGAGTGGGCCGAGGAGCTGCTGGAGCTGTCGGACGCCGAGTTCCGGGAGCGCTACGGCGAGACCCCGTACGAGCGGCCCGGACGGGACGGTCTCCTCCGGAACCTCTGCGTGGGGCTGGGGAACAGCGGCCGTCCCGAGGCCCGACCGGTCCTGGTGCGGGCGGCCCGGGACCGCTCCGGGCTGGTGCGGGAGCACGCCCGATGGGGGCTGGACCGGCTGGAGGGGCCGCCTTGAGGGCGATCAGCCTGATCAGCGTCGGCCACCTCCTCGTGGCCGTCGTCCTCTCCTACCACATCCTCCTCTACAAGGGCCGTCCGGTCTCGGCCGTGCTCTGGCTCTTCCTGGTATGGACCCTTCCCTTTCTCGGGGCGGTGGGCTACCTGACCTTCGGCGTGGACCGGGTGCGCCGGAGCGCGGCGGAGCAGGTCGGGGTGCGGGCGCTGGTCTCCCGGCGCGCCGAGCTCGCTCCTGCCCTCGAGCGGCACGTGGTGGGGACGGCGGATCACGACCGCGGTGGTGGGAGTCACCCCGCCGCCCACGTCTTCCGGGCCACGGATCCGGCGGTGGAGCAGAATCGGGTCCTGGGGGGCAATCGGGTCGAGCTGCTGGTGGACGGCGACGCCTTCTTCCCGGCGCTGTTCGACGCGGTGGCCGCCGCCGAGAGCTCGGTCCACGTACAGACGTTCATCTTCGGCCGCGGCGAGATAGGCCGGCGGGTGCGCGATGCCCTCGCGGAGAAGGCCGGCGAGGGGGTGGAGGTCCGCCTGCTCTACGATCGTTTCGGGTCCACCAGGGCTCACTTCACCCGATTCCTGGAGCCGGCCCGAAAGGCGGGCGTGGAGGTCCGGTCGATCAGCCAGGCGGACCCGCTGAAGGGCCGGTTCCAGATCAACCTGCGGAACCATCGGAAGATCGTCGTCGTGGACGGACGGACGGGGTTCGCCGGAGGCATCAACTTCAAGGACGAGCAGTACGGCCCGCTCGCCGATGGAGCCCCCATCCGGGACTACCACCTCCGGCTGGCGGGCCCCGCCGTCGCCGACCTCCAGCTGCAGTTCGTGGAGGACTGGGTCTTCGCCACGGGGGCGCGCCCGGAGGACCTGTTGATCCCGAAGTTCTTCCCCGAACACGACGCCGACGGGGACGCCCTCGTCCAGGTCGTCCCGGGAGGCCCCGAGGTGCACGGCCGGGGGCTGGCCGACGCCTTCTTCGGGGCGATCTCGGCCTCCGAGCGGACGCTGGAGATCGTCACCCCCTACTTCATCCCGGACGAGCCGGTGGTCCAGGCCCTGAGATACGCGGCCCGGCGCGGGGTGGAGGTGCGCCTGGTGGTGCCGGAGCGCGGCAACCACTGGTATGCGGATCAGGCGAGCCGGGCACTCTACCAGGGGCTGCTCGAGGCCGGCGTCCGCATCTTCGAGCGAGGGCCGCCGTTCATGCACGCCAAGGCCCTGGTGGTCGACGGCGTATACGCGATGCTCGGCTCGGCGAACCTGGACTACCGGAGTCTACACCTGAACTTCGAGACCAACCTCGAGGTGGGCGATACCGAGTTCGTGACGACGGTCCGCTCGCAGGTGGAGGAGGAGATCGCGGCCAGCCGGGAGGTCCGGCTGGAGGAGCACCTCGCCCGACCCGTCTCCCGGAAGCTGGTCCAGAACTTCTGTCGGCTGCTGACCCCGGTTCTCTGATATCGCCCAGGGGACGTCGGGGTGTCCCCGTTTTCGGGAGCACGCCCGGTGGGAGCTGGAGCGGCGGGAGGAGGTCACCACCGCACGAGGGCCGCTCCCCAGGTGAAGCCCGAGCCGAAGGCGGTGAGGCACACCAGGTCGCCGTCGGTGATCCGGCCCTCCTCCACCGCCTCGTGCAGCGCGATGGGGATGCTGGCGGCGGTGGTGTTCCCGTACCGCTGGATGTTGTTGTAGACCCGGTCGTCGGGGAGACCCAGCGCCTTCTGCACCGACCGGCTGATCCGGAGGTTCGCCTGGTGGGGGATGACCATGGCCACGTCCTCCAGCGACTCGTCCGCGTCGGCCAGCACCTCGTGGACGGCCTCGGGCATCCGCCGGCTGGCGTGCTTGAAGACCTCCCGGCCCTCCATCTCCGGCATGTGGCGACGCTCCTCCATCATTGCCTCGTCGATGAAGGGACGGTAGGCGCAGCCGGGGACGTCGGTCCACAGCTTCTCGGCGTGCTCGCCGTCGGCGTGGATCTTCACCGAGAGGACGCCTCGATCCTCCCGACGGGCGACGCGTCCGTCCCCGTCGCCGTCCCCGTCGCCGGGCGATCCGGCTCCCGCGCCCTCGTCCGCCGGGCCGAGGACGGCGGCGCCCGCCCCGTCGCCGAAGAGCACGGCGGTGTCCCGGCCCGCCGTGCTCACGTCCAGACCGGCCGAGTGGACCTCGGTCCCCACCAGCAGGACCCGCCGGTAGGCCCCCGTCCGGATCCAGGCGTCGGCCACCGAGAGGCCGTAGATGAAGCCGGTGCACTGGTTGCGCACGTCCAGGCAGGGGATCCCCGACAGCCCCAGCTGACGCTGGAGGAAGACGCCGGTGCCGGGGAAGAAGTGATCCGGACTCAGTGTGGCCAGGACGATGCAGTCCACCTCCCCGGGCTCCATGCCCGCCCGGTCCAGGGCCCTCCGTGCGGCGGCCTCGGCCATGTCGGCGCCCGTCTCGCCCTCCTCGACCCAGCGGCGCTCCCGGATCCCGGACCGGTTCCGGATCCACTCGTCGGAGGTGTCCATCCGGGCCTCCAGGTCCTCGTTGGTGACGACCCGGTCGGGCACGTGGAATCCGGTGGACAGGATGCGGCTGCGCGGCATGGTGGGCTCCATGGCTTGGTTCGTCTCTTCCCGGGGCTCTCGTCGAAATCCTCCGCTCACCCGGGCCGTCTCATCGGTCCTCGCCGCCCTGGCTCTCCTCCTCGACGACCTCCCGTACGGCCGGCGCGAGCTCGGCGGCCATCTCCCGGTAGAACTCCAGCCGGGACCTCTGGCCGGCCGTGGGTCGGCCGGTCCACGAGGAGACCCGCCAGTAGAGGCCCCCGATGCGGTCCAGGAGCTCGGCGGCCCGCCAGGCCACCTCCCGGCCCTCCCCGGTCTCCAGCGCCGCCCAGCGCTCCCGGGCCTCCTCGTCGCCGCTCCCCCGGAAGGGGTCCTCGTCGGCGGGATTCGGCCGGTCCTCCACCAGCTCGTTCAGCTCCTTCACCCGGGCGGCCACCGAGTCGTGGAGGGAGGCGATCTCGTGCAGGGTGGCGGTCCAGGCCCGGCGTGCCTCCCCGTCCAGGTCCACCCGCGGGTCCTCCCGGACCTCGAGACGGCGCTCCTGGCTCTCGCCGTTCACCGTGAGTCGTACGGTGTAGTCGCCGGGGACCACCAGGGGGCCGGCGGGGCCCTGCCGCTGCCAGGCCGGCGCGTCGTCGGGGGCGGCCGAGCCAAGCCGCTCGTGGCGCAGGTCCCAGGTGGCACGGTTCACCCCACGGGCGGTGTCGGCCTCGACCTCGCGGATCACGTCCCCGTCGGCGTCCAGCACGGCGAGCTCGAGCGAATCGGCGGGCACGGGCTCGCCGAGCCAGTAATCGATGACGGCGCCCCGGGGCGGGTTCTCCCCGCGGAAGACCATGTCTCCCGTGTGCCCGGTCTCCGACTCGTAGCGGATCTGCTCGGCCGTCGCCGGCGGGAAGAGGTGGGCCCCGGAGGCCATCACGTCGGGCGTGAGCTCCTGGATGGCCGTCACGTCGTCCAGGATCCACACGCCCCGGCCGTGGGTGCCGAGCACAAGGTCGTTCTCCCGCGGGTGGACCACGAGGTCGTTCACCGCCACGGTGGGGAGCCCGGATTCCAGCTCCACCCACCGCTCGCCCCGGTCGGGCGAGAAGAAGGCGCCGAGCTCGGTCCCGAGCCAGAGGAGCTCCGGGTTCCGGGGGTCCTCCTTCACCGTCCGGACCACCCGCTCCGGCGGCAGGTCGCCGTCGATGCGCTCCCAGCTCTCCCCGGCGTCCTCGGAGCGGTAGAGGTAGTTCCCGTAATCGTCGTTCCGGTAGTCGTTGACCGCCACGTAGACCCGGCCCTCCACGTGGGCCGAGGGCTCGATGCCGCTGATCCAGGCCATCTCCGGCAGGCCCGGAAGGCGCGACGACAGGTCGGTGAAGCTCTCCCCGTCGTCGCGGGAGACCTGCAGCCGGCCGTCGTCGGTGCCCACCCAGAGCAGGCCCTCCCGGTGGGGGGACTCCCGGATCGCGGTGACGGTGGGCCAGTAGGGGATCCCGTCGTCCAGGGAATGGACCCGCTCGGTGGGCTCCTGGCCCATGACCACCATCTCCGTCCGGTCGGCGCCCGTGGTGGGATCACCCAGGTTCTCCCAGGAGAGGCCCCGGTCCTCGCTCCGCCATAGGTGCCGGGTGCCGGCGTAGATCACGTCGGGGTCGTGGGGGCTGAACACGAAGGGCCCGTCCCAGTTGGCGGGCTCCATGGCGTTCTCCAGCGGGCCGGGCTCCCGGCCGGTGCCCCAGACCGCCCAGTTCCGACGCGGGCCGATGTGGCCGGTGGGGTCGCCGGGACGGATGTCCTGGCTCTCGCCCGTCTCCAGGTCCACCCGGCCCAGCCCCAGGTACTGGGACTCGTTGTAGAGGAGGGTGGAGTCCTCGGGATGGATCCGGTTCACGAAGCCGTCGCCGCCTCCGGTCTTCACCCAGTCCCGGTCCAGCACGCCGGCGTTGCGGTAGGTGGCGTTGGGGGCGGCCCAGCTCCCGTTGTCCTGCAGGCCCCCGTACACCCAGTAGGGATCCCGCATGTCCACGGAGATCCGGTAGAACTGGCTCACCGGCAGGTTCTCCAGGTAGAGCCACGTCCTCCCCCGGTCGTAGGAGATGCCCACGCCCCCGTCGTCGGCCTTGATCAGGTGCCGGGAGTCGTCGGGGTTCACCCAGATGAACCGGTCGTCGCCGTGGAGCGACTGGCCCGGCGTGACCACCGTGTCGGCCACCCCGTCCCAGTACGAGTAGCGGTTCATCATGTAGACGCGCTGGTCGTCGTTCGGATCGACGGCGGGCTGGGAGGCGTACATGGGCCGGGGGTTCCAGCGGGTGACCCGCTCCCAGGTCTCGCCCCGGTCCTCGGAGCGGTAGAGGCCGGCCAGGTACTCGCCGTACTGGGTGGAGGCGTTGAACCGGCAGCCCTGCTCGATGGAGGCGTAGACGATCCGGGGGTCCGAGCGGTGGACGGTGATGCCGATCCGGCCGTACTCGCCCAGGGGCAGGCCGTTCTCGCCGTGGACCGTGCGCTCCTGGCCCTCGGCGCACACGAACGACGCCGGGTCGGCGTCGGGGCCGGGCTCGGGCGGGCCGATGCGTTCCCACTCCTCGCCGCCGTCGGTGGACTTCCACAGCCCGCTCCCGGGGCCGCCGCCGTGGAAGCCGTGGGGCCGCCGCATCCGCTGGTAGGAGGCGGCGTACATGACCTCCGGATCCTCCGGGTCGATCCTCACGTCCACGAACCCGGTGGTCTCGTCCACGTGGGCCACCCGCTCCCAGCTCCCGCCGCCGTCGGTCGTCCGGTAGAGCCCCCGCTCCTCGTTGGGGCCCCACAGGTGGCCCATGGCCGCCACGAACGCCACCTCGGGGTCGGTGGGATGCAGCGCGATCCGGCCCACGTGGTGCGTGTCCTCCAGGCCCACGTGGGTCCAGGTGCGCCCGCCGTCGGTGGAGCGGTAGACGCCGTCGCCCCAGGAGTTGGACTGGCGGTTCGCCCGCTCGCCGGTGCCCACCCAGACCACGCTGGTGTCCCGCTGATGGACGGCGATGTCGCCCACCGAGTGGGTGCCCTGGTCCTGGAAGACGGGCTCGAAGGTGGTGCCGTTGTTCTCCGTCTTCCACACGCCCCCGGTGGCCGAGGCCACGTAGAAGACCCGGGGATCCTCCTCCACCACCGCCAGGTCCACGATCCGGCCGCTCATGATGGCCGGGCCGATGGTCCGGAACTGGAGGCCGGCCAGGTCGGCGGAGGAGATCTCTCCCGGGTCCGCGGCGGTCCCGTCCCGCGCGGCCGCTCCCTCCTGGCCGGCGGCTTCCTCCTGGCCGGAGGCGGGGAGGGGAGCGAGGAGGAGGCTCGCGGCGAGGGTGCAGAGGAGGGTCAGGTGGCGCATGGCGCGGGTCCCTTCCTGGGTGTCCGGGGTCGGTACGGTCTCCGGGCTCCGCCGGGCCGGGCCGGCCGAGCCCCAGGGAGGATGTGCCGGAGCCGGCCCGGAGTGCAACGGCGACGCGGTCCCGGGCCGGTCCCCGCCGCTACCGCGCCTCCTGGAGGAGCCCCTCCACGAGCCACTCGGCCAGGGCCTGGCGGTTCCCGGCCTGTGTCAGGCGGCGCTGGTCCCGCGGATTGCGGATGTTGCCGAGCTCGACGGCGGTGGCCACGGGCCGGCTCCGCCGCAGGACGTAGAGGTTCCGGAACGCCACCGTACCGTGGTAGCCCCTGCCCGGCTGGACCGAGGCGTACCGGGAACGGAAGGTGGAGCGCAGGACGTGGGCGAGCTCGCTCCCGTTCCGGCTGGCCACCAGGAAGTGTACGTCGATGGGCGGCTCGTAGGTGCCGCCCCTGGCGTCGACGTGCAGGGACAGGAGGCGCTGGCTCCTGGCCGTGCCCTGGTGCCGTTCGTACAGCCGGTTGACGATCCGGACCCGGTCCCTGAGGCGCTGCCGCTGGCTCCGGGCGATCGGGGTGCCGTCCAGGTACCGCTCGTCCTCGTCGTGGTGGAACCAGCTCCCGTCCCGGATCCCGTCATCCTGGTCCTGCACCACCAGGTAGGCCGTGGCTCCCTCCTCCAGGAGCCGCTTCGTCAGGCGGAGGGCGACGTCGTAGGCCACCTCGTCCTCGGGCAGGGGTCGTCCGCCGTATCGGGCCAGGCTCCCGGGATCGGGCCCGCCGTGCCCGCTCACCACGTAGTAGACGTGGCCCTCCAGGCGCTCGCTCCTGCGCTCCACCCGCTGGTGGTCCGGACCGAAGATCGGATGGAGCTCCCCGTCGGACCGCCCGGCGGAGGGGACTTCGTAGGGCCGCCCCGCGGCCAGCCGGCCGCCCGGCAGGAGCCGTTCCTCGTTCAGCGCCCGGAAGTCTCGGATCGCCTCCGGGGTAGGGGTCCGTCCGGCCCGCCGGAGCAGGTGCCAGATCCCGTCGCCCCGGCGCGCCTCGAGGACGGTGGTCTCTCCCGAGTCGCCGGCCGACTCTTCGGCGGCAGGGCCCTGCCCCGACTGCAGGGCCGGCGCGGGATTCGGGACGAGGAACAGGAGGAGGACGCCCGCGATCGCAGGGATCACGGAGACCGAACGAAGGCCCACTGTTCGTCTCCAGGTTCAGGTGCCGCGGACGGGGGGACAGGACACGCAAAGATGCCTGTCGCCCACCGAATGTGCAATGATCGGCCCGCTTCACCCGCCGTGCACGACCCGGGATCCGCATCGTCGAGGCTCCCCTCAGACCGATGGGCACGGGCGGCCGAGGGCTCACCGGATCCCCACCTGGCCCTCCACCGCCTCGACGAGGGGCGCCGGGTCGTAGCCCACTCCGTCCTTGAACACGAGCCGGACCTGACGGATGGCCGTGGGATCGGAGGCCGGATCGCCCTCCAGCACCACCAGATCGGCCAGCTTGCCGGCCTCCACCGAGCCCAGCTCGTCGTCACGGCCCAGCACCTTCGCTCCGTTCAGGGTGAGGACCTGGACGGCCACCTCGGGGGAGAAGCCGCCCTCCAGCAGCAGCTCGTAGTTCCGCTGGTCGCCGTAGCCGAACAGGGCGCCGCCGTTGCCGGTGGGGTCCACCCCGGCGGCCAGCAGCCCGCCGCCGGCGTGGAAGGCGCTGTCGAACGCCAGCCCCTTGAGGAAGAGCTCCTCCGGAGTTCCCGCGTCAGGCTCCTCGGCGATGCGCTCCCGGGAGTCCAGGTACTCCCCCCGGGCCTCGGGGGAGATGGCGTCCAGCACCCGGTCCTGGAGCGGCGGCCGGTTCGGGACGAACAGCTCGTAGACGGCCGGCGTGGTGGTGAGGGCGACCTCGTTCTCCACCATGGCGTCGATGGTGGCCTGCACCTCGGGGCCGTCGATCTCCACGCGCCGGAGGGACTCGTATCGGTCCGACGGGCACTCGTCGGGCTCCTTGTCCTCCACCCAGCCGGTGTTGGTGATGAAGCCGTGCTCCAGGTTGTCGATGCCCCTGTCGACAGCCTCCCGGAAGGTGACCGAGCAGAGGTGGCCGGTGAACTTCGCGCCCCGGGCGTGGGCCGCCTCGATGGCGGCGGACATGGCCGCCCGGCTGATGCCCGTGTAGAACTTGAACCACTCCACGCCCTCGCTCACCCAGTAGTCCACCACCCGGCGGGCCTCCTCGGGGCTCCCGGCGTGGACCCGGCTCAGGGCGTCGTCGGCGCCGCCCGTGATGTACGGCCCGGTGATCACCATCCTCGGACCGGGGATCTCGCCGGCCTCGATGGAGCGCTTCAGGTTGATCTCGCTGTACGGGGCGATGCTCCCGGTGGTGCGGACCGTGGTCACGCCGCCGGCGAGATAGAGCCGCGGCGCCGTGAAGTCGCTCTGCACCTTCCGGTTCGGCGTCGTATAGAAGCTGTGGTCGTGGAGCCCCACGATCCCGGGGATCACCGTGTGCCCGGCCAGCTCCAGCGTCCGGGCGTCCCCGGGGATCTCCACGGAGCCGTCGGGGCCCACGGCGGCGATCCGGCCGTCGCGGATCAGGACGGTCCGTCCCTCGGCGGGCGGCGCTCCCGTGCCGTCGATCACCCGGACCCCGGTGAGGGCCACCACGGGCTCGGAGACGGCCACCACCTCGCGGACGTCCTCGGACAGGCTCTCGACGTCCTGGGCGAGGACGGGGGTGGGCTTCAGGGCGGCCGCCGCCAGGAGTGCACCCAGCGCCAGGGCTGAGGCCAGGGCCTGGGCGGGGACGGGGAAACGGTGGGTTCTCATGGCTGGCTCTCCGGTTTCGTTCGGTTCGGTTCGTGTCGTCGCGTGGCTCTTCGTATCCATCGACGTCTCCCTCACTCTACGGGGGCGGCCGTCCCGGACGCGAGGGGGTCCTCCCCCTCCACGGTGAAGGTCATCTTCATGCCCGCCTCCAGGTGCTCGGAGACGTGGCAGTGAAGCATCCACTCGCCGGGGTTGGACAGCTCCAGGAGCAGGTCCACGGTGGCCCCCACGGGGATCAGCGCCGTGTCCTTCCAGGCCAGGTTCTCCTTCGGCACGCCGTTCACGGCAAGGATCAGGAAGCGCTGACCGTGGATGTGGATCGGGTGCTGCATGGGGTGGAGCGAGCGTCGGTCGTTGTGGATGCGGATCCGCACCACGTCCCCCACCCGGAAGCGCCACTCGATCTCGCGGTTCTCGCGGCCGGTGGAGGGCTCGCGCAGGATCCAGCGCGCCTCGTCCGTGGTGGGGAGCCAGGACATCCGGGGCATGGTCCCGGTCCACTCCAGGGGATGGACGTAGCCGCGGCTCTCCTGCCCCATGAGCCCCTGGAGGGTGAAGGGGAGGCCCGTGTCCTCCAGGGTGAGCACCAGCTCCTTTCGGGCGACGTCGCCGGCCCGGGACCGCATCCTCTCCAGGACGGGACCCACGGAGTCGGGCTCCCGGGACCGGGCGAAGGCGTCGGCGGGGCCGGGTCGGGCCCGTTCCCGCCCCACGCGGACCACGCCCAGGGTGTCCGAGGCGGCGAAGAAGCGGTCGGCCCCGTGGTCCACGGCGTGGAAGCGGTTGACCAGGGCGTAGCGCCCGCCCTCCGGGAACCGGACGTCCACCACGTATCTCTCGGCGGGAGCCAGGACCACGCTCTCCACGCGCTCCTCCCGCTGGAACCGGCCCACGTCGGTGGCCACCAGCTTCATGGGCGCGCCGCCGAAGGAGAGGTTGAAGGTCCGGACGTTGGAGACGTTGGTGAGGTGGAAGCGGACGACGGCGCCCCGCCGGACCTCCAGGTCGTAGCCGGTCCGGCCGTTCACCAGCAGGCGGTTGCCGAACCTCCCCATCACCGCGTGGGTGGCCCGGCCCCTCCCCCAGGGCACCAGGCCGGCTTCGCCCAGCAGGACGTCGTCCAGCACCAGCACCTCGTCCCGGTGCGCCGGCGCGTAATGGGCCGAGTCCCGCGGACTCACCATCAGGTTGCCGTACAGCCCCAGGTCCTGGAGGACGTCTTCCCGGTGGTGGGGGTGATACCAGTAGAGCCCGGCGTCGGGGAATCGGATCCGGTAGAGGAAGCGGTCGCCGCTCTCCACCGGTTCCTGGGTCACCCCCGGCACGCCGTCGAAGGGGTTCTGGATCCGGATGCCGTGCCAGTGGATGGTGCCCGGGAACTCCGTCCGGTTGACGAACTCGGCGTAGATGGTGGCGCCCTCCCGGACCCGGATCAGGGGACCGGGGATCTGGCCGTTGTAGGCGAGCTGGATCACCTCCCGCCCGGCCAGCTCGTGGCGGACCGGACCCGCCACCAGGCGGATGGTGTCGCCGTGGGCCACCTCCACCGGCCGGCGGGGAGCGGCGGTGGGGAGCGAGTCGGCGTCCGCGCCGGCGCCGGGGAGGTACGGGTCGGCGGTGGGCACGGCCTCCTCCAGGCCGGGCATGGCCATGGGGGAGGTCCGTGGATTCATGGGCGGCGGCGGCCAGCGGAGGGGGGCGCCCGGCTCCCGGGCCGCGCCGGGATCGTCGAGCTCCTCCGGTCCTTCCACCTCTCCCGGTCTCTCCAACTCTCCCGGTCCCCGCGGAGCGTCCCCCCTCTCCCGCCCGGGACCCATGAAGTGGACGTCGGACATCTGCATGCCCGGCGAGAGCCCTCGGAGCACCGGGGGGCCCGAGCGGGTCGCCACGTCGGCCGAGGGCTCGGCCGTCACCAGCAGGAGGAACCGGTCCATGGCCACCGGCCCCACGACACGCCGGCCGTCGCCCACCTCGCCCAGCTTCCGGACGGGCGCCATGGACGGCGGCAGGGCCCAGGCGACGTAGGTGCGGTAGGGACCCAAAGAGTCGGCCGGCGGCAGGCCCGACAGCTCCAGCGCGATCCGGTACCGCAGCCGCCCGTCGGCGGTGACCGGGAGGATGAACGGCCCGGGCGCGAACTGGAGGGTGGCCGCGCCCGAGGCGTCCCGCACGTCCGGGTGGGGGACCAGCTCCATGCAGTAGAGGGAGGAGTCGGCCGTGGTCGGCCCGGCCGTGCCGGCGGAGCCGCACCGGGGGACGGCCTGCTCCGGGTCCGGGTCCCCGGGGGGCTCCGCGTCCGGCAGGGCGGATCCCCCGGTGCCCGGCGCTCCCGACCCGGCCAGGAGGAGCACCAGCCCCGCCAGGGCCGCCGCGGCGAGCGCTCCCCGCCCCCGGCTCGACCGTCGGCGCCTGTCCCGTCCAGCTCCCATGGCCCTCCCGGCACCAGGCCCGGCACGCGCGCCCTCGACGAGGGCGGGCCGGCGTTCCCCTCGATCCCGCGGCACGCTCGAATGATGGGCCGGCGTCGGCCGGGAGTACAGGGCCGCGCAGGAGCTTTCCCGCGATCCTGGTCCGGCCTAGCTTCGCGGGCATGATCCGGTGCATCGATCCCCGACGGAGAGATCCGGCGAAGCGCCCTCCGGCGCCCGCTGCCGCGGCCGTCCTCCTGGCCTCGGTCCTCGCCCTCTGCGGGGCTCCCGGCGCGGCTCCGGCCCAGGGGTCGGGGGACGGGGCGTCGGCGCCGGATGCGTCCCCTCCCGTGGAGGGCGGGGCCGTGGAGGCGGGCCTCCTGCTCCGGCAGATGACCGGCGTCCGCCGGGTGCTGGTCGTCGGGGCCCATCCCGACGACGAGGACACGGCGCTCCTGGCCGAGCTGGACCGGCACCGGGGCGTCCGGGCGGCCTACCTGTCGCTGACCCGGGGCGAGGGCGGGCAGAACCTCATCGGTCCGGAGCTGGGGAAGGGCCTGGGGCTGATCCGGACGGGCGAGCTCCTTGCGGCCCGGCGGCTGGACGGCGCCGAGCAGTTCTTCACCCGGGCCTACGACTTCGGCTACTCCAAGACGGCCGAGGAGACCTTCCGGCACTGGCCCAGGGAGGCCCTCCTGAACGACGTGGTCTGGGTGCTCCGCCTCTTCCGGCCCCACGTGGTGGTCTCCGTCTTCAGCGGCACCGAGGCCGACGGCCACGGACAGCACCAGGTCGCCGGCGTGGTGACCCGGGAGGCGTTCCGCGCGGCGGCCGACCCGGAGCGCTTCCCCGAGCACATGGAGTGGGGAGCCCGCCCCTGGAGGCCGCTGAAGCTCTACCGCCGCGCCTGGCGCGACCCGGAGAACGCCACCCTGAGGATCTCCACCGGGGACTACGACCCCCTCCTGGGCCGCTCCCCCTTCCAGCTGGCCATGGAGAGCCGGAGCCAGCACCGCTCCCAGGACTTCGGCGTGGCCCAGCCGCCCGGGCCGCGGACCACCCGGCTCCTCCTCCTGGAGGACCGGGTCGGCGCGCCGGCCGACGCACCCCTGTTCGCCGGCATCGACACGGGCCTGGCCACGCTGGCCGTCGAGCTGCCGCGGGATCGGCGGAGGGAGTTCCGCCGGAGGATCGACGACTACCGGCGCGCGGTCATGGCGGCCCGGGCCTCGCTCCGAATCCTGGATC
The DNA here is from genome assembly GCA_964627425.1 of uncultured Gemmatimonadota bacterium. Taxonomy (GTDB): domain Bacteria; phylum Gemmatimonadota; class Gemmatimonadetes; order Palauibacterales; family Palauibacteraceae; genus Caribbeanibacter. The sequence continues at coordinate 166,248 of CAZVIY010000005.1, forward strand.
CCGCGGAGGCGGCACCGGCCCTGGAGCGGGCCCTCGAAGCGATCCGCGGGGCGTCGTCGCTGGCGGCCGGCCCGAGCCGGCCGCGTCCGGGAGCGGGCCCGGACGACGAGCGGGTGGGCGAGGTGCTGGAGCGGAAGGAGCGGCTCGTGGAGCGGGCGCTCCTGGCGGTCCGGGGGGTCACCGTGCGCTTTCGCACCGCGTCCGAGCGCTGGGTCCGGGGGGGGACGGCCCGGGTGCACGCCGAGGTCTGGAACGGCGGCGCCGGGGCGCTCCGGGCCGGGCCTCCCGAGCTGGACCTTCCCGCCGGGTGGACGGCCCGGCGCCTGCCGCCGGAGGAGGTGGGCCGGACGGCCTCGGAGACCTCCCGGTTCTACGGATCCGAACCCCCGCTCCGCGGCGGAGACGGGGCCCTCCGTGTGCCCGGGGGAGCCGTGGCCCGCTGGACCTTCGCCGTCCGGATACCCTCCGACGCGGAGCCCACCGAGCCGTACTTCCTGGCCCGGGACACCGCGGGCGACCTCTACCGGTGGCCCGGGGACGGGCGCCTCCGGGCCCGGCCGCTGGATCCGCCCGTCGCCGCGGGCCGGCTCCCGGTGGAGATCGGTCCTCCGGACGAGGCCCCTCGTGTGACGGCCTCGGGCCCGGCCCGCCACCGGGGGGTGGACAAGGCACGGGGCGAATTCTGGCGTCCGGTCCGGGTGGTCCCCCGGCTGTCGGTGGAGGCCTCCCCCGGGGTGGTGGTCTGGCCGGCCCGCGTCGGGGAGCCCACCGTGGACGTCACCCTCCGGAGCCTGGCGTCCGGGGACCTGGAGGCCCGGGTGGGGCTGCGGGGGCGGGCGGACGGGAGCGGAGCGGAGGGCGGAACGGGAGGCGGGGGAGAGGAGGGTCCGGAGGTCACCGCCCGCCCCCGCGAGGAGCGGGTTCGGCTGGGAGACGCCGGCCAGGAGACCTCCGTGCCGTTCCGCCTGATGGAGGCGCCGCCGGAGCCGTCCGGCGCCTTCCGGACCCACCGGCTCCTGGCCCGGGCCGAGCCGGCGGGCGGCGGGTCCGGGGGGTCCGACGGGTCCGAGGGATCCGCGGCCCGGGGCGACCGGTCCTGGAGCCGCTCCCTCACCGTGGTGGACTACCCGCACATCGACCCCGTCCCCTTCTACGAGGAGGCCTCCGTGCGGGTCGAGCGCTTCCCGGTGGCGTTGGATCGGGGGCGCCGGGTGGGCTACGTCATGGGCTCCGGCGACGAGGTCCCCGACGCCATCCGCCAGCTCGGCCTGGAGGTGGAGATGCTGGGGCCGGAGCGGGTGCGGGCCGGCGACTTCGAGGGCCTCGACGTGATCGTCCTGGGCGTCCGGGCCTACGAGGTCCGCCGCGACCTCCGGTCGGCCAACGACCGCCTCCTCCGGTGGGTGCGGGAGGGCGGGACCCTGCTGGTCCAGTACAACAAGTACGAGTTCGACCAGGGGGACTACGCGCCGTTCCCTGTCACCATCGCCCGACCCCACGACCGCGTCACCGACGAGCGGTCGCCGGTGACGCTCCTCCATCCCGACGCGCCCGTCCTCGCCTCGCCCAACCGGATCGGTGACCGGGACTTCGAGGGCTGGATCCAGGAGCGGGGGCTCTACTTCCTGCACTCCTGGCCCGAGGAGATGACGCCGGTGCTCGCCATGCGGGACCCCGGGGAGGAGCCGAAGCGGGGGGCGCTCCTGGTGGCCCCGCTGGGCGAGGGACTCTACGTCCACACCGGCCTGGCTTTCTTCCGGCAGCTCCCGGCGGGCGTCCCCGGCGCCTACCGGCTCTTCGCCAACCTCCTCTCCCTGGAGCCCGGCCCGTGGCGGTCGTGGCTGGCCGGGGAGGAGGAGGCCGCGACGGCAGCGGGGGCCCGCGGCTCGGGAGCTGCGGCCGGCGGGGCGGGATCCCGGGCCGGCGGGAGGCGGCCGTGAGCCCCCGGAGGCCCGCCCGGTCCCTCCTCCTGGCCCTCGGGGTCCTGGCCCTGGCCCTCGGCCCGGCCGCCTGCACCGACGACGGCCGGACGCCGCTGGTGATCTACTCCCCCCACGGCCGGGAGCTCCTCTCCCACTTCGAGGAGAGGTTCGAGGCCGCCCATCCCGACGTGGACGTACGGTGGTCGGACATGGGGAGCCAGGAGGTGCTGGACCGGATCCGCTCGGAGGCGGCGAACCCCCAGGCCGACGTCTGGTGGGGCGCCCCCTCGGCCATGTTCGACCGGGCGGCGGAGGAGGGGCTGCTGGCGGCCTACGAACCGGGGTGGGCGGAGGCCGTGCCGCCCTCCTCCCGTGATTCGGCCTTCCGCTGGATCGGCACGTACCGGACCCCCGAGGTCATCGCCTACAACTCGGACGCCGTGACCCGGGAGGAGGCGCCGAAGGACTGGGACGAGGTGCTGGAGCCCCGGTGGAAGGGCGAGGTCCTCATCCGCGACCCCCTGGCCTCGGGCACCATGCGGGCCATCTTCGGCGCCATCATGTGGCGGGAGTACCGGGAGACCGGCGATCCCGAGGCGGGCTACGAGTGGCTGCTCACGCTGGACGAATGGACCCGGGAGTACGTGCTGAACCCCACCCTCCTGTACCAGAAGCTGGCCCGCCGGGAGGGGCTGGTGACGCTCTGGGACATGCCGGACATCGAGACCATCAGGGCCACCACCGAGCTCCCCATCGACTACGTGCTCCCGGAGAGCGGCACCCCGGTGGTCATCGACGGCATCGCCGTGGTGGCCGACGCCCGCCATCCCGAGGCCGCCCGTCGGTTCCTGGAGTGGGCGGGGAGCCGGGAGCAGGTGCTGGAGGCGGCCCGCCGGTTCTTCCGGATCCCCGTCCGGACGGACCTGGCCGAGGACTCGCTGCCCGCCTGGCTCCGGGAGGCGCTCCCCGAGATCCGTCCCATGGAGATGGACCGGGAGTTCGTCCAGGAGCGCACCCCGGAGTGGCTCCGGTACTGGGACCGGAACATCCGGGGCAGGGGCGGCGAGGGCGGGAGCTGAGCCGGGTGGGCGAGGACGCGCCCGGGGGGCCGGTCCTCGAGCTCCGGGGTCTGCGGAAGCACTTCGGTGAGACGGCCGCGGTGGACGGCCTGGACCTGTCCCTCCGGCCGGGGGAGCTCCTCACCCTCCTGGGTCCCAGCGGCTGCGGGAAGACCACCGTGCTCCGCCTGGTCGCCGGCTTCGAGACGCCCGACGCCGGCTCGGTCCGCTTCCGGGGGGAGGACGTCTCGGGGTGGAGCCCCCGCCGCCGGGGCTTCGGCATGGTCTTCCAGAACTACGCCCTCTTCCCCCACCTGGACGTGGCGGGCAACGTGGCGTTCGGCCTGGAGAGCCGGGACGCGCCGGCGGAGGAGATCCCGGGCAGGGTGGAGCGGGCCCTGGAGCTGGTGGACCTGCCCGGCTTCGGCGACCGGCCGGTGCAGGAGCTCTCCGGCGGCCAGCAGCAGCGGGTGGCCCTGGCCCGGGCGCTGGCCATCGAGCCGCCGCTCCTCCTGCTGGACGAGCCGCTCTCGAACCTGGACGCCGCCCTCCGGGAGCGGACCCGCCGGGAGCTCCGCCTCCTGGTGAAGGAGCTCGGGATCACGTCCCTCTTCGTGACCCACGACCAGGAGGAGGCCTTCGACCTCTCGGACCGGATCGCCGTGATGCGCGGGGGGCGCCTCCGGCAGGTGGGGACGCCGGAGGGCCTCTACCGGGAGCCGGCCGATCCCTTCGTGGCCGGGTTCGTGGGTCGGGCCAACCGGATCTCGGTGCGTCTGGAGGAGGCGTCCGGGGCGCCCCGGGAGGCCCCGGGGTCCGCCGGGACCGCGGGGGGTCGCGTGGCCGTCCTGGAGGACGGGACCCGGTGGCCGCTGGTCGGGGTCCGTGGGTCCACCGACGGCGGCCCGACCGCCGAGGTGTGGATCCGGCCCGAGGAGCTGGAGATGGTCCCGGGCGGGGAGGGGCCGGACCTGCTGGCGGGGACCGTCCGGGACCGCCGCTTCCGGGGCGCCGTCACCCTCTACCGGGTGGAGACGGGCGGGGCCGGTCTGCTGGAGCTGGTGGCGGCGGAGGACGCCGCCGAGCCCGGTGACGACGTGGGCCTCCGGCCCGGCCCCGACGCCCGGCTCCACCTCTTCCCGGCCGGCGGCGGGGACCGCGGCGACCGGGGGCACGGCGGCGGGGGCGAGGGAGACGGGGCCGGGAGTCCCGGGACGTGACGCCGGGCCGGGACCGGGCGCCGGCGGATTCCTCGGGATCCTCGTCGGCGGCGGGCCAGCGCACCCTCCTGCTGGCCGCTCCGCTCCTCTTCCTCATGCTGTGGCTCTTCGTCTACCCCAACCTGGTGGTGCTGGGGGAGTCGCTGGCCGGCGAGGCGGGGCTCACCCTGGACGCCTACCGGGAGTTCTTCGCCACACGGGCCGAGGTGGAGGCCCTGTGGTCCAGCGTGTGGATCAGCGCGGCCAGCGTCCTGCTCTGCGGTCTGGTGGGGGTGCCCCTGGCCTTCCTCTTCGCCCGGTACGAGTTCCCGGGGCGGAAGATCTTCGGGGCCCTGGCGGCGCTGCCGGTGCTCCTGCCGCCCCTGGTGGGCGTCATCGCCTTCATGTTCCTGTTCGGCGAGAGCGGGATCCTCACCCGGCTGATCCAGGACGCCCTGGGGCTGGAGCGGCCGCCGTGGCGGCTGACCGGAGCGCCGGCGATCCTGCTGGTCCACGCCTACACCATGTACGTCTACTTCTACCTCTTCGTGCGCGCCGGCCTGACCCGGCTGGACGAGGCCACCCAGGAGACGGCGCAGTCGCTGGGCGCGGGCCGCTGGCGGACCTTCCGGAAGGTCACCCTCCCCCTGCTCACGCCGTCCCTCTCGGCGGCGGCGCTCCTGGTCTTCATGACCTCCATGGCGTCGTTCTCCGCGCCGTACGTGTTCGGGGGCGAGTTCCGGGTGCTCACCACGCAGATCTACGCGAGCAAGGTAAGCGGCGCCCTGTCGCTGGCCATGGTGGAGACGGTGATGCTGGCGGCCGTCTCCCTGGCCTTCCTCTGGATGCTCCGGCGGATGGAGCGCGGCCGGCGGTTCGCGTCGGTGGGGAAGGGGCTGGGCGCCCCCCGGCGCCGGACGGCCTCGCCCTGGGTCCGGAGGGGGCTCGCCGTCGCCGGCGTGGGGGGCGTCCTCTTCCTGCTCCTCCCCCACCTGACGCTGGTGCTGGTCTCCTTCGTGGCCGAGGGGAGCTGGACCACCCAGACCCTGCCGGAGGAGTTCACCCTGGCCAACTACGCGAGCCTGGTCTCCGAGCCCGAGCTCTTCCGGCCGGTGGCGAACTCGCTCCAGATGGCCGCCGTGGCCACCGCGGCGAACGTCCTCGTGTGCTTCGTGGCGGCCTACCTGGTCGTGCGCCGCCGCTTCCGGGGGCGGGGCCTCATGCGCGTGCTCCTGGTGCTCCCCTGGGCGCTCCCGGGCACGGTGGTGGCCCTGGGCCTGGCCACCACCTTCAGCGTGGACAGCCCGGAGACGGGACGGATGGTGCTGGTGGGCTCCTTCTGGATCCTGCCGCTGGCCTACTTCATCCGGAACACGCCGCTGGTGGCCCAGGCCACCATCGCCTCGTTCCGGCAGTTCGATCCCTCGCTGGAGGAGGCGGCCCGGTCGCTGGGGGCGAGCTGGACCGAGACCATGCGCCGGGTGGCCCTGCCCCTGGTGCTGCCGGGCCTGGCGGCGGGCGGGACGCTGGCCTTCGTCACCGCCCTGGGGGAGTTCGTCGCCTCCATCCTGCTCTACACCCACGGGACCCGACCCATCTCCATCGAGATCCTGAGCCAGCTCCGGGCCTTCGACTTCGGCAAGGCCACGGCCCTGGGCGTGGTGCTGGCGGCGCTCATGGCGGCGGCCTTCGCCGTGGGCGGGCGGTGGCTGCGGGAGGGGGCGGTGCCGCGGGGGTGAGGAGGAGATCGCGCGTCCGCCCCTCCGGACTCAGCCGCCGGCCAGGCCCCTGAGCTCAGCCGCCGTCCAGGCCCGTGAGCTCCTCGCTCAGCTCGCGCAGGGCGGCTCGCGCCTCGGGGTCGTAGGCCTGTCCCTCGGCACGCGCCCGCGAGGTCCCCTCGTAGTACTCCCCGGTGCCCGGGTCGTCGGCGTTCAGCAGGTGGAGCACCGCCTCGGCGCCCTCCTCCACCGTGGCCCGGGGCTTCATCCCCATGTCGGTCACCAGGTCGGTGTCCATGAGTGTGGCCGGGTGGACGGCGTTGGCCGTGACGCCGGAGCCCCGGAGCTCGGCCGCCAGGTCGAAGGTGAACATGATCAGGGCGAGCTTGCTCTGACCGTAGGCGCGGCCGGCCGAGTAGCCATCCTCCAGCATGACGTCGTCGAAGTCGATGGGGCGTTGCGACCGCGACGCCACGTTCACGATCCGGGCCGGGGCGCTCTCCTCCAGCAGCGGCAGGAGCTCCCGGGTGAGGAGGAAGGGGGCCAGGTAGTTGACCTGGAAGTGGAGCTCGTGGCCGTCGGAGCTCACGGGCCGCCGGTCGGGGCTCGCCAGCATGCCCGCGTTGTTCACCAGGGCGTCCAGCCGGTCGTAGTCCCGGCGGATCTCGGCGGCCAGCCGACGGACGTTCTCCAGGGCCCCGAAGTCGGCGCGGTAGAAGCGGGCGCCGCCCACGCCGGTGGCCTCGATCTCCTCCACGAGCCCCGTTCCCCGCTCCCGGTCCCTCCCGTGGACGATGACGTGGTGCCCCGAGGCCGCCAGGCGCCGCGCCACCTCCCGGCCCAGCCCGTCGGTGGAGCCGGTGACCAGGATCACCCGGCCGTCGGGGTCGGGGGACGGCGACTCCCGCGCCTCCCCGCCGGAGGCGCTTCCGGCCGCCTCTCCGGCCGCGCTTCCGGCCGCACCTGCCGACGCGTCCCTGGCAGCGCCGCCGGCCCGCGCCTCGGCCGACGGATCGCCGCCGCAGGCCGCCAGCAGGAGGACGGCCGTCAGGGCCGCCGCCGGCCGGAAGGGGCCGGGGGAGGCCCCGCCGGCCACGCGCGCGACCCCGCCGGCTCCCCTAGAGCGAATCGTAGTGCTCCTCCATCCGGCGGCGCAGGGCGGCGTCCGGGAGCGGGC
>CAZVIY010000006.1:0-3605 GCA_964627425.1 uncultured Gemmatimonadota bacterium
AGGGCCGGCCGCCCTCGAAGCGGGCCCGGGAGGACGCAAAGCTCACCGAGGAGATCCGGGCAATCCACCTCTGGAGCCGGGGCACCTACGGCTCGCCGCGGGTCCACGCCGAGCTCCGCGCCCGGAACGTCCGGGTGGGCCGAAAGCGGGTCGCCCGGCTGATGCGGCAGGCCGGGCTCCGGGGCGTCAGCCCGCGGCGGAGCGTCTACACCACCCACCGGCGCGAGGGTGCCCGTCCCGCTCCGGATCTCGTGGAGCGGCAGTTCGAGATGGAGGGACCCAACCGGCTCTGGGTGGCCGACATCACCTACGTGCCCACCGCGTCCGGCTTCTTGTACCTGGCGGTCGTGCTCGACGCCTGGAGCCGGCGAGTGGTCGGCTGGTCGATGGCCAGCCACCTGAGGACGAAGCTCGTCCTGGACGCCCTGGACATGGCCGTCCAGAAGCGACGGCCCGACGGCGTCATCCTTCACTCCGACCAGGGGAGCCAATACACCTCTGTGGCCTTCGGGCAGCGGTGCGAGGACGCCGGCATCCGCCCCTCTATGGGCTCGGGCGATGCCTACGACAATGCCCTCTGCGAGCGGTTTTTCGGGTCCATCGAGTGCGAGCTGATCGAGCGTACCTCGCTGCGGAGCTTCACCCACGCCCGGCGCGAGGTCTTCGAGTACATGGAAGGATGGTACAACCCCCATCGGCGGCACTCCGCTCTTGGCTAGGAGTCCCCGATCTACTACGAACAAGACCGGCAACTCGCCGCCTGAATCCCAAACGCTGAACCGTCCACGCGGAAGCGGGGGCGGTTTCAAGCGATCAGCGCAACAGCCCGGCTAGAACTTCGGACGGTTTCTTCCACTCGAGGGTCTGTCGCGGTCGGCCGTTCAGCTCTCGGGAAATCTCGTCAAGTTCGGCCTGAGATTTCTCGGACAGGTTCATCTTCCGAGGAAGGTATTGGCGCAGCAGGCCGTTGGTGTTCTCACTGGTCCCTCGCTGCCAGGGGCTCCTTGGATCGCAGAAGTAGACGGGGATGCCCGTCTCGACCGAGAACCGGACATGCTCCGCCATCTCCTTGCCCTGGTCCCAGGTGAGCGTAGAGCGGAGCTGCTCGGGGAGCGTGCTCATCCGCTCGCTCAACGCCCGGCGGAAATGTGTCGCCGTCCTCCCGTCGGGCAGCTCGAAGAGAAGCACGTAGCGGCTCTTCCGCTCGACCAAAGTCCCGATGGACGACTTTCCCGCCCGTCCCATGATCAGATCCCCTTCCCAGTGGCCCGGAACGGCCCGATCCTCGGCGATTGGCGGACGCTCAGTGATCGAGACCATGTCTCGAAGCCGCCCCGCCCCGACCGCTCGTCCCTGGGAGCGGCGCTGGGTTCGGCCCGAACGCAGGTAGCCCGTCAGCTCCCGGCGCAGGTTACCCCGAGCCTGGACGAACAGGGACCGGTAGATCGTTTCGTGCGACACGCGCATCTCGGGGTCTTCGGGAAAGTCCACCACAAGACGACGAGAAATCTGCTGCGGGGACCACCGCTACGCGAGCCGCCGCTCAACCTCCGCTCGGAGACGTCGGTTCTGGGCAAGCTTTGGCGCCTTCGGACGCCGGGCTGCCTCCACGGCCCGCTTGTCCGCTCGCCATGCCCGGTACCGGCCACGAGGTCCATGGCCTCGAACCTCACGAGAGATCGTCGAGGGCGCGCGGCCCAGCCGGCGGGCAATCGTCCGGAAGGACTCCCCGGCCCGGAGGCCCCGAGAGATCTCCTCCCGCTCCGAGAGCGATAGTCGAAGCGGCGACCGGTTACGTTTCCGCGCCGGCAACCCTCCGGTCTTCACTAACAGACGCTGCACCGTCTTCGTCGAGCAGCCGACCGCCTCAGCTGTTTCCCAATGAGTCTCTCCTGCAGCAATCCGAGTTCGGATCTCCGATCGCTCTGCTGCCGTCAGTCTCCTCCCATAGTCAGCATTGGTTCCCACTCCTCACCTCCTGGCGAAGATTCAATCACTCAAGATACGCCAGGTGTCGCAATGACCACTTGAGACCGCCGGGGGAACTACACTCCTCCAGGCCCCGACCTAGGTCCACCTACCGGGGGGCACCCGGTGCCGGACGCCGACCCCAAGCGGGACAGCTTCGCGGGGAACGAAGCGTGGTTGCTCCTGGAGTTGATCGTCGCGAAGCTGTTGGATCAGCGCCGGGGCCTGCACACCCGGATCACCGGGGCCCGGCTCACGCGGGAGAAGTTCCGGAAGAAGGTCCTCACGGCCGCCGCCCGTGTTGTCCTCGGCGGCCGCCAGATCCATGTTCATGCCGACCACCGATACCTTCGGGCTTGGTAGGATATCGCCGACTGGAGGACCGTCACCCCGCTCACCCGTGGCTCACGCGACGCCGAGGTCCGGTCCCTTCCCGCGTAGCTCTTCACTGGGACCGGGACAGCTCGGGATCAAGCTGCCGCCCGTCTCCACAGTGAGATGGAGGAACGGAGGCGGTACGCTCGCTGAGCTGAACGCACCCGATCACCCTATCCAGGGCTCGAGGACCGTTACGGTCGTTCTCCCATCCGTTGCGAATAGCCTGGGTCCATACCTTTCACTTACCTCTCCTTCCACACCACGACATCCCACATGTATTCGGTCTGGGTCTCGGCAGGACAGATCCAGGTAGGGCCGCCGAGCTGAAGGGCCGCGAACGAGGAGGTGTACGTGGTGACCCCGGTTTCCTCAGCGATCAACGTATCGTCCACCCAGAACTGCGTCTCGCCGTCCCCGGCTCCCTCTTCGCTTTCGAGCTGTATGCGGACGGTGAACGTGAACGGGCCGCCCGGAATATGGGCGTCGGGCCACCAGCCACTTGTCTCCGTCTCTCCGTCTCCCTCACCGACGACGAGCGATATTGGCTCGTCGTTGTTCACATCGAACTGCCAGAGACTTCTGTTTTGCATCCAGTGAGGACGCGTAGGCGCGTCGGGGCGCAGCCAAATGCCCCATTTCCGGCCCCTTCCAGTCTTGGCGATGTCAAACGCGCCCACGTTTCCAATCGCCGCGTCGGACTCGTCGGCGGCTGTCCGGCCGAAGTACCGCTTGTGTTGGACGACCACGGCGTCGCCCGCTCCGATTGACGAAAAACCGCTGTTAATCCCGATGAATAGGTTGTGCTGTGAGCCGTCCGGCGGCAGTCCATTGCCTTTACATTCGTCTGTTCCTGCATTTTTCAACCATGGGAAGACAATGGCCCGGGTCCCGTCGCCCAGGAACGTGTTGGTCACGCCCAGCTCGGTGGGGCTTCCGCGCTCGGTGTCGATTGCTTTGAACTCCGATGCCTCAGTTGCCTCGTCGATGGTCGTGATGTCGCCGGCCTGAAGGTCCTGGGCTCCGCCGGCCCGAATGTCGTACATCACCTCGTCGTCCGAGTCGGGTTGCGGAACACCATCCGCACTGGGGCTGGCAGATTCCTCGGCCACCGTGATCGACGACGTTCCCTTCTCGCCGTTCCCGGCCGTCGCGGTGACCGTTGCCTCGCCCTTCGCCTGGCCCGTGACGGTGCCGCTCCCGTCGACCTCGGCTACGGCGTCGTCGGAGCTGGACCACGTGACGTCCCGGTCCTCCAGGAC
>CAZVIY010000006.1:3705-162751 GCA_964627425.1 uncultured Gemmatimonadota bacterium
CCATCGGCGTCGTAGAGGGTCACGTCGAGGGTTCCCGTCTGGTCCACCTCCAGGGTCAGGCTCTCCGGCGACACCTCCACGCGGACCACTGGGACGGGCCCCACGTCCACGTGAGCGGTGGCGCTCTTCCCTTCACTCGCGGCCACGATGCTGACGCTACCCTCCGCCAGAGCCGTGACGGAGCCGCTCCCGTCGACCTCGGCCACCGCGGCGTCGGAGCTGGACCACGTGACGTCCCGGTCCTCCAGGACGTTTCCGTCAGCATCGTAGAGGGTCGCGCCGAGGGTTCCCGTCTGGTCCACCTCCAGGGACAGGTTTTCCGGCGACACCTCCACCCGTTCCACCGAGACCGGTTCCACCTCGACCCGGGCGGTGTCGCTCTCCTCTCCGCTGGTGGCCACGATTCGGGCATTGCCCTCGCCCTGGCCCGTGACGGTTCCGCTATCGTCTACGGTGGCGAGGGCCGTATCCAGACTCGTCCAGCTCACGGAGCGCCCCACTTCCTGCTCCCCCACGTAGACCGTCGCATCCAGAGTCACCGTCTTTCCGACCGCGATCGTAGCACTATCGGGAGCCACGTCCACCCCATTCACCGGGCGACGGCGAGCCGCCACCCTGGTCGCGCCCATCGCGTCGGTCGAGCCCGAAACGGCCGTACCGCTCTCGGGAATCGCCGTGGCCTCGATGTTCGCTTCCCCGACCTGGAGAGCCGTAGCGACGCCGTCGTCTGTAATGCGCACCACCGAGTCGTCGGAGCTGCTCCACTCGATGGAGTATCCAGAGAGGACCTTTCCGTCGGAGTCCCTGGGAGTCGCCGTGAACTCTACGGTATCGCCCAGGAACACGGTCGGATCCTCGGGCGTGATCTCTACGGTCTGGACGGTCTCGGAAGTGTCATCCGAAGGAGTGGTGACCGAGGTCCCTCCCTCGCAGCCCATCGTGACGACCGTGAACAGTAGAGCGAGCAGGGAAAGGCCTCCAAGTCGAGATGGGCATCCGGTGCCTACCTTCGACCGGACCGTTGAAGAGTCGGCACGGCTCGGTAGTGATGTGTAGGTCGATCGTGATATATTCAAGATAATAGACTCCTGGAGCCTTGGATATACATGTCGGTCGTTCTAACGCCGCCAGCCACTGGATCCCTCCTCGTAGGGGCAGGGCGGCCAGACACTGTTCGTCTGCAGCGGGCCGCGCCGTGACCACATGTATTACGAGAATTGGGCCTCCATGTAAGTCGTTGTGTATCACGTGGTTAACAAATTCACTCATCCCCGGCGAGGGATACATTGTGCCGGATTCAGAAAACTTGTCTGGGGGGGGACGTCTTCCCCTGGATCGGTCCCGGGACCGGTATGAACCGTGTCACCTGGCGCCTCGGGGGAGGACGCTCGACCGAGGGACGTCGCGCCTTGGCACTATCTCTCCGTTTCTCAGTGCGGAGAGGCCATATTGCAGGAGTCGCTCGCGAAGAGACGCGAGCACGCAGCCGATTGGGTGGCCGCCGCTGGTCGGGCGGCAGGGGATTCCTCGTGGATGCCAGCCTCAGATCCGGATCCCGCCGCTCCTCCACCGTGGTTCGGTATGTGCACTCGTGGCAGGGGGGATCACCGTGTCATGACCAGGAGGCAGCACTCGGATGACCAGTGACATCGCTCGAGGTGCCGTGTTTCTCTGCGGCGGCTTCTTCCTGTATGCGTACGTCGCCTATCCGCTGATCCTGAGGATCCTGGTCGCGGTCAGGGGGCAGTACGAGCTTCCCTCCGGCGACCCTCCGGAATGGCCCCGGGTGAGCATCTCTCTGCCGGCCCACAACGAGGAAGCGGTCATCGCCGACACCCTCGAGCGCCTGCTCGCCATCGACTATCCGTCGGATCGATTGCAGATCGTGGTCGTCTCCGACGCATCCACGGACCGGACCGAGGAGATCGTGGAGTCGTTCGCTGACCGGGGGGTGGAGCTCGTCCGACTTGCGGAGCGGCGCGGCAAGACCGGAGCCGAGAACGCCGCCGTCCCCTATCTGGGGGGGGAGATCGTGGTGAGTACCGACGCCACGACCCGGATCCTTCCGGGGTCGATCAAACGGCTGGCGGCGGCTTTCCAGGACCCGTCAGTGGGGGTAGCCTCGGGTCGTGACCGGAGTGTAAGCCTGTTAGAGACCGATCCCCTGCATGGCGAGTCCCGGTACGTGGGCTACGAGATGTGGATCCGGGATCTCGAGACCCGGCTGGGAACCATCGTGGGGGCCAGCGGCTGCTGCTACGCGGCGCGTCGGGAGCTACATCAGGAGCTGGTGCCGGAGGAGTTGAGTCGGGATTTCATCGCCGCCCTGAACGCCCGGGAGGCGGGATACCGCGCCGTGTCGGTGCCGGATGCGGTAGCGCTGGTGCCGAGGGCACGGTCGCTGAAGAGCGAATATCGCCGCAAGGTGCGGACGATGGCCCGGGGGTTGGATTCCCTGTGGAATCACCGCCGTCTGCTCGATCCGTTCCGGTACGGCCTCTTCTCCTGGCAGCTGGCCAGTCACAAGCTCTGCCGGTGGCTCGTGCCCCTCACCCTGCCGTTCGCCGTGCTGGGAATCCTCTGGCTCGGGATATCGGAGGGAGGAGTACTCCCCATGACCGGCCTCGCCGCATGCGCCGTGTTTTCCTCACTCGCCGCGGCCGCCTATTTCTGGCCCCTCGGGGAACGGGAACTTCCGTCCCCCCTCGCCTACGCCGGCTACGTCGGAGGGGGACTGGCAGCCGGCTTCGTGGCGTGGGTCAAGGCGCTGACCCGGGAGCGGAAGCCGATCTGGACCCCCACCCGGCGCCAGGTGAGCTGAGTCGAAGACCGGACGGCGATGCAGGTGTGACCACCAATCGGATTTCCGGTGCCACCCCCAATCGTGGAAAGGTCTCCATCCCTGCCGAGCTGGGGGAACCCGTTCCCGTCCGTCCTACCACCACACCGTCATTGCCTGGTCCTCGTGCTCGGCTCCTCGAGTCCTCTACTCACCGCGCCTCATTCGGTGCCTCCCGTCACCCGGCCGGGATGAGGGCTGCACCGCCACACTTCGGCGATGTTGCGCAGGTGGTCGATCCTCACAGGACTCAGTCGAGCGCTGAGCTTGCAGTGGCTCCAGACCCATTCGCGCACCTCGCCGAGACCCTCGAGGCCAAAGCCGCCCTGGCTGTGGACGTAGGGCACGATCCAGAGCTCGCCCCGGGGGATTGACCGTGTGACCGCTCGATAGATCGAATCCAGCCGCGCCGTGTTCCGTTCCAGGGGCCGCGGCTCCAGCGCGGGTGTGTAGTAGTGGAACGGGCCGGTATGATCGGCGAGCACCAGGTCCCCTTCTTCGGCCCGCTCGGCCACGTGCCGTGCAGCCTCTCGGAAATCGGCTCGACCGCCGTCCACGTAGTGAGAGGCGAACGACGGAAGGCCGGTGGCCACGATCAATCCGACCGCCGCTAGTCCGACTACGACCCTTCGCTTGCCTCCCTTCACGACCTCGATGACCCGATCTCCGAACGCGCCCGCCGCCAGCAGGGCATACGGAGCAGTTGCGAAGAGATAGCCCGTGTGGACTGCGAAGAACTTGCCCAGGACCCCTATCAGGACGACCGGGATTCCCACGGCGGCCGCCAGGAACGAGGCCAGTTCTGCTCGTCCGTCCAGGTAGAGGAGCACCACCCCGGCGGCCGCCGCCAGCGCCACGCCGGCGGTAAGGCTCACACCGTAGGATACCGCGACCCAGAGTCCGCCGATCCCCCATTCCAGACCGAGCGAGGTCCACCGGGAGAGGAGCACCACTCCCCCTGCCACGCCGACCACTGCGGCCAGCGCGATGCCGCCGAGGAGCAGCCGCCGCCGGCGACCCTCCGAGTGGATCACGGCGTAACCGGCCAGCCAGACGAGGAATCCGGCGGTGGGAAGAATGGCAGTGGGATGAGCGAACCAGGCGAGGACTGCCGCCAGGATCCCGGTCGTGAGCCATCCCCGGCTCTCGTTCCGGACGCCGAGGTAGAGAGCTGCAGGCGACAGCGCCGCCAGCAGGAAGACGAGCGTGTAGTATCGGGCCATCTGCGACCAGGCGAGATGCCACGGATTGAGCACCGTGAGCAGACCTGCGAGCAACCCCGTCCGGAGGCCCACGAGTCGCCGCCCCATTTCCACCACCACACCCACTCCCACCACGCCGAAGATTGCCGGCAGGAGTCGAAGTCCCAGCGCGTCGAGCGAAAAGAGCGGTCGGACGAGATAGTGGTTGAGCCAGAACAGGAGCGGACGCCCATAGGGCGAGAAGAAGGGGTCGTTGCTATCGCGGAGAGTGAAGTATTCGTCGCCGAACAGCGGCCACTCGGCCAGCCGATAGAACCGGGTGGCCACTGCAGCGGCGAGGAGCACCCCTAAACCGAAGAGATACCAGCGCTGGCGGGAGGACAGGCTCACTGGTCAGAACCCGAGCGAGCGTGGGAGCGCGTCTCGCTCTCGAACCAGACCTTCGCCACGTTCGGCTCCTCGTCGTAGAGCGGAACGACCAGGGACAGCTCCGTAACTCGGCCCATTCGATCCTTCCTCCGTGGCAGTCCTCGTGCCCGATATACCGTCGGTCGGACCTCCGGCCACCCGACATCCGAACAGTATAACGGTTCGAGCCCCCCCTCCCACGATCGCTCCGCCGGCCGGGCGCTCCCTGGTCGATCCTCGAACGATCACCAGGCGAGATGTCTCCGTCCAGCGTTCACCCCTGGATGCGCTCAAGGGCGTCCTCGGCTGACGGGGCCGCCTCCTGCAGCTCCCATCGCAGGACTCCGCGCTCCTGCCCCTCGGCCACTACCCGACGGCCGTCCGGAAGACTCCAGACCACGACGATGCCCTGGGATACGACCCGCTCGACGACACCAGGAGTGGCGGTCGCTGACGGGCCTTCCCTCGGATGGGAGGTCCCGTGAGATTCGCGGGAGCCGTTCCCTACCGGTCGGGCGTGGACCCAGGCGCGGTCGTCGCGGAACGTCACGTCCAGGACCCTCCACCGTGTACCGTCGAGATCGATCAGCTCGCAGGCGACGGCGTCCTCGAGCAGCGCGTGACTGACGGGTATCTCCATGGTCGGCCTCTCTTGCGTCACGGCAGGTGAGCGGCTCCTTACGATTCCGGTGCTGTCAGCTCCACTGTCTCTGCAGAAGAGGATCATCGAAGAATTGCCGGGAGACCGAGACCCTGTCCGCCTCGACGAGGCGGCAGGCGATCGCTCGATCGAGCACTGCGGCGGACACGGGCTTTCCCACGGCCAATCCCTCGGAATGAGCTCTTCTGAAGTGCCGGCTCAGTCGGACCTGTGGTTCTCGATCCGATGTTCCGACGCCAGTTACGTAAGCAGGAATATGCAGGGTGCGATCCCACGGAGCGGCACCAGCGGGAGCGAGGGCACGGCCCGGGAAGGACCGTCTCAGAGGTCATCGTGTCGCACCGAGAAAAACCCTATGTAATCAGGGGTTTAAAGAAATGCTGCCAGTGCTCGCCGCCGACGGAACGGAGCCGCGGGGGAAAGTTCCAGGAGCGGACTCCCCGGGTCGTGTGGACAGGATCCTACACCGGTTCGTCGTCCGGAGGCATCAGTACTTCGGATCAGGGCCCGTTTCTACCTCCACCGCTCTCCCAGCTCCTCCGGGTGGAACCCGGGGGGCACGATGGAGACCCTGAACGAGCCGGCAGGCCACCTCTCATGCCGTTTTCTGCTGGAAGCCAGGCTGGCCGCCACCATCACTCAGGTGGCGGTGGCCGTATCCCGGAGCCTGGCATAGATCTCCGAGGCCTCCTCACGGACTCCTTCGGAAAGCTCGTCCTCGTCGACGGGATGTTTGCGTGGAGGCTGGAGCCGGTCGGTCTGGGAGAGCAGCGTCTGCGCGGGTATCGCGACCGCGCGGGCCAACCGGGACAGAGTCGTCTGCGGATCGATGGTAAGCTGCTCGTATGAGACGAGGTGTGTCGAGGAGTCCAGGTTGTCGAAGGCGTGCCGGTACGCGTGGGTCCAGTACCGGACCCAGAACTCCAGGCTCTCGGGTGAGGGGGCGCCGTCGAGCCAGCCGTGGAAATCGATGGGGCGGAGGTCCCTCCCGAACTCGTGGTGTCCGATGGCCGTCATGTAGCGGAGGGTGAACGGGCTTTCGTCGTGGATCTTCAGGAACCGGCGATGCTGGCGAAGCATGGAGGCTGCGTGCTGTAGCGGTTTCCGAAAGAGGACGAGAAACGTGCCGGTGTCGAGAGGGTGGGGAGGAGCCGCCAGCCGCGCGATGTTGACGTTGTTCTTCGACAGGTATCGACGGGTATCCGAGGGGCCGTCGCGGCGCAGGGCGACGATCTTTTTCATGTGCCGCACGAAGAACGATCCGAACTCGGGCTGTGACCCGTCGTCGGTCCAGGGGAGGATCCGATCGGCCCGGTAATGACCGGGCCAGAAGTGTTTCCAGATCATCTCGTCGAAGGCCTCGGGACTCCCCGCGGACACCTGAATCCCGTCCCCGTGGGCGCGCTCCCGAGGCGCGTCCTCGACGGTGAATCGCCGGGCGAGACGATACCAGAGCATGGGGCACATCACGAAGGGCATGTCCCGGTAGACGTGGCTGGCGAAGCGGTCTGTCGCCCAGAGCAGCTTCAGAAGGATCGTGGTGCCCGCCCGGGGGAGGGCCGTGATGAAGGTGGGCTCACCGACGGAGATGGCCTCCAGGGTATCCCCGTAGAGGGCGTTCTCGACGTCGGCCATCGCCTCCTGTGCTATTCCGGCCCGGAAGGCGATCCGGTGGAGGAGACGGTCGGTCGGACTGTACCGGTCCTCGAAGATCACGAGCCCCGGAGTCGGCCGACCATCACGTAGGCAAAGGTGCCGACCACGGCCGCGCCGACGAGGAAGTCGATCCGTGCGAGGACACCGAGGACCTCTTCCAGGGAGGCCGCGCCGCCCAGCTCCAGGAGCCAGATCACGGCCATGGGAAGAGCAATCGCCAGGATGCTTCCCCCGGCGAGGATTCCGGTCAGAGTGAACAGACGGATGGCCTGACGTCGGAGCTCCCGCTCCTTGGTGTCGTCATCGAGCGCGGGATCTCGGAGGACCCGGAGGCACTCGGTCGAGCGGGTAGCTACCTGCCGCGCACGCTCCGGCAGCGCGAGCAACTCGATGATGACGGCGAACGCGGCGACCACGAAGGTCGCCCAGAGGAGACTCACTCCGTGGGCGCGTTCTCGAGAGCTTCTGGGTTGCCGGAAGAGTCCTGCTCGGGAGCGCCCCGGAATCGCCGGATCAGCCGCTTCACCGGATACCAGAGAAATCCGAAGATCGCCGCGGCGATGGCGGCGAGCACCGCCAGGAAGGCACCGATCCCTGTGATGACGCTTCCGGGCCCCCCGTAGGCGAGGACGAGCGGGGGGAGGACAGCGCCGCGGTCCCGGTCACGAAGAGAGCGAAGGTGACGCGTAACGGTCGGGGCATCGGTCAGCCTCTGTTGGTACGGATAGGACATTCAGCGGCCCTCCTGCCGACCAGGCAGGCGCGCCGACCGACTCCAGTTCCAACGTAGAACGGAAGGGGTCGTATCGGCAAGAGAAATGGAGGGCCGGACCCGATGGTCTGTGACCTTCCCGGGACCCCTCCGCCAGGTCGTCCGGAGCCCTCCGGAAACACCGTCAGGACCGGTGGTAGTCGCGGTACCAGGCCACGAACCGGCCGATCCCCTCTTCCAGCGAGACCTCGGGCCGGTATCCCACCGCCTCCCGGAGCGCCGTGACGTCGGCGTGGGTGGACTCCACGTCTCCCGGCTGCATGGGCAGGAAGTCCTTCTCCGCCTGCCGCCCGAGCGCCTCCTCCAGGAGCTCGATGAACCGGAGGAGCTTCACCGGCTCCCCCCGGCCGACGTTGTACAGCCGGTACGGCGCGTAGCTGGTCGCCGGATCGGGGTGCTCGCCGGACCAGC
Organism: uncultured Gemmatimonadota bacterium; assembly: GCA_964627425.1. Lineage (GTDB taxonomy): Bacteria > Gemmatimonadota > Gemmatimonadetes > Palauibacterales > Palauibacteraceae > Caribbeanibacter. The sequence continues at coordinate 11,655 of CAZVIY010000006.1, forward strand.
TCTCGTCCGGCTCGGGGAGCGTGTCCAGCACCCGGACCACTCCCTCCACCACGTCGTCCACGTAGGTGAAGTCCCGCCACATCTCGCCGTGGTTGTAGACCTCGATGGGCCGGCCGTCGGTGATCCGATCGGCGAACTCGTAGTAGGCCATGTCGGGGCGGCCCCAGGGTCCGTAGACGGTGAAGAACCGGAGCCCGGTGACGGGGAGCCCGTAGAGCGAGGCGTAGGAGTGGGCCAGCGCCTCGCCGGACTTCTTCGTCGCGGCATAGAGCGAGACGGGATGGTCGACCGGGTCCCGCACCGAATACGGTTGCCCGCGGTTCGCGCCGTAGACGGAGGAGGAGGACGCGAAGACCAGGTGCTCCACGCCGGCGTGGCGACATCCCTCCAGCACGTTCACGAAGGCGACCAGGTTGGAATCCACGTACCGGTGGGGATCCTCGAGCGAGTAGCGCACGCCGGGCTGAGCCGCCAGATGGATCACCCGGTCGAACGCCCCCTCGGAGAACAGGCCCTCCGTCAGCGACCGGTCCGAGAGGTCCCCGTGGCGGAACTCGAACCCACCGGCTCCTTCCCTCCCCCGCAGGGCCCGGATCCGGTCCCGTTTCAGCTCCACGCTGTAGTAGTCGTTCAGGTCGTCCACCCCGAGCACGTCGTGGTCGTCCTCACGGAGTCGGGCCCCGACGTGATAGCCGATGAACCCGGCGGCACCCGTCAGCAACACCTTCATCGCGCTGGAGACCCCTCTCTCGAACGGTCCCCCGGGGGTTCGTTCATCCCTCCACCACCCATCGCCGCAGGTGGCGGCGGCGAGCGGCCTTTCGGGAGGCCGCCCGGAGGGACGGATCCCTCCGGGCCAGCCGCCAGAGGAATCCCAGGGACCGCCAGGCCAGGTGGAGGGGACGGAACACCCGCAGGGCCGCCCGATGATACCAGCGATCCCCGACCCCCGGGTACATCCGCTCGAGCACCTCCCGGTCGGGAAAGAGGCTCTGTCGGAGCGTCTTCCATCCCTCCCGGACGGAGCTGCCGCCGAGCCGCCGGACGGCGACCGGCAGCTCCTCGGCGGTCCCGTCGAAGAGGTGGGCGGCCACGAGATCGTCGACCGTCCCGTCCCCTGGTCCGTTTCGTTGATCCAGCTCCCGGAGCACCCACGAAGGCACCGACACCCCCGTGTTCCGGGCCGTCACCCCGAGCAGGGCGCGGAGGTATCGATCCGCCCCGGCCTCCGTGGCCAGGGCGACCACCTCTCCCCAGTCGAGGTCGGTCCCCTGACGCTCGATCAGGAAGGCGAGATCACAGACGCTCAGGAGGGAAACCTCGAAGCGATGATTCCCCCCCGCATGGGCCGCCAGGTGGACCACCAGGTCCGGGACGGAGAGCACCCGGACCTCCCGCCCGCCGATCTCCGCCCGCACCGAGCGTTCCCAGATCGCCCCGGTGTCGATCTCCACGCCGGAGGCCGGATCGTGGATCCGTCGGTGGAGCTCCACCGGCAGGGACCCGGACCGGTGAAAGGGAGCGAGATGATGGTGCCGATCGTAGTCCACCACGCCCTCCGGCGCCCGGCGCTGCCGGTAGCCCAGCCGCCGCAGCACGTCGGCACCGGCCTCCAGGTGCCCGGGGCGCAGGAGGAGGTCCAGGTCCTGATAGGGGCGGAGGGCCGGATCGCCGTAGGCCCGCTCCGCGAGGTCCGGGCCCTTCAGGACCAGGCCGTCGATCCCCTCGGCCTCCAGCGCGGCGAGCAGCTCCGCGAGCTGGGCCAGTGCCGAGCGATTCCGCAGACGGCTGTGCGAATGGACGGCCCGGACCTCCTGGCGCACCGACGCCGGAACCCGGGAGGAGCGGTCCCGGGAGCGGGCGAGGCGCCGGTGCAGGAGCGGACCGAGGCCGTGTCTGGTCGCCGCGGCGGCGATCCCCTCCCAGCTCTCCAGCTCCGTGCGCGCCGGCAGGCGTCGACCCGTACGCCCGTCGCTCGATCGGGTGCCGGCGGGCCGCCCGGGGGCCACGAGCCGGAACGCGATCGTCGAGGCCTCCTGCCTCAGCAGCCGTACAGCCACCGGTAGAACGCGCCCAGGGCAGTGTCACATCTCGGATGGGAGGTATCACACCACCATTTCGTGCGGCCGGATCCTCCGCGCCCACCTCCGCCGCCCCCGCCTCCTGACCCGGACTGGCCGCCCCCGCCTCCCGATCCCGACGTGCCGCTCCCGCTTCCTGTCCCGGAGCCGCTCTCGTCGTCGGACCTGGAATCGCTCGAGCGTGCCATGGCGGGGGTCGGAGCCAGCACCGTGGTGATCAGCGGAAGGACCGACGCGGCGGCGCCCATCCCGCCGATCCTCTTGAGCGCATCCCGCCGGGTGAGGTACCCGTCGTCCACTCGCGTCGCGTCGTCCAGGGGCGCTTCGTCCTCGCAAGGGCACGGATCCGCCTCGCGGAGGAGTCCGGCGCTGCGCAGCTCGATCAACGCGAGCTCCACCAGCGCTTCGACCTCGTCCGGATCGCACGAATCCAGCTCCCGGGAGACGCGCTCCGTCAGGACCTCCTCGGAGCGGGTCCCGTCGCAGTTGCGCCACACGGCGGCGGCGACCGGATTCAGCCTGTGTGCACGCTGACTCTCGGCGTCGTAGACGACGTACTCCCCTCCGATCTCCTCGAAGGTGATCCCGTCCTCACGGGCGGTCGGATGAACGTAGCCGGCTTCCAACGTCATGGGTGCTTCCTCGCTCTCTTGGATTCTTGCTCGGGCAGGCCGAGCCAGCGGACGATCTGATCGGCTTCCCCACGCGTCCCACGGTACGCGCCGGTCCCCTCCACGGCCTCCCTCAGGGCGGACAGCACGACCGAGCTCCGGGTCCTCGCCGTGACGGCATTCGAAAAGAGCTCGAGCATGGCCTCCGCGCGTCCGATCTCCTCCGGATGCCACCGGGCGCCGGGGCAGAAGCGGGTCACCAGTATGGTGGAGGCCCTGGCCGGCTCCCGCGCCACCCCGCCGTCCCACCGTTCCACCGGCCGGGAGACTCGACCTCCGGACGTTCGGATGCGCAGGGGACGCGGATACGGATGGACCCGGCCGTGGCGATCGATCACGGCGTATTCGTCGGAGAGATACATGGCACCCGTCTGGATCAGCGCGGCCACCAGGGACGTCTTCCCCGTTCCGCTCCGGCCCGGGATGAGGACGACCTCCCCGTCGACCAGGACGGCACCCGCGTGCACGAAGGCACGGGTGCGGGCAAAGGCGGCGGCGGCGAAGTGCAGCTCCCGCTCCAGCCGCTCCAGGAACCGATGGCGGTCGGCGATCTCCACCACCGGCTCGCCGTCGGCCGTCAGCCGGTACCTCTCCCCCTGCGGCCCGCCTCCGGGCCCCCTTACCACGCGGAGGACGACGTCCGGCTCGCCGTCGCCTCCGGGCCCGGCGCCGAACGGCAGGTGGTCCCTGACCCACCCGGCGGTGTCCGGGTCGTTCGTCCGCACGTCGATGCGACCGCCGTAGACGGAAAACCGCACACGCCCGGATGCCGACACCGGCGCCGGGAACGTCGTTCTCTCCAGGTTCGTGCTCTGCACTCTCTCCGACCGGTTCGAGGGGCGTCTCGCCTTCGGTCGGGGAACGGGGCAAGATCCGGACGTGTCGAGCCCTCCCGACGGAAAACCCCTGTCGCTCCGGTGGAAAGACCCGGCGCGGCGCGGCTGGCACCGATGGCCCGACCGCCGGGTCTGTGGTGCGGGCGCAACAGGCCGCCGGGCACAGGGGTCGGCGGCGCGACGCGCCGAATCAGGCCGCGCCCTCCTCCCGGTAGGCCTCCACCAGCACGTCGGCCACCTCGGGCCGGCTGAAGGTCTCGGGCGGGCGCTTCCCGTTTCGGAGCATCTCGCGCACCTTCGTGCCGGAGAGGTAGACCTGGTCCTCGGGGCCCGACGGGGTCGTCTTCGAGGTGGCCATCTGGCCGGTCACCCGGCAGAAGAAGGCGTGCTCGAACCTGAGGGGGCGGATGCCCAGGGCCTCGCCGTCCAGCTCCTCGAAGATCTCCTGGGCGTCGTAGGTGCCGTAGTAGTCGCCCACGCCGGCGTGGTCCCGGCCCACGATGAAGTGGCTGCAGCCGTAGTTCCGGCGCATGATGGCGTGGTGGACGGCCTCCTTCGGGCCGGCGTACCGCATGGCCGCCGGTAGCACCGAGAGCATGACCCGCTCGGCGGGAAAGTAGTTGTCCAGCATGACCCGGTAGCAGCGCATCCGGACGTCGGCCGGGACGTCGCCCTCCTTGGTCTCGCCCACCAGCGGGTGGACCAGCAGCCCGTCCACCAGCTCGAGGGCACACTTCTGGATGTACTCGTGGGCCCGGTGGATGGGGTTCCGGGTCTGGAAGGCCACCGCCGTGTCCCAGCCCCGCTCGGCGATGGCCGCGCGGACCCGGGCCGGCGTGAGGTTGTGGTCCGGAAAGCCCGAGAGGTCACGCTCGTAGAGGTAGTGGACGGGGCCCGCCACGTACCGGGAGCCCATCCTCCCGATGGCCGCCACCCCCGGGTGGGCCTCCTCGGTCGTTCCGTAGACCGCCCGGGCCTCCCGCTCCAGGTCCCGCCCGTAGACCTCGCTCACCTCCACCACGCCGGCCAGCTCCCCGTCGGGGGCGCGGAGTGCCGCCCGGCCGCCGGGCTCCAGGGCGGCGGCCTCGGCCTCGGTGGCCGGGAGCACGATGGGCATGGTCCACGGCAGGCCCCCGAGCCTTTCGGGAAGGGCCATCTCCGAGAGCACCGAGCGGTAGGTCTCGCGGCTCATGAAGCCCTCCAGGGGGCTCAGCCCCCCCACCGCCAGGAGGTAGAGGTCCGAGAGCACCCGGCCGCTCAGGGCGACCTCGGGCAGCTCCCGGGCCTCCTCCCGGAGCCGGTCGGCCTCCGGGCCGGAGACCGTCCGGTCCACCAGCTCGCCGCCGTAGGGCTCGATGGCGGCCACCGGCTACTCTCCCCCCACCGCCGCCTGGCGGGAGGCGCTGATGTAGCCTTCCTCGCGCAGGTAGCCCAGCACCCGGCCCACGCACTCCTTCACCGTGTGCTCGCGGGTGTCCACCACCAGCTCGGGCGCTTCGGGCTCCTGGTAGGGGGCGTCGATGCCGGTGAAGTTCTCGATCTCGCCGGCCCGGGCCCGCTCGTAGAGCCCCTTGGGGTCCCGCTCCTCGCACACCTCCAGGGGGCAGGACACGAAGATCTCCACGAAGTCGCCGGGACGGTTCATCATGTCCCGCACGGCGTCGCGGTCCTCCCGGTAGGGGGAGATGAACGCCGTGGAGACCAGCACCCCGGCGTCGGCGAACAGCTTGGCCACCTCGCCCACCCGCCGGATGTTCTCCGTCCGGTCGGCGGGGCTGAAGGCCAGGTCCTTGTTCAGGCCCTGCCGGACGTTGTCACCGTCCAGCACGTAGGTGGCGTAGCCCTCCTGGTGGAGGGCCTCCTCCACCGAGGTGGCCAGGGTGGTCTTGCCGGCGCCGGACAGCCCGGTGAACCAGAGCACGGCGCCCCGCTGGCCCCTGACCCGTTCCCGGTCCTCCCGGCTCACCCGGGCCTCCTGCCAGTAGACGTTCTCCGAGGCCTGCTCCACCTCGGGCGAGGGCTTCTCGCCTTCCGGCGCCGGACCCTGCGTCTCCGGTCCCTTCGAGGCGGACGACGAGCTGGACGTCATGATGCTCTCCTCCGGATGTCGTGATGGGTGCTGGACCGTGCCGACGGTGGACGACGATCGTAGACCGCCGGAGGTCCGTTCTGTAGGACACGCCCTCCTGGATATGCGACGACCGTACCACGCCCGTCCGGCCCGGAGCCACCGGGCCTCCCGTGGCTTCGGACCTCCTGGAGTCGGGCGGAGAGGCGACGCGGCCGTTGCCCGACCACAACACTCCGGCAGGATAGGGTGGAAGGCGCCGGAGTCGCCGCTACCTCAGTCCGGGGATCCGAACGGCAGCTCCACGCAGAACCGGCTCCCGCCCTGCTCCCGCTCCTCCACCCGGATGGTACCGTCGACGCGTCGGACGAGCTTACCGCATATGTAGAGGCCCAGACCGTAGGTCCTGCCGCGGAAGACGCGGGTGACGCTTCGGACGTCGCGGACCTCGAGGAACTCCCGGAGCTCCTCGACGTCGGTGCCCTTCGCGTCGTCGGTCACCCGGATGACCAGGCCGTCGCGTCCCTCCGCCTCTTCCACGACCAGCTCCACCAGGCCGTCCTCGTCCACGGCCTTCACGGCGTTCGTGGCGAGATTGACCAGGACACGGCACAGGAGCTGGGGGTCTCCCACCCGGCGCTCCGTCGCCCGGATCTCCGTGCGAAACTCCACGCCACGGTGGTCGGTGAGCGGGCGGACCATGTGGCGCACATCGGAGATCACACCCTCCAGGGAGAACCAGACGTCCCCGGCCTGCTCGTCGGACTCGCCCAGGCTGCCGAAGTTGAGGAGATCGTTGACGAACCCGAGGACGGAGGCGGCAGCCGAGTAGACGATGCCGAGCTGCCGACGCTGCTTGTCGTTCAGGGTCCCCGACCGTCCGCTGTACAGGTTCTCGGTGAGGAAGACGATGGAGTTCAGGGGGGACCGGACGTCGTGGGAGACGTCCCGCAGGAAGAGCCGACTCTCCCTGCTCTCCCGAAACACGAAGGCGCGGGTCACTCGACCGGCCGTCCGCGTGACTCGCTCCCGGGCCTTCCGGACCTCGGAAACCGGCGTCCCCTGGCTCCGTTGGTGGTCCAGTCCCCGGTGGACCGCCTCTACGGCCGCCCACGCGTCCTCGAGCGGGACGTCGGCGACCAGCTCCTCCAGCTCCTCGGCGGAGGGGCTCTCCGGGTTCGATTCGCCGCAGGCGGCCTCCACCAGGAGCTCGAGGACGGGCACCCCCTCTCCCGGCACCTCCGACGTCAGGTCCTCGACGTCGAGGGGAAGCGGTGAAGAGGCTTCAGCCTGGGACATCCGGTCCACGGGTCCCTCGGTCGTAGGATTCAGCGCCGCGGCCCGCCCGTGAGGAAAGGAGAGTCAGGAACAGAGCTCCTGTTTGGATACCTCGTGCTTGTCCATGAGCCGGTACAGCGTGGTGCGATCGATCCCCGCCTGCCGGGCCGCCTCCGACATGTTGCCGTTCGTCCGGGAGACCACCCACCGGAGATACCGTGATTCGAATCGGTCGATGAGGTCCTGCTTCGCGTCGTGGTACTCTCGCTCGAAATCCAGGTGGTCGAGCAGATCGCCGGCCCGACCCCTTCCATGGGGTCCCTCGCCGTCGAGATCCACCAGCGTCCGGATGGCCTCGCCGGTGATCTCCTGTCCGGGATCGCTGAGGACGACCACCTGTTCGATCAGGTTTCGAAGCTGACGCACGTTCCCCGGCCAGTCCAGGCCTCGCAGGTACTGGAGCGCCGAAGAGGCGACCTCCGGGGGCTGCTCGCCGGGACGATCGTGCCGGCGCCAGAAATAGCGCACGAAGTGCTCCGCCAGCACCGGGATGTCCTCGCGGCGTCGGCGCAGGGGAGGCAGGTGGATGGGGATGACCCGGACACGGTAGTAGAGGTCCTCGCGCAGATCCCCCGCCTCGAGGGCCTCGCCGACGTCCCGATTCGTGGCGCAGACGAGCCGGACGTCCACGACGTTGTCCTCCTCCTCGCTCCCCACCCGGCGAACCACGCCGTCCTGGAGCACCCGGAGGAGCTTGGGCTGGAGATCCACCGGCATCTCACACAGCTCGTCGAGGAACAGCGTCCCCCGGTCCGCCATTTCGACGAGGCCGGGCTTGTCGCGGACCGCCCCGGTGAACGCACCCTTCCGATGCCCGAACATCTCCGATTCCATCAGCTCCCCGGGAAGGGCCGCGCAGTTCACTTCCACGAACCGCTCGCTGCTCCGCTTGCTCGCGGCGTGGATGCAGCGCGCGACCAGCTCCTTCCCGGTGCCGCTCTCTCCCGTGATGAAGACCGACGCATCGGTCCGGGCCACCTTCATCGCCCGGGTGACGGCGTCTTTCAGCTCCTTCGACCGGCCGATGATGGGAACGGGATCCTCCACGATCAGGTTAGGGTCCCGTTCCTCACCCTCGCCGAGGCCCACGGAGCGAAGCTGGATCACCCGATGGGCCGCCCGTCCCACGAGCACCAGGAGCTGGGTCGCCGTGAACGGCTTCGGCAGGTAATCCCAGGCCCCCGCCTCCCGGGCTCGGAGGTTCGCCCCCACGCTGGCGTAGCCGGTCATGACGATGGCCAGCGCCTCCGAGCTGTGCTCCCGGATCGCCGACAGGATCTCCAGCCCGTCGATCTCCGGCATGTTCTGGTCGACCAGAGCGATGTCGTACCGGCGGGATCGGAGGTTCCGGATGGCCTCGGCACCTTTCCTGTAGACGTCGACCCGGAAGTCCTCGGTGGAGAGGACCGACTCACAGCTCTCCAGGATGGAGCTGTCGTCGTCCACCACGAGAATTCGGATGGACCGACGTTGCTCCTCGGTCAGCTCGACTTCCTGGAGGGGATCCACGCTTCCGCCTGCCAGATCGACCTTCGAAGACTCCGCAGTCAACTTCCCCCCCTCCTGGACGTCTCGGCAACGAAATATACAGTCCCGCCCCGGCGGCCGTCGTCCCCGTCCGTGCGAGGATCCGACACATGTAGACACTGGCCGACAGAAATTATGTTTTACTGCCTGGCTCCCGGAAAGTCAAGCAGCGGACCATCGGCAGGGTGTTGCACGGGCGCCGAGTGTGGTGGAACCACGACAAGGTCGTTCGCGCGATCACGCCGACGGCAGGTCCCCGTGAGGGGCCATCGGCCCCGATTCGAGCGGGATCCTCGAGCTTCGGCCCCCGACGATACGATGGGCATCGGACTTGCGCCAGATGGACGAGGGACTCCTGCCGCTGGGCGCGATGTTCCCGCTCACCGGCTGGGGCGCCCGGAAGCACCGAGCGACCTCGAGACCGGCCACACCGACACCCCATCAACCGCCCGACGAGCCATGGCGAGAAACTCCCACTCCGACAGAGGTCCGGCCGACCCCGGGAAAGTCGGCCCGCCCGATCCCGGTCCGCCGCCGTCTCCGAGAGGCCTTCCGGCCCGGCGGCCCGGTGATCTCCCCTCCCGCCGGGAGAGGGCCACGCAGATGGATCCGTTCGACTTCGACGGCGGGGACGTCGACTGGCGGCACCTCCTCCAGAGCCTCTGGCGGGGAAAGTGGCTCGTGCTCCTGGGCCTCCTCCTGGGCGGAGGGGCCGGCTTCTTCCTGGCCGATCGCACCGAGCCGATCTACGAGACCCAGGCCACGCTGTGGCTGGAGGCCAACGACGACCAGTCGGGCCCGATCCAGGGAGCGGACGTCCTCGAGGGTCAGGGGTGGAGCGACCTCCTCCTGAGCTTCAGCGTCCTGGAGCCGGTGGTCCGGAACTTCAGGCTCTATCTCCGTCCCGCGTCCAACGGAGCCCCGACGGACAGCGTGTTCCGAGGATTCCGACTCACCGGCGACGGGGAGCACCCGGTGACCGGCCGGTACCGTGTCGCTCTCTCCGAGGACGGGGAGTCGGTCCGCCTCCTCGACGGGGAAGGCCGGGAGGTCGACCGGGCCGCGCCGGGAGAGGCCCTGGGAGAGGCCCTCGGATTCCGGTGGTCCCCGCCCGTCGACCGCCTCCGGTCGGCCGGGGACATCACCTTCAGCGTCACCTCCGTACCGGGAGCGGCGGCACGCCTGCGCGACCGCCTGTCGGTGGCCTTCAACCCACGGTCGGGAAACCTCATCAGCACGCACCTCACCTGGCCCGAGCCGCGGGAGGCCGCCCGGATCCACAACGCCGTGGTCGACACCTTCATGTCCACGGCGTATTCCCTGAAGAGCCAGAAGCTCCGCGAAGTGGTCTCCATCCTCGAGCAGCAGACGAGCTACGCGGCGAACCGCCTGGAGGAGGCGGAGCTCGAACTGGAGAACTTCCGGGTCTCCACCGTCACGTTGCCGTCCGAGCGCAGCCCGTCGTCGTCCGCCCCGGGCATCGAGGCCACCAGGGATCCGGTGTTCGAGAGCTACTTCCAGAAGCGGCTGGACATCGACGAACTGCAGTCCCGGATCGAACGTTTCTCGGACCTCCTCGCGGCCGCCGAGGCCGACAGCCTCGATCCCATGGCGCTCCAGCTCGCCCCGGGCATCGAGGAGTCCCCCGCCCTGCGGTCGGCGCTGCAGGAGCTGTTCGACAAGGAGTCCCGTCGACGAGCGCTCCTCCGTGAGTTGACCCCGGCGAACCCCCGGGTCCGGGAGCTCGAGGAAGACATTTCCGCCCTCCGGACCGAGACCATTCCCGAGCAGCTCCGGGCCTTCGTCCAGCAACTGGAGGCGCGCCGCCAGCAGCTTCAGACCGAGCTCCAGCGTCAGGCGTCGGAGCTCCGGGAGGTCCCCACCCGGAGCATCACGGAGGCGCGCCTCCGGCGGGAGGTCCAGATGGCCGAGGAGCTCCACAACAACCTCCTGGTCCGGCTGAACGAGGCCCAGCTGGCGGCGTCCACGGCACTCCCCGACCTCCAGGTGGTGGACCGCGCCTTCCCGCCCGGCCAACCGACGACCGACGGCGGTGCCCGGCTCTTCCTCATGGCCTCTCTCGCCGGCCTCGGCCTCGGGATCGCGGGAGCGATCCTGCGGGACCGCATGGACGACACGGTGCGCCACCCCGAGGAGCTCTCCCGGGAGCTCGGCCTGCAGATCCTCGGCGCGGTCCCCGATCTCAACCGCCTCGACTCCGACGATCCCGCCGCCGCGGAAGTGATCGAGGCGTTCCGGTCCATCCGGGTGCAGCTGGATCAGCTGCCTCCCGGAAAGAGGTCCACCGTGGTGATCACCAGCCCGGCCCCCCGGGAGGGCAAATCCCTGCTGTCCGGGAACCTGGCGCTGGCCTACGCCGCCTCGGGCCGGCGCACCCTGCTCATAGATGCCGACACCCGCCGGGGCGACCTGGCCGGGATGTTCTCCACCCCCGGCAGCCCGGGGCTGATCGAGGCCCTCTCCGGCGACGTGGCGGTGGCCGGCGCGCTCCACGACACGGATACCGAAGGACTCTGGGTCCTTCCGAGGGGATCCCGGAAGTCCTTCAGTCCCGAACAGCTGGAGTCCGGTCGGATGGACGAGATCTTCCGGGAGCTCGAGAACGTGTTCGACGCCATCGTGGTGGACACCCCTCCCCTGGAAGTCGGAAGCGACGCCCTGGTCGTCGCCCGACACGCCGACAAGGTGGTGCTGGTGGTCCGACCGGGGACGACCGAGCGGGAGCTCCTGAAGCGGAAGCTGGAATCGGCGGACATCTTCGGGGTGCCGGTGGTCGGGACGGTCCTGAACGATGTGTCCCCCAGGGAGCCGTACTACCGGTACTACGGAGCCGGCACGTACCCCTACGACGAGGAGTCTGTCCCGGCAGAGGAGGTTCAGGTCCTGCCGGCGTCCTGAATCGGCTCCCGGTGGATCAGCCGTCCAGGCGTCCCAGCCAGCGCCGGAGCCGCCCGGCGTCGCCCGACGAGGTCCGCCCGTGGGTGGGCAGCGTGAACAGGGAGCGGCACAGGAGCTCGGCTCCCGGATGGGTTCGGGTGTCGGCCGCCGCCAGCCGCCGGAGCGGCGGCAGCCGATGGAGCGGCCGCGGATAAGGGGGGGCGACGCCCAGGCGCCGCGCTTCCACCGACCGCACCTCCTCCGCCGCGGCTGAGGTGCCCGTACGGAGCGGCAGGCGCAGGTACCCGGCGCGGGCTCCCTCGACCGGTTCGAACGTTTCCACCGAGGCCAGGGGGTCCACGCTCTCCAGCAGGCGTCGGGCCCTGGAGCGGCGCGCCCGGCTCGCCCGGTCGCTGGCCTCCCAGTTTCCCGCCAGGAGTGCCGCCGCCGCGGGCGCCATCGCCCGCGGAGCCGCAGGAGGCCGGTACCGGGTCTCGCCCAGGTGGAGGAAGGGGAGCGACGCGGGGATCCAGTAGACGTCCGGTCGGGCCATGAGCCACTGGGCGAGACCGACGCTCACGGGACCCAGGCCGGGGCCCTCCGGTTCCAGACGGCCCTCCATCTCCTCGACGATCTCGACGCCCCGGGGGTCGTTCGCCAGGAGCGCGCCCCCGGATCCGCCCGTGCGTCCCTTCCCTCGCCCGAAGCTGAGCACCGACAGGGTCCCGTGGCTCCCCAGCGGTCGGCCGCGGTAGGAACCGCCCTCACCCTGGGCGGCGTCCTCCACCAGGACGACCTCCCGGCCCTCCAGGAGCGTCCTCACCCGGTCGAGATCCACCGGCAATCCGTAGTAGTGAGCGATCACCACGGTTCGGGCGCCGGCGCGGACCGCCCGGTCGAGGGCTTCCATGTCCGGCCCCAGCGTCACGGGGTCGAGGTCGTAGAAGCGGACCGGGGCCTCCGCTCCCACCGCCGCCGTGGCGAGGTCGAAGCATCCGTAGGCGGGAAGCGCGACCTCGCCCCCAACCCGGCCCCGGGCGCCCGCCAGCGCGAGGGTGAGGGCCGTGGTCCCGCTGTCGGTCAGGACCACCGAACGAGGCGAGAACCTCCGGCGAACGAGCTCGGCCGCCCGCTCGCGGATTCCTCCGGGACGGACCAGGTGCCGGATCCCCGAGCGCAGCGCCGCGGGGCGAACCGGAGAGTAGACGGGTAGGACGTGCCGGGGAAGGAGTCTCACAGTCTCACGTCGAGCCGGGCGCCGACGTCCCCATCAGCTCCCTCGTCCGGGCGGCTCGAGAGAGGCTAGGGAATGTACTGCACGATCTTCGGGCCGAGGGCGTTGGCCACCGGCTCCGGGATCTTCCGCCAGATCTTCGGCCCCCAGGCCCAGGCGCCGTCGTCGGGCGACGGGGTCCCCTCCACGTCCGCCTCCTCGTGCTGGTACCACCAGAGCTGTTCGTCCCGGGTGCCCCACTGCTCCTTGAACCGGTGGGTGCCGCTCCCGGGGGTGCACCGGCCGAAGTTGAACAGGGAGAGCCCCTCCTCGGCGGCCCGCTCCATGAACGACCAGTAGAGGAGCATGTTCGGGGCGATCCTCCGGTATTCGAACAGATCGGAGGCCCAGGTCATCTCCACCTCGCCCGCCCACCGGAGCCCGCATCCCACGGCCACCGGACGGCCGTCCAGGTAGGCGGTACCGAACCACACGTCGCTCCCGAAGACCTCGCGGATCGTGGCGAAGAGCTCCCGCGGCTGCGTCGGCGTCCCCAGGTTTCGCATGTGGGTGGCGAACACCTCGAAGAACGGATCCAGCTCCTCCGGCCCGAACCGGATCTCGACGCCCTCCTTGCGGGGCCGGCGGACCTGACTGCGGACCTTGGAGGGGAGATCCTCCCACAGGGCCTCCGGTTCTCCCGGGGGGAGATCCCGCACCACGGTGATCTTCCGGTGGGAGACGGGGAGGTCGATGGGGAGCTCCCGGCGGCTCCGGAGCTCCAGGAGGTCGACCCCCTCCCGGCGAGCCATCCCGGAGGCCTGCCGGGCCAGCTCCCGGACGCCCTCCTCGCTCCCCAGGGGGCCGCCGTAGTTGACGAAGGGGAGCGAGATCAGGTAGTGGCCGAAGAGGGCGCTGCTCACCCGAACGAGCGGCAGGACGCCTTCCAGCGCACCGCCGTCGCCGCGCACGCACAGGTAGGGGCAGTCGTGCCCGAACACCGACCGGATCACGTCGCGCCATCCATGCAGGTGGAAGTGCGTCCAGCCGGCCTGTTCCCGTACGAAGGCGTCCCACTCGGCGGCCGAACCCCGGTATTCCTCAGCCACTTCGTTCCTCCCCGTCCATCAGCCGGAGGGGAGGCCGCTCCCGCTCCTTCGGCCGGCGGTCGTCCTTCTCCTTCTCGGTCCTCCCGATCCGGGAACCCGACAGCACGGCCTCGCGGGCCGAGACGAAGTCGAATTCCTGCAGGAGTCGGGCGAGCCGCTCCCGCATCCGGTCCAGCCCCCGATAATGGCGCAACCGCGCGAGCCATGGCACCGCGAGGCGGGGCTGGTAGACGTCCAGCTCCCAGGGATGCATGTAGAAGACGCCCGGGACGCCGCGTTCCTCGGCGCGGCTCAGGGTCCGGCGGACGAGGCCGTAGGGAAGATGCCGGAAGTAGGCGCCCCCGGCGGCCACGGCTCGGGCTCCCACCACCGACAGGGTCGTGACCGGCAGCTCGAGGAGTGGGCCGGAGCCGGTGATCTTCCGGTGGGGATCCGGGTCCGTCTCCGGCGAGGAGGGCCCGAAGCGAAGGGCGGGGATGAGACTCGAATCGTAGCGATAGCCCTCCTCCACGAGGATCCGGAGCGCCCACTCCATCTCCTCGACGATGGAGAAGCTCGCCGCCCGGAACCCCACCACCGGCTGATCGGTGAGGTCCTCCAGGAGCTCTCGGGTCCGCCGGACGTCCTGCCGGAACTCCTCCGGCGACATCTCGGTGACCCGCATGTGCTCCAATCCGTGGGAGGCGATCTCGTGGCCCGCGGCGGCGATGCGGCGCACCAGATCCGGGTACCGGTCGGCGATCCACCCCAGGACGAAGAAAGTGGCCCGGGCGTCGGCGAGGTCCAGCATCTCCAGGAGCGTCTCCGTGGAGCGGTGGACGCGGCTCGGCATGGCGTCCCATTCGCCCCGCTTGATGCAGCCTTCGAAGGCGTGCACCTGGAAGTATTCCTCCACGTCCACCGTGAAGATGTGCCTCCGTCGGTCCGACCGGGGCTCTCCCTTCATCGGCCGACCTCGTCCGGATGCTCGTCCAGCCGGTATCGCCGGCGGGAGGATGCGTGGAAATGGACGATGATCTCGCCGATGAGGCCGAGGGCGATGGCCTGGGCCGCCAGGGTCACGAGGAGCACCCCCACCAGGAGGAGCGGCCGGTTCGCCGCCGGCTGACCGGCGAGGCGCTGCGCCAGGATCACCAGGAGCACCGCGCCGCCGCCGAGGCCGAGGCCCGATCCCACCAGGCCGAAGAAACGGAGAGGTCTGTAGGTGAAGCGGACCAGGAAGAAGATCCCCAGGAGATCGATGAAGCGGCGGAGGTACACGCCGGGGCCGTAGATGCGGGTCGGCCGATCGGCGGGATGCTGGGGACAATCCACTTCGGTCACCGTGAACCCCTCCCGGCGCGCCAGGATGGGGACGAACCGGTAGAAGTCCCCGTAGAGCGGGACCTCCGCGAGGACCTCCCGCCGCATGCACCACGCGCCCGACGCGACGTCGCTCATCTCCTCCCCCGTCACCATCCGGAGGAAGAAGTGGAAGCCCCGGGTCTGGAGCCGGTTGACCCAGGAATCGCGCCGGGGGGCCCGGCGGGCCACCGCCAGGTCCGTCCCCTCCTCCACCGCCTCCACCAGGGACGGAAGGGATCCGGGCGTGATCCGGTGGTAGGCGGGAAGGGTGAGGATCACCGATCCCCTCGCCCGGGACGCGCCGAGACGGAGGAGCCAGGCCTCCCCCATCTCCTGTCCCGCCTCGAGGACCGTCACGGGCTCGCCCGCGTCGGCGAGGTCCCGCAAGCCTTCTCCCCTGTCGCGGTGCTCCGGTCCGACGGCGAACACGAACTCGCACCGGTGTCCCGCCTCCCGGAGCGGGCGGGCGTAGGTCTCGTAGAGCTCCGACAGGTCCATCGGCCGCTCCGTGACCGTCACGACGACCGAGACCAGGCCCTCCTCGACCGGAACGCTCGCGTTCCCCTCCCCCGTTCCCCCGGATTCCTCGTCCACCCTCGTGGTCGCCCGCGCCGGCCGGGCCGCAAGGGGGGAGCGCACCCGCCCGTCAGTCATGGCTCCTCCCTCCCTGCCCGAGGAAGCCCGGCTGCCGACCGTACAGAGACAGGTTCGCCAGGAGCCCCACCATGGTCAGGTAGACCGTCAGGGCGAAACACATCAGTGCCGCCGCGGGATACACCACGCTCGCGGACCAGGGCGTGGGGGTCAGGGTCAGGACGAGCGATGCCCCCGCGAAGGCCAGGCCGACCAGGCCCGACGCCACGCCCGCGAGGACGAAGAAGGCGAGGGGGCGCTCCCGGAACCAGCGGAGCATGGCCACCGTCAGGAGGTCGAGGAGCACCCGCCAGGTCCTCCCGAGGCCGTACTTGCTCTCGCCGTGCCTGCGCGGGTGATGGCGCACCGGGACCTGCGTGATCCGAGCACCCGCGGTGGCCGCCGCCAGCACCGGGATGAACCGGTGCATCTCGGAGTAGAGCTGTAGCTCCTCGACGAGGGCCCGGCGATACGCCTTGAGGGAGCAGCCGGTGTCGTCCACCTCCACCCGTGTGAGCTTCCGGACCAGGAGGTTCGCCAGCCGGGAGGGCAGAGTTCGGGTGAGGTACCCCTCGTCCCGATCCACCCGATGCCCCACCACCAGGTCGTAGCCGCGCCGGAGGGTCGAGACCAGCCGCGGGATGTCCTCGGGATCGTTCTGCAGGTCCCCGTCCATGGTCACCACCACCTCGCCCCGTGCGTGGTCGAAGCCCGCCTGCATGGCGGTGGTCTGGCCGTAGTGTCGTGATAATCCGAGCAAGAAGACGTCCTCGTGCTCGGAAGCCGCCTCGGCGGCGACCTCCCGGGTGGCGTCCCTGCTCCCGTCGTCCACCAGCAGGAGCTCCCAGTCGTACCGGCCCTCGAGCGCCTCCCGGACCGCGGCCACCAGAGGCCGCACGTTGGGCGCTTCGTCGAAGAGGGGAACGACGACCGATATGTCAGGTCTTTCCTTCATCTGGTCGACATTGAGGCAATGCATGTGCCCGCGGCCCGAACCTTCGAGATACCCGGCCCGCTGGGAATCCTCGGATGTCGGCCGGTCCCGGCCCTCCCCGAAAGCTGGCTCCGATACGCCGTTCCTGGTGCGCCGGCGCAACACCTCCGGCCGGCTCCCCGGCTCCGGGGTTCGGGAGCACGAGGGGAACGTCGTGGGCCGGGATCAGGGCCCGGGCTCGGGGCGACCTCCTGGTGATCCCGCTCCGGCAGGCGCCGGACGAGAACGGTGTCGGTGAGCCCGGTCCCCACGGTCGTGAACCCGATCCCGGGTCACGCAGACAGGCACGAGGCCACCTCCTCGACACAGCGGGCGATCCGGCCGTACACCCGCGAATATACCTCCTCGGGCCGCTCGATGGGATCCATGACCGTCCGCCTCCGGATCGGCCGCGGATCCAGGTCGCCGAGCACCAGGACGGACCCGGCGCACTCCGGATGAGCGCGCTCGAACCGCTCCCGCTGTCCCGTGCTCATGACGAACACGAGGGAGCGCCCGGCACAGGGATCGGTCTCCTCGACCAGCCGGGAGGTGTGACCCGTCAGGTCGATGCCGTACCGGGCCGCCGTCCGGATGGCCTCCGGAGGTGATGGCCGGCCCGGCCCGATGAACCCCGCCGACTCGATCCGGACCCCGCCGACTCGATCCGACGCGAGCTCACCCTCGAGGAACCGGGCCGCGAAGGGGCTGCGGCAGATGTTTCCCATGCACACGAAGACCACGCGGCGCACGGGGCCCGCCTCACGGAGGCGCCGACGGGCGATCCGTCGGCGCAGGGGATGGAGGAGGATCTCCAGCAGCCGCCGGGGACCCCGGACCAGCAGACGATGGATCCACCGGGGCTCCCGAGGCGACGCCCCTCCCTCGCCGGCCTCAGGCACCTACCCGCGACCGGCGATCAGGTGAAGGCACCGTCTCCGAAGCCGTCCTTCCTCCTCCCGAATATCACCATGGGAGTGCGGAGGATGATCGCCAGGTCGAGGAGCGGTGAGTGACGCTTCAGATACGCCAGATCGTAGTAGACCTTCCGCTCCACGTCCTCCAGGCTGCTGTCCCCGTCCTGCTGGAGCTGCGCCCAGCCGGTGATGCCCGGCCGGATCTTGTGGCGCAGCTTGTACCCGGGGATCCTCCGTTCCAGGAGCTTCACGAAGCTGGGCCGTTCCGGCCGGGGACCCACCACCGACATCTCGCCCTTCACCACGTTCCAGAACTGGGGGATCTCGTCCAGGTGTAGACGCCGGAGCACCCGGCCCACGCGGGTCACCCGTCCGTCCTCCTGGGAGGCCCATACCGGTCCGGTCCCTTCCTCGGCGTCCACGTGCATCGTCCGGAACTTGTAGATGAAGAAGGGGCGTCCTCCCAGGTCATCGGTCCGCCGCCCTCCATCGTCGCTCCAGCCCTCACGTCTGTCCAGCCCGACCCGGAGCTGGCGGAAGAGGATCGGTCCCGGGCTGTCCAGGCGGATGGCCACGGCGATGGCCAGCAGGAGCGGCGACAGCAGGACCAGGGCGACGGAGGCGATCACCAGGTCCATGACCCGACACACGCGATCGGTCAGCCGCCGTCGCCCGACGGACAGCGCCACGGCCTCCGGCGAATCCACCTCCACCGGCAAACTCTCCGGACGTCGGGTCATCCAGTCGCCGGCCCGGCGGCTCCGTCCCTCGCCCGACGGGCGGGACACCGTCCGCCGCTTCCTCCGCGACGGGATACGCAGACCGGTCGCGCGTGCCCTCCCCTCCGTCCAGTCTCCCGCCTTTCCCCTATCGTCCGACTCCATCATCCTCCGCCTCCTCCGTCGTCAGCACCGCCCCAGGAACCGTTTCCCCTTCGACCCTTCCCGAGGCCCGTATGGGATCGGGCAGAACACAGCACGCAGTCCCTTTTCCCCTAGAAGATCCCGACCAGCAGGCTCCCGATGCTCACCACCGCACCCAGGCCGTACGCCACGTGACGGAGATCGCCCAGCCCGAAGCCCCCCTCCCGGGGGAGGTGGATCTCGTCGCTCGCCTGCACCCCCGCTTGCGCCAGGGTGACCCGGGCCACGTCTCCCTTCTCGTTCGACCAGATCTCCTGCTCTCCGCGCCTGACCTCGATCCCGGAGAGCTTCGGGCCGCCGTTTCCGCCGCCGGATCCGGACGGCTGGGCCGCCATCACCAGATCCGAGAGGGCCACGTCCGGCGCGACGTCGTAGAAGCCCGGCCGCTGGACCG
Organism: uncultured Gemmatimonadota bacterium; assembly: GCA_964627425.1. Taxonomy (GTDB): domain Bacteria; phylum Gemmatimonadota; class Gemmatimonadetes; order Palauibacterales; family Palauibacteraceae; genus Caribbeanibacter. The sequence continues at coordinate 30,580 of CAZVIY010000006.1, forward strand.
CCCCGAGGACCGCCACGCGGATGAGCGGCTGGACCTCCACCCGGGGCTCCCGGACGAAGGCGCTCACCGCTTCGGTGAGCACCGAATCCGCCTCGCCGTACACGATTCCGCGCAGGGAGACCCTCTCGCGGACGAACGGGATGACCACCTCGCGCTCGGAGGTGACGGTCAGCCGCCCGCTCATCTCCGGGGATTCCTCGACGTTCAGCAGGAGCAGGTCCCCGGGTCTGAAGTCTCCGTGCGCGAGCCGCCGCTCCAGTCGTCCGATCTCGTGCTGGACCCGGGACCTCTCCGCGTCGTCGAGCCGGTTCATCTGGATCGACTCCAGCGAGTCGAGGCGGGTGCGGAGGTCCGAGCGGCTCATGCCCGAGCCCGGGGGCGTCGAGCCGGTGATGACGGCCACCGGCGACGCCTCGCCCCCGGCCCCACCCTGGAAGACGGCGGAGTCGTCCTGCTGGGCCGAGGCCACCTCGGGTGGACCGAGGATCAGCGCGGCGCCCATCGCCATCGCAGCGACCACCGGCGTCAGCCGGACTTCATCCAGCGCACAGTCTGCCATTCCGCTCCTCACCTTCTGCCTCGCCCATGCCGCCGCCTGGTTTCCATCGCGGACGCTACCTGAACCGCACATGCCGTGCCGAATGTCATGTATCGGTAAGGTACTGCCGAAAAACAGGTTACAGAACATGTACCGGCCCCCCCCCGGTCCCGGGATGTCGCGGCGATCCCACAGATCGCGCGCGCTGGATCGTACGCCCCCGATCCGGCCTCAGGAATTCAGGAAGTCGTCCTGGAAGAACCCCTCGCATTCCGTGTCCCCGGACCCGGCCTCGCTCCCGGTCCCGGCCCCACCATCGTGTCCGTTGGTCTGCAGGTCGCGCACCTCCCAGTCCAGCCCGTGCTCGGCGTCCCCCCGGGCGATCACCCGTCGACCCCCGGGGAACGTCCAGACGACGCGAGCGCCCCGACCGAGCACCGTATCGAAGATCCGCACCCGACGTTCAGTGTCCTCCTCGGCCGCGCGGCCGTGTTCCTCCGCGACGCGGGCGGTCTCGTAGGCCTCCTCCCCAGCATGGGAGGGACGCCGCGCTCGGATCCAGGCACGTCCGGATTCGAGTGCGAAGTCCATCACGTCCCACCGGGTGCCATCGGGCTCCAGCAGGTGACATCCTTCCGCCTCCTGCAGATCATGTTCGGAGATCGGCCTCGCCATGTCTCACTCTCCCTTCGAAAGCTCCGGACTCCACTGTTCGGCAACGGCCGTTCGGTGGAGCCTCTGCTCGTCGGTTGCTACGGGGAGTGTCGGAATAATGCAGGAGTCGGTCCGGCGAAGCCGACGCTCGGACCGGTGATGTTCCCGACGCGGCGATGGAGGGGCCGCCGCCGACTGAACGCCGGAAAGGCGCGCGGCCCGGGGAAGTTCTCGCCCCGGAAGATCGACGTCCCCGGCGTGCGGAAGATTGCCCCTCCGGGTCCGAGAGGCGGCCCGTGGTCGGAAGGCTACAGTCCAGTGTCGTTTACGAACAACAAACGGCTGCCCATGCCACGGAGGGGGATCCGGGACCGTGATGGAAGGAAACCGGTGCGGGAAGGAAGGGCGCGGGGAGGTGGGCCCTCCCCGCCGACCCGGTGCCGGGGAGATTCAGGTCGTGGTCGCCACCCGGACGCCGCCGCCGGCCTGGCGGGCTTCCTCCATCGCCTCCCTGGCGGCGCACAGGGAGACGAGGTCCCGAAACTCCGGCTCGTCCAGAGCTGCGTGGCCGGGTTCCCGCCGCGCCGGCCAGGAGGTCGTCTCCCTGAGCTCGTCCCGGGGGCCCAGCTCCACGATCCCCCCGCTCAGCGGCCCGTCGTCCTCGGCGCTCTCCAGCTCGCGGAGGGCATCGTTGAGTCGATCGACCATCCGTCTCGCCCCGGCCGTGGGGGTGTCGTAGGCGACGATGGCCAGCTCGACGTCGTCGAGCCAGGCGCACAGGTCGGCGCTGCGCACGAGCTGCGTGCAGGCTTCGGCCGTCCGCCGCCGCTCGTCACCGTTCCCGGCGGTCGTCGGACCGATGACGACGAACGACATGGGGACCGTGTTCCGGACGGCCAGCGCTCCCAGGACCGGAAGGACACGCCGGAGGCCGGAGACGGTCAGGAATCCCGTCTCCGGATCGACGATGTCGCTCTCCTCCCGGGACGTCCTGATGAGTTCGCTGACGCTGAGGAACCGGCGGATCAGGGAGTTCAGAGACGCAGGCTCCAGAGGGTCGTGGAGGACGGTCCAGGCTCCGGCGTCCAGGGCCTTCGCACGGAGCTCGGCCCTGGCCAGGCTCCCGGAACTGTAGATCAGGATCGGTATCTCCGGGCCCAGGCCGTGCTCGAGGAGCTCACGACACAGGCCTCCGACGTCGTCCTCGTCGTCGACCGCCTGGTCGAGCATGACGATGTCCGGGTCGTGGGACGCCACGTGTCGGATCGCCTCCCGCCCGGTATCCAGGCTCTTCACCTGGAGGCTCGACTGGTCCAGGATCTCTTCGAACGCGGACACGAGCCACATGCGCTGGCTCACGATGAGGAGAGATTTCCGGTCGCTCATCCGCCTCCCTTTTCCGAGGGAGTCTCGCTTCGAGCGCTCCCCCACTCCTGGTGGTCCTTCGACGTTCGTCGTGCTGGTGCCGGGACCCGGACGATTCCCGGGGACAACGGTGCCGGCCGCTTCTCTAGCTGCAGGGACCGTGCGCGGCGACGCACGAGGAGATCATGCAGGAGCTGTCGGTACAGATCAAGGAGGACGACATCAGGGCAGGGGACGGAGTGAGGTGCGCCTCCCACAGTCCTGGCCGCATCACGCACCACCCCTTCCCGATGGGGGACGGTCTACCTCGGGAGGTGCGTAGAAGCCCGGTGATCGGACTCGCCGGAGACGGAGACGGGCGCCGGGGAGGCAGGATCCGTCCCTATCCAGCGCACGACTCGCCCTCCACCGTCCCCGATCACGCTGGGGACGCGGTCCTCGGGGGAGCCCTCGCCCCCCGCGATCACGCCCAGCACCTTCACCTGCCGGGCGTCCGCCAGGGAGAGGACTACCTCCTCACCGTCGGGGAGCGCCAGGAAGACATGGTCCCGGGTGCGTCGAAGACAACGGAGCCGACGCCCGCGGCGGAGAGAGCCGAGCTCCTCGGACAGGTCCCGGTGGGGAGGAACGTCGACCTCCTGGATCCAGGCGGTGGATCCGGGATCCACCGTCGCCAGGGTCGCGGCGGTTCGCGAAGCGTTCTCGGTCTGCGGCATGGCGGCCTCCGTGGGGTGAGCAGTGCCGCCTGCCACCCATCGCAACGGAAGTGCCGATCACGACCGGTACGTCTACCGCCCTGTAAGACAATGAGTTGCAGAGAAAAAATCGGCGATCGGGCCGGGGCGTCACGTGCCGGATACCGGCAGATTGTTCCCGGTCGTCCACCTTCCTTCCGGCACGTCATTCGGGCTCCGAAGACGGACGCCCCGGGCCCGGGTTCCCGTTGTGCAGGCTCCGGGCGGGACCCGGCCGTCCCAACAGGTATCCCTCGATCAGCTCGCAGCGCGTCGCACGTGCCCGGGAGTACTCTTCCTCGGTCTCGAGCTTCTTGGCCAACCACAGAGCTCCGGTGTCCCGCCGTGCGCTCCCCAGGGCTCCCCCCAGACGCCCGTCCTCCGCGGGTGTCAGCAGCTGCGGCGTCACCTCGAGCACGTCCACGTCCAGGACGCTCAGGATGACACCTCTGCTCTCCTCCGACAGACCCGTCAGATCGAGGGAGATCCCGAACCCGCGATCCCGGAGCGACTGGAGCACCGTTCCCACCCTGGAAGCAGAAGCCTGTTCCCGGCGCATCCAGGTCTGGATCAGCATGGCGTAGGGAGGAAGGGCACCCGACTCCACCAGTCGATCGAGTGTCTCCATGTAGTCGGGGTCCAGGAGGGACTGAGGCGCGACGTTGACGGCGATCCAGTCGACCGTGCCGGCGTCCCGCCACTCGCCCAGCTGCTCCACGGCCCGCTCCAGGACCCACAGATCGAAGGAGGTGATCGACCCCTGCTCGATCGCCTGTCCGACGAACTCTCCGGCGGAGAGGAGGCCGCGGTCGGGATGTCGGCCTCGCAGGAGGGCCTCTGCGCCGATGACCTCTCCGTTCGATCCCCGCTGGATGGGCTGCCAGTGGAGATCGAGCTGTTCCCGATCCGGGAGCGCCGCTCCCCGGCCCCGGTCCGGAGCCTCCCCTTCGGACATCCGCGTTTCCCCGTCCGGGGACGCCGACACGTCCTCGTTCCAGACTACGATCTGGCCCTCCTCCCAGGCCTTGCCCCGGTACATCGCCTCGTCGGCGAGGCGGAGCAGGGAGCGCACGTCCCGAGCGTGATCCGGATAGACGGCGATTCCGATCGTGACTTCCACGTCGATGGTCCGATGTCCCACTTCGACGGGAGCCCGGAGCGACCTCATCAGCCGCTCGGCCGCCCGTTCGGCGCCCTCCACTCCGTCGTCCACCTCCGACAGGAGGACGGCGAACTCGTCGCCGCCGATCCGAGCCGTGAGGTCGCTCTCGCGGCCCCGCGCCCGCAGGCGATCGGCCACGTGGGTCAGGACCCGATCACCCACCTCGTGGCCGAACCTGTCGTTCACCGCCTTGAAGCGGCGGAGATCCAGGTAGAGGAGAGCCACCTGCCGTCCATGCCGGTCGGCCAGGGCCAGCGCGTTCTCCGCCGCCACCTGGAGGAAGCGACGGTTCGCTATCCCCGTGAGCGGATCCTGATTCGCGAGCCGCTCCAGACGCTCCTCGTTCGTCTTCCGGTCGGTGATGTTCATGGCCGACAGCAGGAGCCTCTCGCCGTCACCGGCGAACGGTCCGGCGAGGCTGTGGTCCTCCAGGCGGGTGGCGCCCAGGAGCAACCAGGAATGCCCGTCGTCGGAACGGTCGACGCGAACCTCACGACCCTCCACCCGCCCCCGGTCCCGAACCAGAGTGACGAGCTCGTCCCAGTCACCCGTCCGAGGACAGACGTCCCGAAGGGAGCCGCCCGTCGCCCCTCCCGGCTCATCGTAGCCCAGCATCCGTGCGAAGGCCGGATTGCAGAAGTGGATCTCTCCCTGAGCGGAGAGCACGGCGATGCCCGCCGGAGATCGCCGCAGGACCTCTTCGGACGCCGGCCGAAGCCCGGATGTCGGCTCCTCTCCGGCGTCGCTCTCCTCCTCGACCGGCTCCGGATCCGACCTCGCCGGGCGGAGCGGCGTCCGTTCGCCCTCGAAGTGGCTCAGCAGGGTCCCCAGCGCACGGCCGAAGCCCTCGGCGAGGGCCTGTTCGCCCCTCGTCCACTCCCGGGACGGCCCGAGGTGCTCGAAGCGAACGATTCCTCGAGGCGGGGCTCCGCCCCCGGCTGCACCCACCGGCGCGTCGATCCACGCGGTGATCCCGGTGGCGGCCTCCCGGAGGGCGCTGGACGTCCTCGTCCGCGGGTCCCGTGTGGCGTCCCGTATCCCGATCACCCCTCCCTCCTCGAGGGCGTCGAAATATTCCGATGCCTCCTCACGACGGAGCTCTCCACCGGCGGTGTGCTCACCGGAGGACCGGTGGTACAGGTGGAGCCGCGTCAACCGCTCCCGGTCCGGGCCGAAGAGCCACACCGCCGCGCGTGCCACCTGCAGAGCCTTCGCTCCCGACTCGGCCAGGCCCCGGAGCGCGTCCGCCAGCCGTCCACGACCGGACTCCGACAGATGGTCGTACGCCCCGTTCGATCCGTCCGAGAAGGCGGTGTCGGTCATGCCGCACCGACCACCCGGATCCCACCGCCGGCCCGGCGGGCCTGCTCGAGGGCCTCTCGTGCCGCGGAGAGAGAGAAGAGATCCCGGAAATCGGTGGGCGGTAGATCCCTCTCCTCCAGGGGCTCCCGGCGGGTCGCACTCACGGCTTCCTGGAGCTCTTCCAGGGGACCGATCTCCACGATCCCCGCGCTGAGGCGATCCTCGCCGTTTTCGGGCGCCGCCTCCCGGGCGGCCGCGCTGAGCCGGCTCGCGAGCGTCCGTGCCCCTTCGGCGGGCGTATCGTAGGCGACGATCGCCAGCTCCGTCTCGTTCACCCAGGCGCAGAGGTCGGAGCTGCGCACCTCCTCCGCACAGATCTCGGCGACCTTGAGGCGGAGGTCCCGGTCGGCGTCCCTCGTCGGGCCTACCACCAGCGCGACCATCGGCGCCCGATTGCGTGCGGCCAGCGCTCCCAGCGCGGGCAGGACCCTGCGGAGGCCAGACAGGGTCAGGAGTCCCGTCTCCGGATCGACGAGCTCCTCCTGCACGCGGGACAGGGAGATGAGATCGCTCATCCGGAGGAGTCGGCGCACGAGTGCCGACAGCGGTCCGGCCTCGAGAGGGTCCCGGACGACGGCCCAGGCTCCGGCATCGAGCGCCTCGGCGTGGAGGTCGGCACGGGAGAGGGTACCCGAGGAATACACCACCAGGGGAGTGGCCCGGGATAGCCCCCCCTGGATCAGATGGCGGCAGAATCGGGGAATCCCCTCGTCCGGATCCAGATCATGGTCCACCAGAACGAGGGCGGGATCGGCCTCGTGGACGTGATCGAGGGCGTCTCCCGGGGTCTCTACGTTCACGACATCCAGGCCCATGTCTTCCAGGATGCCCTTCAGAGCAGAAACGAGCCACGAGCGCCGGCTCGCCATGAGGACGTGTCCACCCTCTTCGACCATCACTCCTCCTCCGCCGACCTCAGTGTGATCCGCCCCGGAACCGAAACGACCCTCCGGGGATCGTCCGGCACGACCCCGTGGTCCCTCCCCACGCCGCCGTGTCCCATGATTCAGGGCCGAATTCCTGCAGATACCATGCTCGGCTCGGCGAGGATCGGAGGAACCCATGGATATCCGGGCACGTCGGAAAAAGGAAGGGATCTCCCGGAACCGTCACCCTGCCGCATTCAACCGACACAATCGGCGGGGCCATGCACCACTCGCCCCAGCGCGGACGACGTCCGGGGCCCTGTGGGACGGGCGCCCTATCTCCGGACCAGCCGGTAGATGGATCCTCCGGCCGCCAGGACGTAGAGCTCCCCCGCCGAGTCGGTGCCGAAGGAGGTGATCCGCCCCAGGTCCCGGAGATCCCATTCCCGGAGGTCCCGGGCCTGGCCGTCGTCGTGGCGAAAGCTCCGGACCCAGCCGGCGCAGAAGTCGGCGTAGACGTAGTGTCCGCGGAGCCCCGGGAGGGCCTCTCCCCGGTAGACGTGGCCGCCCGTCACCGAGCAGCCTTCGTCGTGCCCGTACTCGAGCACCGGGAGGGTCAGGCCGCTCCGGTCGCAGGAGTCCGACGCGTAGCAGTGGCGGCCCTCCATGACGTTCCACCCGTAGTTCACCCCGGCCTCGTCCAGCGGCCGGACGTTCACCTCCTCCCACTCGCTCTGTCCCACGTCGGCCACGTACAGGAGCCCGGCCTCCTCGTCGATGTCGTACCGCCACGGGTTCCGGAGGCCGTAGGCCCAGATCTCCCCCCGGCCCTCCGACGAGCCGGCGAAGGGGTTGTCCGGGGGCACGGCGTACGGGTCCCCTCCGTCCACGTCCAGGCGGAGGAGGGAGCCCGGGAGGGTGCCCGGGTCCTGGCCGTTGCCCCGGGGATCGCCCCCCGAGCCCCCGTCGCCCAGCCCCACCCACAGGTTCCCCCCCGGGCCGAAGCGCAGCAGACCCCCGTTGTGGTTCGAGAAGGGCTGGGCCACGGCCAGGATCGTCCGGGCGGTGGACCGGTCGGCACGGTTCGGATCGCCGACCCGGATCCGGTATCGGACCACGCGGGTGTCCCCGGCGCGGTTCGTGAAGTAGACGAACACCAGGCCGTTCGAGGTGAACTCGGGATGGAAGGCCAGGCTCAGCAGCCCCTGCTCCGATCCCCCCGATCCCACCCGGTCCCGTATGTCGAGGAAGAAGGGCTCCAGGATCGTCCCGTCCCGCTCGAGGATCCGGATCGTCCCCCGGCGTTCGGTCACGTACAGCCGGTCGCTCCCCGGCGGTGAGGTGAGGTGGACGGGCTGGCTCAGGCCCTCCGCCACCACCTCCACGGCCAGCTCGTCGGGCGGATCGGGATCCTCGGGAGCCGTGGAGGCGCCGTCGCCGCAGGCGGTGGCGAGGAGCGATGCCAGGAGCACGATCACCACCCGCGGGCCCGGTGCCGGGTCGGGTGGGACCGTCCTCCTTCGGGGTGTCGTCGCTTTCCTGTGCCCGGGAGGTCGCATGGCGAGCCTGTCGACGTCGACGGTCGAGGGTGGGCGTGCGCCGGGCTGCGCGGCCCGGATCCGGTATCTCGACACTATATATATCCGGCTGATGCGGTAGCCGAACACGGGCCGTCGTTGCAGCGGTCGTCCCGCCGTCCTAACCTGTTCGTCCCGTGGTGTTCGTCCCGTGGAACCACCGGGAGGATCTTCTTCACAATGCAGGACGAGGAACCATGACCCCGAATTCCCTCGCGTCCCGCTTCCTGTCCCTGGCACTGCTGGCGGGCCTCGCCGCGTGCGGGCCCGCCGATCAGGACGCCTCCTCCGAGACGGCCTCCCGGGACACCGCCGCGGCCGGCGGCTCCTACGAGGCCGGCACCCTGGAGGTGGTGGCGAAGGACTTCGAGTTCCAGGCCCCCCGGGAGGTCCCCTCCGGGTGGACCACCGTCCGCCTGGAGAACGACGGCGAGCAGGACCACTTCGTCTACCTCTACCGGCTGCCCGACACGGTGAGCTTCAGCCAGTACCAGCGGCAGGTGCCCCGGGTCTTCTCCAGCGTCTACAACCGCTACGCCTCCGGGGAGCTGGACCGGCAGGAGACGCTGGCCACCCTGGGCGAGCGGCTCCCGGAGTGGTTCGTCACCGAGGTCGTGCCGGCCGGCGGCGTGGCGCTTCTGGACGCGGGACTCACGGGCACCTCCACGGTGCGCCTCGAGCCCGGCACCTACGCCATGGAGTGCTACGTGAAGACCCCCGACGGCACGTGGCACACCGACCGGGGGATGATCCGGGAGCTCGTGGTGACCGAGGAGGAGGGCGGCGCCGAGCCCCCGGAGCCCGACGTGACGCTCACCCTCTCCAATTACGCGATCGACGTGGAGGGGACCTTCGCCGCCGGCGAGCAGACGGTGGAGGTGAACGTCACCGACACCCCCGAGGGGCTCATGAAGCACGACGTGAACCTGGTGCGCCTGCCCGATGGCCTGACGGTGGACTCGGTGATGGCCTGGATGGACTGGATGGACCTGGACGGCTTCCGCTCCCCGGCCCCCGGCGAGAACCTGGGCGGCCTGGACTCGATGGCCGAGGGCCGGACGGGCTACTTCACCGCCGACCTCACGCCCGGCCGCTACGCCCTGGTCTCCGAGGAGTACGGCCCCCGGGGCATGGTGCACGAGTTCACCATCGACGCCGCCGAAGGGAACTAGCCCACCGGGGAGCCCCATGCCGCTCACCTCGCCGCGCCTCCGGAACGACCGCCGCCTGGACCGGGCCGCCCGGAACAGCCCCGCCATGGGGCTCTGGGACGACGACCACAACGCCGTGGCCACCGTCCAGCGGGCCCTGGCCGACCTGGGCTTCGACATGTCCCACTCCATCCGGCCCGACGGAAGCGTGGACGGGATCTACGGGCCCGAGACCCGAGAAGTGGTGGCCCGGTTCCAGATGGCCAACGACCTGAGCGTGGACGGGATCATGGGGCAGAACACCCTGGCGGCCCTGGACCAGGAGCTCCAGCGCTCCGGCGCCACCGCCGCCTCGGGCCTGCGCTTCTCCTACATGGTTCCCGGCCACAAGCCGGTGCTGGAGCAGCCCACCTCGAAGAGCTGCTGGGCCACCACCTACACCATCCTGAAGTCGTGGAAGGACGGCACCAGCTACGAGATCGAGGACGCCCTGGCCCACGTGGGTCCCCACTGGGTGGAGAAGTTCAGGCGGAACGAGCCCCTGGCCCACGAGCACGCCTTCCTGCGCGACGCCGGCCTTCGGACCGAGCCCCAGGCCTCCTTCCCCATCGAGGGGTGGGCCCAGATGCTGCGGCGCCACGGCCTGTGCTACGTGGCCCTGGTCATGCCCCGGGGCGGACAGAACTACGTGGGCCACGCCCTGGTGGTGGAGGGCATCACCGGCGACGGCACGCCCTACGGCACCCGGGTGAGCATCATCGATCCCGGCCGGGGGAGCCGGGGCACCGGTCCCTTCGCCACCGTCGAGGCCCTCTACTCCCGGCGCGGCCGCGCCGAGGGCCCGAGCGGCGACATCCAGATCGGCCACTTCTGACGTCCGGACAAAAGAAAAGGCGGGGCACGCTGCCCCGCCTCTCCTCCTTCAGATCCCGGCCCGGGCGCCTCCCGGCTCCCGGCTACCTGCCCGAGCTGCCTCCCGGTCCCGGCGAGGCAGGCGTCAGGCCACCGGCCGTCGGGTGATCAGACGCTGATGGTGGTGTCCCAGCTCTCGTCGATGCTGTGGCCGCAGACGCTGCCCGAGATGCCCCCGGTCCAGGTTCCGCCGCCGCTTCCGCTGCTGCTGAAGTCCAGCGAGGTCGTCAGGTTGATGCCGCAGCTCCCGGACTCGCTGCCCTCGCTCCAGTCCACGGTGCCGTCCATGTTCCAGGTGAAGCTGCCGGTGCCGCCGCCCTCGTCGTTGGAGGTGACGGTGCCGCTGCCGGTGAAGCTGAGCGGCGACGACGTGGAGAGCGTGAAGATGCCGTCGTCGGTGCTCACGCCGCAGTCGTTGTAGTTCACGTCGGCGTTCCAGTCGAAGTCCACCGTGGTGCTGTTGTTGCCCTCGGTGCTGGTGATGGTGCCGGACCCGCTGGTGCTGGCGTCGCCGCCCTCGGGGCAGGCGCCGCTGTTGTCCATGTTCCACTGGAAGGTCTCGGCGGCCATCGGCATGCCGTCGACGCTCCCCGGCGTCAGGGCGCCCGGCGCCACCGACGCCGATCCTCCACCCGACAGGGCCAGGCCGAAGGCGTGGCCCATGCCGGCGCTCACCGCGGCGGCCACCTCGGCGGCCTGCTCCTCGCTGATGTCGTCGCCGGGATCGGTGGGCCCGCCGTTGTCGTCGCCGCCGCAGGCAGCCAGTCCGAAGACTGCCAGCCCGACCACCATCGACATGGCGGTCGATCGAAGCATCGGAAATCTCTCGTCTCTCCAGGAACCCATCTCGGAACTCTCCCCCGTTTGAAGCCGTTGTGTAGATGAACGTGCAACCCGTATCATAACCTCTTGAGACGCTGAAGGGAAGATGCGGCGCGTTGCGCGCCGGCGGTCGGTGAAGCACGGGCGCGGGCACGCCGCGATCGGCGCGGGCGCCGCTCCAGCCGTACCGACCAGGCCGACCAGACCTCCGGGAGGACTCCCCACCATGAACGCCCTTCTCACCAAGCCTTCCGCCGTCGGCCTGGCCCTGGCCGGCGCGCTCCTGCTCACGGGATGTCTGGGCGAGAGCCCCTCCCAGCCGAACGAGCCGGAGACCCCGCAGTCGTTCCTGGTGTTCATCAGCGACCGGAACGTCGAGGCCGCCATCCACCGGGTGAACCTCGACGGCACGCGGCTCCGTCAGGTCACCGGCACGCAGGGGGCCGAGGGCGCGCCGGACTGCTCGGCCAACGGCTCCCGGCTGGTCTTCACCTCGGTGGGGCGCGACGGCCCCCAGCGGGACATCTACCGGCTGGGCGCCTCGGGCCAGCTCCACCGCCTCACCATCCGGCAGGGGAGCGGCCAGGAGGACTACAGCCCGGCCTGGTCGCCCGACGGCGAGCGCGTCGCCTTCATCACCAGCGGCCGGGGCCAGTTCGACGGCGCCGAGAACCGCGTGGCCACCATGACCGACGACGGCACCGTGGTGGAGGGCGTGGGAGACGACGTCCGCGGGATGAGCCTGGACTGGTCGCCGGGGGGCCAGGGCCTGGCGGTGGCCTCGGAGGGGCCCGAGCCCGACGGCGACCTGGACCTGTTCCGCGTGGACCTGGACGGGATCGTCACCGTCCTGGCCGACGACCCCGAGGCCTCGGAGACGGACCCGGCGTGGAGCGGCTCCGGGACCCGGGTGTTCTTCAGCCTGCGGTCGGCCGACGGCGAACGGAGCGACATCTACAGCGTCCGGGCCGACGGGAGCGACCTCCAGCAGCTCACCTCCTCCGACGCCATGGACGTCCAGCCCACCTCCAGCCCCGACGGCACACGGGTGGCCTTCGCCAGCGACCGGTCGGGGGACTTCGACATCTACGTCATGGACGCCGACGGCACCGACCTGCGGCAGATCACGGCCGACCCCGGCCGCGACGACCAGCCCACCTGGTGCGACATCTGATCTGATCCGAGCTGAGGAAGAGCCGCTTCAGGCCCCGGCGGCCGCTCCCGCCAGGGCCCCGGCCTCCACCGGCGGGCCCACCAGGCGCCCGCTGAGCATCTCGCACTCCAGGGCCCGGGCCCGCCGGGCCTGATCGGGCGTCTCCAGCCGCTTGGCCAGGAGCCGTAGTCCCCGGGTCCGGCGGGCCTCCCGCACGGCCTCCGGCACGGCGCCCCCGGCCCACCGCTCGACCCGCCCGGGGTCCACCTCCAGCACGTCGGCGGGAAGCGCCGTGAGGGCCACCTCCAGCGTCTCGCCCGTGGCCCCCCGGAGGTCCAGGCACACGCCGAAGCCCCGGCTCCGCAGCTCGAACAGCGCCCGCCCCACGTCCACCAGCGGATGGGCGTCCAGGTCCAGGGTCACCTGGAGCAGCACGCCGGCGGGCGGGGACCCCTCGCCGGCGGTGGCCGCCTCCAGCGCCTCCCGGTAGTCCCCGTCCACGAGCGAGTAGGGCGAGACGTTCAGGGCGATCCAGTCCAGTGCCTCCTCCCGGAGCCACGCCCGGGCCGGCCCCGTCGCCCGCTCCAGGACCCATCGGTCCAGGGCCGGCGCCAGGCCGTCCTCCTCGGCCCGGCCCACGAACCGGGCCGCCGGCACCGGCCCCCCGCCGTCGGCCGGGACCATCCGGACCAGCGCCTCGGCCCCCACCCGGGCCCCGTCGGCCGCCCGCTGGATGGGCTGCCACCGGAGGGCCAGCCGTCCCGCCTCCAGCGCTCCCTCGAGCTCGTCGGCCACGTCGTCCAGGGGGGAGCCGTCCGTGCGCGCCGGTCGCGCCGGTCGCGGCCGGCCGGAGACAGCACCATCGGCGGGGGGCGAGTCGGCGGGGGGCGAGTCGGCCGGCCCGGCCTCTCGTTCCTCCGCCGCTTCGGCCCCATCCCCCGCCCCGAAGTAGGCCAGGAGGGCGCCGGCCGCGGCGGCCAGGCCCCGGGCCACCGCCCGTTCCCGCTCCGTCCAGCGCCGGGCGGGGCCCAGGTGCTCGAATCGCAGGATCCCGGCGGGAGGGGCGCTCCCGTGGCCGCCGGCCGCCGGCATGGGGACGTCGATCCAGGCGTTCAGGCCCACCGGCGTGGCGTAGGTCTCCGAGAGCTCGGCCGTCCGGGGGTCGCGGTGCACGTCGGCGGCGGCCAGGGTTTCGTCGCCCTCCAGGGCGTCCAGGGCCTCGAAGTAGGCGGGGTAGTGCTCCCGGCGGAGCTCGCCGCCGGCCACGTGCTCGCCGCTGGAGCGGTGGTAGAGGTGGATGCGGTGCAGGCGGTCGCGCCCTCCCTCGTAGACCCAGACGGCCGTCCGGGCCACCTCCAGCGTGGAAGCGCCGGTCTCGGCCAGGCGGCGGAGTCCCGCCCGGAGGCGGCGCCGGTCGTAGGCCGAGGCCTCCGGGCGCTCAGTCGCCACCGCCGCCGTCCGAGCCCGGGTTCACCACCGCCCAGAACCCGTCGCGCACCGCGTGACGGAGCTGCCGGTGGTTCCGGAGGGACACGCCCAGGGCGGCGTCGGCCTCCTCCATGAGCTGGGCGTCCAGCGCCCCGGGGATCTGGGGCACCTGGTCCCGGACGGCGTCCACCCGCCGATCGTCGGCCTCCCGCACCCAGCTCTCGGCGAAGCGGCGGCCCACGGCGTGGGCCTCCTCGGGCTCCACGTAGTCCTCGTCCTCCTCCTCGCGGGGCCACATGAACTCCGAGACGTCGTCCTCTCCCAGGGTGAGCACCTCGTCCACGCCCCGCAGGAGCTGGCTGGAGAGGTTCTCCTCGCCCTCCTGGGCGGCCTCCACCGCCAGGAGCGTCACCGGAATGCCCCACTCCTGGGCCACCTCCACGCCCTCCCGGAGGTCCTCGTCGCCGGCCAGCAGGAAGGCGTGGGCCATGGACCGGTTGTGGGACAGGACGATGAGGTCCCGGATGATCCGGCCGTCCACGCCCGACTGGCCGTTGGAGGTGAGCTGGCCCAGGCGCACCTTGAGCCGCGGCTCGTGGGCCAGGCGAAAATGGGCCGAGGTGGGCTTGCCCCCGGGAGCGGCGTCGTACCAGTAGGTCCGCAGGTGGGGGAGCCCGCAGTGCTCGGCGCACCGCGTGGCCAGGCGGTCCTGCACGATTTCGAAGTCCAGGAAGAGGCGGGAGCGGCTCGGGGTCCCGGCCACCAGCTTGCCGCCCTCTCCATAGAGGTATCCGGCGTCGACGAACAGCGCGAAACGATCCATTCCAATCCCCTCGGGTCAGCAAAGGCAACGGAGTATACAAGAGCTGCGACGGATCCAGTATAAAAGGGACGGCGGTCTCGTGCACGTGGGGCGCGGTCGCAGGGGCCCCGCCCGGTGCCCCCGGCCGCGGCGTCAGGGCATCGCGTAGCGCACCCCTTCCCACGCCCGCACCGGTCCGTGGAGGATGCGGGCCTCGTGGGAGCGGCCGTAGACGGCGGGGTGGGTGCCGTCCAGGTCGGCCGGGTCCACCGTGCCCGGCGACCGCCAGTGCATCCGGCCGTCCACCAGCACGCTCACCCGGCCGGCCGTGTCCACCTGCACGGCGAAGAGGTGCCAGACGTCCGGCGAGTCCGGGGCGGGGATGCGGTGGTCATACGTGCCTGCCCTTATCACCAGGGAATCCGGCGCGGCGGAGCCCGAAGAGATCGTCAGGACCGCGTCCGACGCCGTCCAGGTCCCGTGGCCTGCCGGGGGAACCGTCCGAACGAGCCCGGAGAACAGCGCCTGGAAGCGGGGCCGGCTGAAGGGCGCCCGACCCCACCACTCGAGCGTCAGGCCGTCGGCGGTCCGGAGGGCACGGCGGCCCACGGCACCGCTGTGGAAGTTCTCGTCGCCCCGGTTCAGGAAGGCCGCCGGGAACCGCTCCTCCGGGCCCATCACCTCCGGCGGGGGATCACCCACCGGCACCCACCGGGCCGTGTCCAATCCGCCGGTCCAGTCCTCCGAGAGGGTCGGCTCGAGCTCCCGGACCTCGGGAGGGCGGGACCGGAGCCGAGCGGAGTCGGCCCGCCACCCGGCGGCTTCCACCCGGAGCGTGGCCTCGCCGGTCCCCCGGATCCGGAGCCATCCGTCCCCGGCCGTCGGGTCCAGCACCGAGGAGTCCGAAGCGCTCCAGCTCAGCACCAGCTCCCTGGCCGGGACCGCCTCGCCCCGTGCGTCCCGGACGGTCGCCTCCCGGCGGATCCACTGGCCGGGGGCCACCCGCTCCAGGTGCTCCGGCAGCTCCACCGAGGCGATCCACCGCCCCGGGGTGCCGGGGCGCCGGACGGCGACCCGCATCTCGCACCCCGCCATCCCGGCCAGCCGGACGTCGTCGCCGGTGGCCACGTCCACGCTCCGGTACTCGGCGCGCTCGGGGCCCCGCCGGCAGTATCCGAGCCGCCGGGGCGCGAGCCACGCCGGGGCGCCGGCCTCCCGCGAGGAGAAGGTGAGCCGGCGGGGATCGGCGCCGTCGGCCCCCATGACCCACACGTCCCGGCTCCCGGAGCGGTCGGAGACGAAGGCGATCCGCCGGCCCTCCGGCGACCAGGCTGGCTCGCCGTCGTAGCCCTCGTGGCCAGCCGTCAGGTTCCGGGCGGCGCTCCCGTCGGGGGCCACCGTCCACACGTCGGGGTCGCCGGCCGAGTCGCTCACCACCGCCACCGACGTGCCCAGGGGGGACCAGTCGGCGGAGGGCGGTCGCAGCCGTCCGGGGGACACCGCGGGAAGCCCCAGGGACCGGTCCGATCCGCCCTCCGGGCCTCCGTCCGGCCCGTCCAGACCGCGGACCCGGTACCGCCGGGTGTAGCCGCCGTCCTCCTCGACCCGCCCCACCTGGTAGACGATCCACCGGCCGTCGGGAGACCAGGCCACCGGCCTCTCGTCGGCGGGGCGACGGGTGAGGCGGCGGGGCTCCCCGTCGTCGGGTCCCCTCACGGCCAGATCCAGCCCGCCCGGGGTCCGGACGGCGAGGGCCATCCAGCCGCCTCCCGGGCCCGGGAGGCCGTGAGTGGGGAGCCGCTCCCCGGAGATCACCTCGGCCGAGTCCCCGAGCCATCGGACCGTCTGAACGGCGATACCGTCCTCGCCGGCGCCCGTCTTCAGGAGCACCTCCACCGCCGACCCGGCGTCGCCCTCGCCGTCGCCGCCGCCCGCCAGCACCCGCCAGCCCGCCGCCACGATCAGGAAGACGGCCAGGGCCAGCACGGCCGCCGCGCTCCCGCGCCGGATCCAGGAGCGGGAATCGGGGGTGGTGGGAGCGGCGGCCGGGTCCGGGGGCGCCGTAGCGTCGGGAGGAGGGGCGGAGTCGTCGGCGGCAGGGCCGGCGTCGTCGGTGGAAGGGCCGGCGTCCTCGGCGGGAGGGCCGGCGTCGCCGTCCTCGCGCCGGGCCGGGCGGGAGGCCCCCGATCGGATCTCCTCCAGGGCCCTGGACAGGCCCGGGCCCGGCGTCTCTCCCAGCTCTTCCTGCAGCAGCGTCCGGTACGACTCGTAGGCCCGAAAGGCGCCGGCCCGGTCGCCCGTCGCCACCAGGGCGCGGATCAGGGCCGACCGGGCCCGCTCGTCCAGGGGGTTCATCTCGGCCCAGCACCGGGCCGCACGGAGGGCCGCGTCGGGATCGTCCCCCTCGAGGCCCCCGGACACCAGGGCCCGACAGGCCTCCCGGACCCCGGCCCGGATCCCGTCGTCCCGGCTGTCCCGCCACCGCCGGAACTCCTCGGCGCCCTCCACCGAGTAGTCGCCGAGGAACGGACCCTCGTGGAGGTCCAGGACCCGCTCCCAGTCCTCGCGGTCCAGGGCCTCCTCGAAGGCCCACAGGTCTGCCGTGAGCCCCCGGCGGTCCAGGGCCAGCCGGTGCTCGTCGGACCGGAGGAGTCGGGGCCCGTCGGACGTCCTGCGGCGGAGGTAGTAGAGGGCCTGCCGGAGCCCGGCACGGGCCCGGCTGGCCTCCTTCAGGGGCCACAGCAGGCGGGCCAGGTGGGCCCGGTCCCCGGACCCCTCCGGAGTGTCGGCCAGGTAGGCGAGCACCGCCAGAGCCTTGGCGTCGCGGAGGACCGCCTCGCCGTCCGGGCCCTCCCGGTGGAGGGAGAGGGCTCCCAGCGTCCGTAGATGATATCGGCTCACGAACCGATATCCCTCACGGCATGGCGGAAGGAAGCCCTGCGGTCATGGCCCCTGCCAGGTTCGATCGCGCACCTCCCCGGCTACGCTCCGTCCCGTTTCTCCTGGCGCTGAAAGTACAGTTCACGGCGTGGCACGCAATCCGGCGCGGGGAACGTCGAGGGCCGGCGGGCGAAGGCCCTCTCAGACCACCCCGGCCGCGGCGGCCGCCGCCAGGAGCACCCCCGTGGCGGCCACCGCCGCCGGGGCGGCCACGGTGACCCAGCGGTGGCGGCCCGGCGCCCGGGTCCCCCGGGGGCGGGATCCGTCCCCTACCGCGTCGTCCTCGCGGCCGCCGGCCGCGGCTCCGTCCCGGCCCGAGGTCCGCTTGCTGGAGCGGGCGGCCGTCCGGTCGCCGTAGCCGTCCACCTGCCTCCGGACCGACAGGATCCACTCCCGGAACTCCCGGCTCACCGTGCCCGGCACCTCGGGTACGAACGGCCCGGCCCGGAGGCGGTCCACCGCACCCCACCGCTTTTCGGCGGAAGCCCGCTCCAGCTCCCACAGGTCCACGGCCAGCCGGTCCTCCCGGAGGAACAGGCGCTCCCCGTCGGCCCGGAGCGGGTCCTCGCCGGCGCACCGGGCCACGTAGTAGATGGCCTGGCGGAGGGAGGCCCGGGCACGGGTCCGCGGCCCCTCGGGCCACAGGAGGTCGGCCAGGTAGGACCGGCGGGCGGCGTGACCGGGGGTGGCGGCCAGGAAGGCCAGCAGCGCCAGGCCCTTGGAGGGCCCCACCAGCTCCCGTCCCTCCTCGTCCCGGAGGGAGAGGTCGCCGAGGGTGCGCAGGCGGTAGGCTGTCATCCGGCTCCCGAAGCACGAGGCGATCGACGCGCCGCGGCCCGACGGGCGATCCTCCGGTCCGCGGAGACCGAGCCTCGATGGTAAGCCGGGGTCTCAACACGCTATCAACACGCCCTCCACGACCGCCGCTCCCCCCCGCCTGCCCCTGGGGGAGCCGGGAGGCACGGGAGTTGAAGCTACGTAGAGACACACGTGTAAACTATTGCTTCAGCCGTGAGTATACGCCATAATCAGGCAACCATCCTTTCGTCAGGCTTTCGCCTCTCTCCTGCCGACGGGGATCGATCCTCCGCGAGAGCGGGACGACCGCGCCGCCGCGCTCCACGCACGAGGTTCGTGATGACGACCCGCAGGCCTCAGCCAGACGACGAGGGAGACGGCGCCGGTGCCCGTGTGTCCGGCGCGCCTCCTCCCCCGGACCCCCGGGGCACGGTGGCCGAGGTGCTGGAGCTCGGCGGACGCGCCGTCTCCGCCCACCGGGTCTCCCTGTGGATCATGGAGGCCGGCGGCGACGGATCCGGGGGTGAGGGTGATCCGGGCCGGATCCTCCGGCGGGTCCACCTCCACCACCCCGGCACCGGCGCCCACACCGCCGGCGGCCTCCTGCCGGAGGCCCGTTACCCGGGCTATTTCCGGGCCCTGGACGACGACGACCTCCTGGTGGTGGACGACGTCCTGAGCGACCCCCGCGTGGCCGAGCTGCTGGAGCCCTACGCCCTGCCCCTCGGCCTCCAGGGGTGGATCGACCAGCAGGTCCGGCTCCCCGACGGACGGCGAGCGCTGATCCGGTTCGAGCGGGGCGGGACGCCCAGACGGTGGTCGTCCCGGGAGGTCCGGCTGGCCCGGGCCGTGGCCTTCGGCCTGGTGGGCGCCTCCGATCCCCACGGCATCCCCCGGCCGGCCCACGACCGGGACGCCGACGCCGTCGTCCGGGCTCCCAAGCCGCCCCCCGCCGACGCGGCCTCCGGGGTCGACCGGGATCCGGACGTCGAAGTCGAGGCCGGCGAGGAGGTCGAAGCCGGCGAGGAGGTCGACGGAGAGGCCACGAGCCCGGACCAGGTCGCCGACGAGGCCGACCGGGAATACTCGCGTCTGCTGGAGCACGGCCGGGTGGGGACCCTCCGGCTCGGCCCCGAGGGCACGATCCGCTACTGCAACGCCGGCTTCCTCTCCCTGGTGGAGGCCACCGACCCCGATGCCGTGACGGGCCGTCCCCTCGGGGATTTCCTGGACGACGAGGGCCCGGGGCCCCGCCTGCTGAGTCGCCTGCGGGACCTGGACTCCCTGCCCCTGGAGGAGCTCCGCCTGGTCACCGAGCAGGGCGGGACCACCTGGGCCCTGGTGACGGCGGTCCGGGCCTCCCGGGGCGACGGACACCTGGTCCTCCTGCTGGACCTCACCGCCCAGAAGGAGCGGGAGCTGGAGCTGGAGCGACAGGCCCACTTCGACGCCCTCACCGGCCTGCCCAACCGGCGGCTCATGTGGCAGCAGGCGACCCGCCTGCTCGCACTGGCCGACCGCCAGGACCGCAGCGCCGCGGTGGCCTACCTGGACCTGAGCGGGTTCAAGGCCATCAACGACCGCTACGGACACGTGGCCGGCGACCGGGTCCTGGAGACCGTGGGCCGGCGCCTGGAGGAGAGCCTCCGGGAGAGCGACGTGGGAGCCCGGATCGGGGGCGACGAGTTCGCCGTGCTCCTGTCCGAAGTGGACGGGGCCGAGGGCGGCCGGGAGGCCGGCAGGCGGATCCTGGACGCCGTCAACCGGCCGGTGGACGTGGGTCAGGAGGAGATCCGGGTGGAGGCCCGGGTGGGGGTGGCCCTCTACCCGGACCACGGCGACTCCCTCGACGAGCTCCTGGACCGGGCCGACCAGGCCATGTACGTGGCCTACGCCGCCGACGAGGGCGAGGTGCCGGTGGAGGTCTACAGCCCGTCGGAGTCGCCGCCCTCCCCCCGGCCTGACAAGACCACCCGCGACCTGCAGCGGGCGGTGGACAACGACGAGTTCATCCTCCACTACCAGCCCATCGTCGGGCTCCCCCGGGGCGAGTTCTCCGGCGTGGAGGCGCTCATCCGGTGGCGGCATCCCCGGCACGGGCTCCTGGAGCCAGCGGCGTTCCTCTCCGACGCCCACCAGGCGGGACTGCTGGTGGAGATCGACCGGTGGGTCCTGCGGCGGGCCATCCGCCAGGCCGCCCACTGGGAGCGCCGCGGCGGGCCCGAATGGGTGTCGGTGAACCTGAGCAGGGCCTCCCTGCGGGACCCGGCCCTCCCGCCGTTCCTGGCCGAGGAGATCCACCGCACGGAGCTGGATCCGGGCCGGCTCATGCTGGAGGTCTCCGAGGCCGACGTCCGGGAGGCGGGCCGCACGGCGGTGGCCACCCTGGCGACCGCCCGGGACCTGGGGGTCCGCCTGGCCGCCGACTGCCGGGAGACGGGCACCGACGTCCGCTCCTCGCTGGCCGATCTGGACGTGGACATCGTGAAGGTGGAGCTGGACGTGTTCCGGAGCCTGCCGTCGCAGGAGGAGGCGGCCGACGACCACGAGGCGTGGGACGGCCTCCTGGCCGAGCTCCTCGTGGATCCCGACGTGCCGCTCCTGGCCGAGGGGATCGAGACCGAGGGCGACTTCGCCTGGGCCCGGGGCTCGATCTTCACCATGGCCCAGGGCTACTACATGTCCCGCCCGGCGCCGGCCAGCGAGATCCGCTTCGCCGGCGGCGACGGCCTCCGGACCACGGACGGCGGCGGTAGCGGCGAGGAAGGCGAGGCTGGCGACGAGGCCGGGGAGGACCACGACGGGAATTCCCACCAGGCGCCCCCCCCGTCGCCGGCGGCGGCCGGAGGCGACCCCGAGGCCTCCTGAGGCCGCCCTCCCGCCTTGCTCCGGACCCGGTCTTCGGGTAGTCTTCGGGCGTCCCCCCGTCCGCCGAACCGGAACCTCCTCACCCTACATGGCCGAGTCCCCCGTCCCGGGGTGGGTCCCCGACGACCTCCCCGCCGCCCCCGGCGTGTACCGTTTCCTCAACCGGGGCGACGACCTGCTCTACGTGGGCAAGAGCGTGAACCTGCGCCGGCGGGTGCGGAGCTACTTCTACGGCGGCGGCCCCGACAGCGACCGGATGACCGAGATGCTCCGCTTCGCCCGGCGGGTCCAGTGGCGCCGGACGGGGAGCGAGCTGGAGGCCCGTCTGGCCGAGGCCCGCGTCATCCTGGACCGGCAGCCCCCGTACAACCGGGCCCTCAAGTCCTCCGGTCACGCCTGGTACCTGGAGCTCGACCCCACGGCCCCCTTCCCCCGCTTCCGGGTGGTCCGCTCGGCGAAACGGGCCGGCGCCCGCTACCACGGCCCCTTCCGGAACCGGTCGCTGCCGGAGACCATGGCCCGGCTGGCCGAGCGGGTCTTCCTGCTGCGGAGCTGCGCCGGGCGCCTGGAGCCCGACCGGGAGGGCTCGGCCTGCATCCAGCGCGGCGTGGGCCTGTGCACGGCCCCGTGCGTCCGGGACGTGGGGCTGGACGGCTACCGGGACCAGGTGGAGGCCTGCCTCCGGACGCTGGACGATCCGGCCCACGCCGCCCGCTTCCGGGAGCGGCTGGTGGAGCGGCGGGAGCGGGCCGCCGGGGAGTGGGACTTCGAGCGGGCCGCCGACCTCCAGCGCCGCGTGGACGCCCTCGACGAGCTGGAGGGCCACCGGTGGGCCCTGGAGCGGCCGGCCCTGGAGCGTTCCTGGCTCCTGATGCTCCCCGCCGCCCGGGAGGGACGCCGCCGGCTCTTGCCGGTGGCCCGGGGGCGGGTGCTGGAGGCCCGGACGGCGCCGTGGCCCGGCGGGAACGGCGGCGGGATCGGGAGCGGGGAGGGGACCGCGACCGGGGGGGACGCCGACCGCCGGACCCGCGACCGCTGGCGGCAGGCGGTGGGCGACGCCCTCTACGCCGTGCGCGTGGCCGAGCTCCGGGCTCCGGCGGCGCTCCCGGCGCGGGAGCTGGTGCCGGGCCTCATCGTGACCCGGTGGCTGGAGAAGGGCGCCGAGGGGGGGAGGGTCGTGGAGCTCACCGACGGCGCCGACCGCCGGGAGGTGGCCGAGCGCCTGGCGCCCCCCTCTCCATGAACCGCGGGGCGTACCAGGCCACGAAGCGCCCCGCGGCCCACCACAGTACCGGGACCGCCGCCAGCGCCGCGTAGCCGTCCACGGCGTAGTGCCACCCCAGGTGCACCGAGCCCACCAGGATCACCGCCGTGTAGGCCAGGAAGGCGGCGGCCAGGACCGGCTGCCGCTTTCGGCACAGCAGGGTGAAGAGGGCGGGGAGCGCCACGTGCATGCTGGGCATGGCGGCGATCCCGCCGGTGGGCTGCGGCCCGCCGGCGACGTGCCCCTCCCACAGGAGCTCCCGGATCCGGAGCGTGGCGAGGCCGTACTCGGCGTCCACCCGGGCCAGGTAGGCGAGCTGGTCGGCGAAGGGCTCGGCCAGGCCGGTGACCTCGGCCCAGTACACCGGCCCCGCCGAGGAGAAGAGCATCGCCGCCCCGTTGCCCAGGAGCGTCCAGGCCAGCCCCACGGTGAGCAGGAAGCGGAGCCGCGTCCGCCGGTGCCGGCTCACCGACTGCCACGCGAAGACCGTGATCCCCACGGGGAACCAGGCGTAGTAGGCCACGTCCAGGGCCCTGGTGGCCGCCGGATGGCCCAGCAGGGGCTGGAGGATTCGCCACGGGTCCCGTCCGCCGTGGAGCCAGCGGTCCAGCTCCATGAGGTGGACGTCCCAGGCGAAGGGGTTGAGCTCCGGGATGGCGGCCTTGGCGTCCAGGAAGGTGGCCATGAGGACCACCCACCCCAGCCAGGCCCACCCGGCCCCCAGGATCCGGTGCGCGGAGGGCCCGCCCCGCCAGGCGGGGCACGCGGCGCCGGGATACGGTGACAGCAGGCGCTCCTCCAGGGAGGCGACCCCCAGGGCGCGGCGGGGACCCGCGGCCGGGCCCCCTCCAGGAGCAGGAAGACGGCAGCCAGGACGAAGCCGCCGTAGCGCGCCGGATCGGCGGTCAGGACGTGGAGCCACGAGGAGCCCTCCAGGCCCGCCAGCCGGTGGACGGAGAGCCACGCCACGGCGTGGAGCGCCACCAGCAGGAGCCACGGCGCGTCCTCCCGGAGGGAGTCTCGGAGGGCGCCGCCCGCGGTCAGCGGAGGGTCGCCCTCACCCCGCCCCCGGCGCCACGGTCTCCGTCGTGCCGGGCTCGGAGCCCGTCTCCAGGAAGTAGGTGGTGCAGGCCTCCTCCAGCAGCTCGTCGGAGAGGCCGGGCTCCCGCCCCCGGTAGGCCGCCAGGTCCAGCAGGTGCCGGACGATGTCCCGGGGATGGCAGGCCCGGGGCTCCAGGTCCCGGTCCCCGTAGAACTCGCGGAACACGTACTCCGCCGCCCCCGGGCGGTACTCGATGCCGTGGCGCTCGCAGCGCTGGCGGAAGATCTCCTCGTAC
This sequence comes from uncultured Gemmatimonadota bacterium, assembly GCA_964627425.1. Taxonomy (GTDB): domain Bacteria; phylum Gemmatimonadota; class Gemmatimonadetes; order Palauibacterales; family Palauibacteraceae; genus Caribbeanibacter. The sequence goes on from CAZVIY010000006.1 coordinate 54,313, forward strand.
TGCTCCCGGTCCGGGTCGTCCACCAGGATCTTGTACCGGATCCGCCGGAGGAAGGCCTCCTCCACCAGGTCCGCGGGATCCAGGTTGGTGGCGAAGATCAGCAGGCACTCGAAGGGCACCATGAGCTTCTGCCCCGTGGGCAGGCTCAGGTAGTCCACGTTCCGCTCCAGGGGATACATCCACCGGTTCAGGAGGTCCCGGGGACGGATGATCTGGCGGCCGAAGTCGTCGATCACGAACACGCCGCCGTTGGCCTTCACCTGGGGCGGCGCCCGGAACAGGCCCATGGACTCGTCGTGCTGGAGCTCGAGCTGGTCCAGCGTGAGCTCGCCGCCCACGATGACCACCGGCCGCTCGATCTTCACGAACCGCTGGTCGTAGTCCGGGGGGGCCCGGAGCCACTCCCGGCTCCGGCCCTGCTGGTCCTCGTCGTCCACCTTCTCGTGGAAGAAGGGGTCGTAGAGCTGGACGATCTGCCCCTCGATCTCCACCGTCCGGGGGATGAAGATCTCCCCGCCGAACATGGAGGCGATGGCCTCGGCGATGGCCGTCTTCCCGTTCCCGGCGGGGCCGTACAGGAAGAGGGAGCCGGCGGAGTTGATGGCGGGACCCAGGGAGTCCAGCAGCTCCCGGTCCAGGACCAGGTGGTCGAAGCCCTCCTCGATCTCCTCCCGGCTCAGCCGGTGGCCCCGGAGCCGCTGGCCCTCCACCCAGCGCCAGTACTGGTCCACCGGCACCGGCGCCGACCCCACGTAGGCGTTGTTGGCCACCAGCTCCGCCGCCCGCTTCCGGCCCTCGCCGGTGAGGTCGAAGACGTAGCCCCGCCGGCTCTGCCCCTTGGTCTCCCGCACTTCCAGCATGTGTCGCTGCTGGAGGCTCAGGAGCCGGTCGTCCAGCACGGAGAAAGGCAGGCGGAGGGACCCGGAGAGCTGGTCGCCCGAGCGGGGGCCCTGGCGGTAGTGGGTCTTCAGCAGGAGGTCGTCCACGAAGGGGGCCGAGAGCCCCGTGTCCTCCAGGGAGTCGGGCACCGGCGGGGTGGTCCGCTCCTCGTCGGCTCCCTTCCCCCCGGCGCGGCGGCGGATGCGGTCCTCCACCGACTCGGCCACCGGCGATCCCTCGGGCTCGTTCACCACTCCAGCACGTCTCCTTCCCGTGTACCCGTCTCCTCGACCGTTCCCGCCGGCAGCTCGAGGGCGTACCGGGCGTCCGAGTGGAACCGACTCCGCTTCCAGGGGGCCAGCTCCCGGTAGCACGCCACCACGCGGCGCTCCTCGTCCAGCATGAGCACGTCCAGCGGATAGCGCATCCCGAACATGTGGACGCCGGTGCACGGCACCAGCAGGAGCCCCTCGCCCCGGGCCGGCTCGGGGCGGCCCAGCATGCCCCGAAGGCGGCTCCACCAGCCGTCGGCCACGGCGATGCGGCCGCCCAGCACGGCGTCCCGGTCCCGGTTCCTGATCTCGATCCGCTCCATCGGCCTCCCGTCGCTCCCCCGCCGGCCGGTCACATGTTCCCGAAGGCCTCCATGAGGGGGAAGATGGCCGGGCCCACCAGCACCACGAAGATGGCCGGCAGGAGGAACAGGACCAGGGGGATCAGGATCTTCACCCCCGCCTTGGCCGCCTCCTCCTCGGCCCGCTGCCGCCGCTTGTCACGGAGCTCGTCGGCGTGGATCCGCAGGGCGTCGGCCACCGACGTCCCGAACCGCTCGGTCTGGATGAGCATGCTCACGAAGGCCCGGACGTCGGGCAGGCCCGTGCGCTCGCCGAAGTGGCGAAGGGCGTCGGACCGGGGCGTCCCGGCCCGGATCTCCAGGGTCACCAGGGTGAGCTCCTCGCTCAGCGTGTCGCTCACCCGGTCGATCTCGTCGGCCACCCGCTGCAGCGCCTGGTTCACCCCCAGGCCCGCCTCCACGCACACCACCATCAGGTCCAGGGCGTCGGGCAGGGCGTTCTGGATCTCGCTCTGCCGGGCCTTGAGCTTCCGCTTCAGCACCATGTAGGGAAGCATCCACCCCAGCAGCCCGCCGAAGGCCACCCACAGGAACGCCTGGGAGGGATCGTCGGCCCAGACCCCGGCCAGCGAGAGGGAGGCCAGGGCCAGGCCCACCGCCACCACCACCCGGCTGGCCATGAAGATGGCCAGGGCGTTGGGGTGGCGGTAGCCGGCCCTCACGAGTCGCTTCCGCACCGATTCCCGGCTCTCCTCGTCCTCGCCGGTGAGCCGCTGGCCCACCGTCTCCAGGAACCTCTGCAGCCGCTCCCGCCGGCGGTGGCGCCGGGCCTCCTCCTGGGCGGCCTTCTCGCCCCCGGTCCGGTTCCGGACCTCCTTCAGCCGGCGCTTCACCGTCCGGGTCCCGGAGCTGGGGATGGCCTGTGCCAGGCCCCACGCCAGGAGGATCAGGGAGAGGAGCCCGGTGATGCCGATGAGGACGGGCGTGCTCATCAGAACTCCACGTCCACGATCCGCCGGACGGCCACGAAGCCGATGATCTGCGACACCACGGCGAAGCCGATGAGCATGTGGCCCATGGGCTCCTCGATGAGGGGCGCCATGTACTCGGGGCTCACCGCCCACAGGCCCAGGGCCGCCACCACCGGGGCCGCCCCCAGGATGTAGCTGGTCATCCGGCCGTGGGCCGTCTGGGTCTTGATCTGGCGCCTGAACCGGAACCGCTGCCGGATGATCTCCGACAGGTTGTCCAGGATCTCGGCCAGGTTCCCGCCGGTGTCACGCTGGATGAGGATGGAGGTGACGAAGATCCGCACGTCCAGCAGGTCCACCCGGTCGGCCAGCGCCAGCAGGGAGTCCCGGATCGGCATGCCGTAGCGCTGCTCCTCGAACACCTGCCGGAACTCGCTGGAGACGGGGTCGGGCGACTCGTCGACCATGACCTGGAGGCCGGTGGAGAAGGCGTGACCCGCCTTCACCGAGCGCCCCAGGAGGTCGATGGCGTCGGGGAAGTGCTCCTCGAACTCGCTGTACCGCTTGGACCTCTTCCGCCGGAGGATGAGGTAGGGTATGAATCCTCCCCCGACGCCCACCGCGGCGGCCGCCTCCGCCGGGAGGCCCAGGGCCATGCTCACGGTCCCCACGCCCGCGGCCGAGGCCAGGCTCAGGACCAGGTAGCCCTCCACCGACCAGTTCTGGTCGGCCTGCTGGAGGAGGATCTCCAGGTCGTGGCGCCGGGGGAGCCACCGGACCAGGGGCGCGAGCCAGTCGAACTCGGAGGCCTGCTGCCGGAGGATGCTGTCGTCGCCCTCGCCCTCCAGGGCCGCCTCGGCGTCGGGGGCGATGCGCTGGAGGCTGCTGCGCACCTGGCGCTTGCGCTGCCAGTGCTGGAACCATTGCCAGGCGGCCAGGAACAGGAACACCCCGGCCAGGGCCACGGTCGCTCCGATGATCCAGAGGGACTGGCCCTCCAGCAGGGAGCCCATCAGAAGTTGCGGGCCCTCCGGCCCGACGTTCCGCCCGCGTCCAGGTCCAGATCCAGGTCCAGATCGATGCCCGCCGCCGCCAGCTTGTCGGCGAGCTTGGGCCGGATCCCGGTGGACTTGAACCGCCCGCGCACCTTGCCGTCTTCGGTGAGGCCCTGGCGCTCGAACTCGTAGAGGTCCTGCATGGTGATGGTCTCGCCCTCCATGCCGGCGATCTCGGCGACGGAGGTCACCCGCCGGCTCCCGTCGGGGAGCCGGGAGGCCTGGACCACCAGGTCGATGGCGCTGGCGATCTGCTGCCGCATGGCCGACTCGGCGATGTTCAGGCTGGCCATCTGGATCATGGTCTCCAGCCGGCGCAGGGCGTCCCGGGGCGTGTTGGCGTGGAGGGTGGTGAGCGAGCCGTCGTGGCCCGTGTTCATGGCCTGGAGCATGTCGATGGCCTCCACCCCCCGGACCTCACCCACGATGATCCGGTCCGGCCGCATCCGGAGGGCGTTGATCACCAGCTGCCGCTGGGTCACCTCGCCCTCGCCCTCCACGTTGGGGGGGCGGGTCTCCAGCCGGACCACGTGGGGCTGGCGGAGCTGGAGCTCGGCCGAGTCCTCGATGGTGATGATCCGGTCGTCGGCCGGGATGGACTCCGACAGCACGTTCAGGAGGGTGGTCTTCCCGGCGCCGGTCCCGCCGGAGATGAGGACGTTCAGTTCCGCCTCCACCGCCGCCTGGAGCAGCTTGAGCATCTCCTCGGTGAGGGTCCCGTTCCACACCAGGTCGTCGGCCGACAGCACGTCGGCCCGGAACTTCCTGATGGAGAGGTGGGGCCCGTCGATGGCCAGCGGCGGGATGATGGCGTTCACCCGGGAGCCGTCGGGCAGGCGGGCGTCCACCATGGGCGAGGAGTCGTCGATCCGGCGGCCCACCCCCGAGACGATACGGTCGATCACCTGCAGGAGGTGCTGGTTGTCCCGGAACGTCACGTCGACCTTCTCCAGCATGCCGTTCCGCTCCACGAACACCTGGTCGCCGGTGTTCACCAGGATGTCGGAGATGGTGGGGTCCTCCAGCAGCGGCTCCAGGGGCCCGAGGCCGAAGACCTCGTTCAGGACCTCCTCCACCAGCCGCTCCCGCTCCGACAGGTTGAGCGGGGTCTGCTCCTGGGCCAGCAGGTTCCGGACGATCTGCCGGGTCTCGGCCAGGGCCGTCTCCCGGTCCCGGTCGCTGAGGTTCTGGAGGTTCAGCCGCTCCAGGAGCTTCCGGTGGATCTTGGACTTGACCTCCTGGAAGACCGACCGCTGCTCGTCGGTGTCCGAGCCCTGGGACTTCTCCGAGCGGGCCTCGCGCTCCCGGAGCTCCTTCTCCCACGAGGGGAGGTCGTCGGCCTCGTCGGCCCGGCGCTGCTCCCTGTCCCGTGATTCGTTCATGCCGTCCCCGTCGTGGAGGTATGCGCTCGCCTTCGGCCCGCGGGTCGGATGGTCACGACGTCACGCCGGTCCCTCGCCCGCGCCCTCGATCCGGGGGCCCTCGTCCTCCAGCCGGGCCGCCTCGGCGCGGGCCACCTCCTGCGCCAGCGCCTCCCGCTCGCTGGTGCCGCCCCCGGCGTCGTTCCCGCCGCGGAAGAACCCGAGCAGGGAGTCCAGGAAGCTCCCGCCGGCCACGTCCACGTCCACGCCCGTGAGCGCCCCGGCCACCCGGCGGACGTCGTCGGCGTAGTCCGAGCCGCCCCGGAGGACCACCGGCTCGCCCTCGTTGATGGACTGGATCACCGAGAGGTAGTCGTTGGCCAGCGTCCAGCTGACCTCCAGGTCCAGCGTCTCCTCGATGTCCTCCACGGTGATGGCCTGGTTCTCCTCGTACCGGTTGAGCACCAGCCGGATCCAGTCGTCGCCCTTTCCCTCGCTCAGGCTGTTCAGCAGGGGCAGCGACCGGGTGACGTTGCGTAGCGAGGGCAGGTCGGCGGTGGTCACCAGCAGGAGCAGGTCGGTGTCCTCGAACGTCCCCAGGGTGGTGGGATTGAAGGTCTTGGGGGCGTCGACGACGATGTAGTCGTAGTGCTCCCGGAGGAAGTCCAGGATCTGCCGGATCCGGTCCTCGCTCACCGTCTCGTAGTCCACCGGCTGGTAGGGGGCCGACAGGAGCTCCACCCCCGAGTCGTGCCGCTCGATGTAGGACGCCAGCAGGTCCGAGTCGATGCGGTGGAAGTTTCGGAGCAGGTCCACGATGCTGAACCGGGGGTCCACGCCCAGCAGGAGCGCCGTCTCCCCCAGCTCCAGGTCCAGGTCCACCAGCGCCGTCTCGCCGCCGGTGAGCCGCCGGATCTCCACCGCCAGGTTCACCGCGAAGGTGGTGGAGCCGGAGCCCCCCTTGGCGCTGAAGGCGGTGATCAGCTTGCCCAGCTCCGACTGCTCCTCCTCGGTGCCCCCCGCCGGCGGCCAGGCCGGCTTCTGCCAGATCCGCTCCAGGGCGTCGTCCATGGCGTCCACCGTCACCGGCTTCGGCACGATGTCGGCCATCCCCGACTTCATGGCCTTGAGGAGGAAGTCGGCTGACAGGTCGCCCCCCACGCCCACCACGGCCCCGGTGAGCTCGGAATCCATGAGGAAGCGGGCGAAGCGGAGCCCCACCTCCGGGTCCGAATCCAGGTCCAGGAAGGTGACGGCGGGTTGGAGCCGCCGGAGACGGTCCAGCTCCGGGTCGCCCACGTCCCGGTAGGCGGACTCGATGACCAGCTCCAGGTCCAGCCGCTCCCTGAGCTCGCTCATGAGGGAGTCGAGCCGGTCGCGGAACTGCTGGTCGGTGGTGACGGCGGCGGCCTTCATGCTGCTGGATCCTCGGCCCCGTCGGCCCCTCTGGTCAGCCATCCGACTCTACGTCCTCCGTCCTGGATTCGCCCTCGCCGTCGCCCCCGGTCGAGCCCATGGTGTCGGGCAGGACCGGCGGGGGCTCCTCCGGCACCGGGCCCTCCATCTCCATGTGCCCGTCCCAGTTCCACGTCTCCGGCTCCCCGGTGGGCACGTCCGGACGCTCGTCGGTGGGACGCACGAGCTGGGGGGTGACCAGGATCAGCAGCTCCGTCCGGTTCTGCCGGATCTCCTCCGACCGGAAGAGCTGTCCCAGGATCGGGATGTCGCCCAGGATCGGCACCTTGTTCACGTTCTCGGTGAGCCGGTTGTCCATGAGGCCCGCGATGGCGAACGTCTGTCCGTCGTTCAGCTCCACCACCGTGCTGGCCCTCCGCGTCAGGAGCGCCGGGATCTGGAAGCCCTGGATGGCGAGGCCGTTGGCGAAATCGAGCTGGGAGACCTCGGGGGCCACCTGCAGCCGGATGTTCCCCTGGTTGGTGAGCGTGGGGATGAAGTTCAGCCGGATGCCGAACTCCTTGAACTGGATGGTCACCGCACCGCCGCCGCCCCCGGCCCCCCCGCTCTGGACGACCGGGAAGGGGAACTCGCCGCCGGCCAGGAAGGAGGCCGTGTCGCCGGGCGCCGCCATGAGGTTCGGCTCGGCCAGGCTGCGGAAGAGGCCCTGGGTGCGGAGCGCCTGGATGAAGCTCCCCAGGCTGAGGCCCTCGTGAAACAGGAAGAAGTTCACCGCGTCGGAGAACGTCTTCGTGGGCCCACCTTCCGGGAATCCCCCCTGCATGCCCTGCAGGCTGATGGCCGCGTCGCCCTCCCCGGCGTCGTTCAGGTGGAGGAACTCGAAGCCCACCTCGTCCAGGGCGTTCCGGCTCACCTCGGCGAACCGGACCTGCAGGAGGATCTGCTCCTCGGCGGGCACGGCCATGTTGTCGATGACCGTCTCGTTCTCGCTCACCGTCTGGGCCAGCTCCACCGCCTTGGCGGCGATCCCGGCGTTCCGGACCTTCCCCGAAAGCACCAGCGTCTCGCCGGTGGAGGAGACCTGGATGTCCGAGCCCGGGAAGTAGCGGTTCAGGTCGCCCTCCAACCCCCCGGCGTCGGCCACGACCTTCACCGAGTACTCCCGGGAGCGGTCGTCCTCGCCCCACAGCAGGAGGGTGGAGGTCCCCACGTCGGACCCGCTCACCACCACCTCGGTGGCCGAGACCGGGACGGCGTCGATCACGTCGGGGGCGCCGATGAAGATGCGCTGGAGCGGCGAGGAGATCGTGATCACCGTGGACTGGCCCACGGTGATCTCCACCGGCCCGGCGGCCTGACCCGTTTCGGCCCCGGTGCCCCGGGACGCGGCCGCGGCGGCCGCCCGCTCGGCCACGTCGCCGCCGGAGGTCTCCTGGTCGCCGGAGGTCTCCTGGGCCCCGAGGGCCGCAGGGCCGGCAGCGGTCGCGGCCAGCAGGAGCCCCAGCGCCGCGGCCAGGGACGTGGTCATCGTCGCCTCTCTCACCGCCCACCTCCCGTGGTATCCACCTGCGTCACGCTCCGGTCGGGGCCCCGGTAGATCTCCACCTCCAGGCCCGACGGCTCGGCCCGGGCCGGCTGCCTGGCCACGGGCCGGGTCCTGTCACGCTGGAGCACGGCCCGGGGCGTGGCCCCGTCGGTCTCCACCGTGGCCAGGTCCAGCGGGTTGCGCAGCGCCAGCTGGACGACGCCCTGGGTCGTGGCCAGGATCAGCGTCTCGGCCTGCTCCGGCGTCACCAGGAGGGTCACCACCGAGGCCGTCATGGGCTCGCCCCCCACGCTCCGCTGGTAGCTCTGGCCCGCCGACAGGACCTCCAGGTTCTGGAGCACCACCTTGGACTCGCTCTCCTCCTGTCCCTGCACCCGGTTCATGGTGACCAGGACGTCCACCCGGGTGCCCGGCAGCACGAAGCCCGCCACCCCGATGACCTGGTCCACCGAGATGGTCACGGCCCGCTTGCCCTCGGGGATCACGATGGGGAGCCCGCCGCCGGCCTCGGAGCTGGCCAGCTTGGAGGGCAGCAGCGGCTCGTTGGCCGTCACCGGCGCCAGGAGCCCCCGGCCCACCACGTCGGCCCGGTCGTTCACGTAGTTCGGGGGCGTGGCCTCGGCGGGCCACTCCACCAGCTCCACGTCGTCGGGCACCAGGACATGACCGGCGTCCAGGTCCGTGGCCGCCACCGCGACCCGGACCATCTCCCGATCCTCCTCAGGCCCCTCGACGGGCTGGTCCTGGCCGCCGATGTAGTCGATAGCCAGGTACGCGGCGACCCCGCCGAACACCAGCGCCAGGAGCAGGATGATCCCGGTTCTCGTTTGCATAGGCTATTCTCCACGCTCCGTCCGATGCAGCCGCCGTCCCGGCGCCCCCGGGCCGACGCGGCGCCCCGTCCCTCCCCTCACAGGAACCAGGCAGCCACCGCGCCCGCCGCGATCGCCACCCCATAGGGTATGGTGAGGGCACCCGGCGTGTCGAGGGTCAGGGGCGCTTCGGAATCCTCGCCCTTCCATCCGGTGAAGGTCCGGCGGCCCAGGGTGGCCATGATGGTCCGGATGTTCGCGGCCACCTCCCTGACGTCCCCCTTCCGGGCGATCTCCACCACGGCCATGAGACCCCCGACCAGCGCCATCACCAGCAGGGCGGGCCAGATCCGGTCGGGCCCCAGGAGCGCCCCGAAGGCCGCCAGCAGCTTCACGTCGCCGCCGCCCAGCCCGCCGGCCAGGAAAAAGAGCAGGCTCAGCCCGAAGGCGATCCCGGCGCCCGCCAGCCCCCCTCCCACCGCCCCCCATCCCAGGGGCGCGCGCAAGGCCAGAGCCGCCAGGAACGCTCCCACGGTGAGGGGGTTCGGGATCCTCCGCTCCCGGACGTCGAACCAGGCGGCCCCCGCGGCGGTGAGCAGGAGCACGCCCGTGGCCAGGTGCCGGAGGAGATCGTCGGGCACCGATCCTCAGTTCACCGCGTCGCTGAAGTCCGATGCGGCGTTCTGGAAGGCGCTGTTCGTCTCCTCGCCCAGGGTGGTCATGGCCGCGATGGCGGCCACGGAGATGAGCACCACGAGGAGCACGTACTCCACCAGGTCCTGCCCGGAGTCGTCGCTCCAGAGCACCGTCATCAGCTCACGCATGGTCGGCCTCTCCCCGCCTCGGGTGAATCTGAAAGGTACCACCTCACGCCCACAAAAAAAGACGTCCCGGCGAGCTCCCTGGGGCTCCACCGGGACGTCCGGAGGTCGGATCCCGCGAGGGCCCGGACCTCCGTATCGACGCTCTCGGGCCTCTCAGCCGATCTCGGGTCTCCCCGCCTGGTCAGCTGGTCCCGCTGCTCACCTGGTCGGCGGCGTTCTGGAAGGCGTCGTTGACCTCGTTGCCGAGGGTCGACATGGCGGTCACCGCGGCGATGGCGATGAGCACGATGATCAGCACGTACTCCACCAGGTCCTGACCGGACTCGTCCGACCAGAGGGCGTTGAACAGGTTCCTCATGGGGGGTCCTCCCGCAACGTGTGGTACATGGTCCGCGAACTCGCTCCGCGTCTTCGGCGGCGGGACGTTGAAGGTGCAACACGTGCGCCAACCGGAGCCCTGGACCGAAAGTAAGATTGTAACGCTTTGTCAGACAGTGCCTTGGCGGTACTGACCATACCATATTGGGGCGCTCGTACCCCGGCCCTCGACGAACTCAGGTTGCATTATGCAAGGAATTTCGCGCATTTCCACCGCGACGGATGTCACGTCCCGGGCCAGCGGCCACGGACCAGCGCTCATGGATCAGCGCCCCCGGGGCGGCGCCCACCAGCAGCCAGCGGGAGGAGACGATGGACGACGCCGCCAGCACGGGTTCGGAGGGGGAGCGCGGGCCGGAGCCCCCCGAGCCGGGCGCAGGCGACCGCCTCTGGGAGCCCGCCGTGGGCCTGCTGGTCGTCTCCGCCCTCCTCTCCTACGCTGTCCGGACGGTGGCCGACCCCGACCTCTGGGGCCACGTGCTCTTCGGCCGCTGGATGCGTCTCCACGGGACGGTGACCCGGGAGGACCCCTACTCCTACCTGAGCGCGCCCGACTGGATCAACCACGAGTGGCTCGCCGAGCTGGCCTTCGGCGGCGCCTGGGACCTGGCGGGCACGACGGGCCTGGTGGCCCTGAAGGCCGGCGTCGTGCTGGCGGTGCTGTTCCTGGTCTACCGCCACCTCCGGGAGCAGGGGCTGGACACGCTCCGGGCCGGCGTCCTGGTGGTGGCCCTCTCCCTGCCGGTGGGCGTGGCCCTGCGGACCATCCGGCCCCACATGTTCACCATGCTGCTCTTCACCGGCACCCTGCTGGTGCTCCTGCGGACCGAGGCCGGCCGGCCCCGGACGGCGTGGACCCTCCCGGTGCTCATGGCCGTCTGGATCAACTTCCACGGCGGCGTCCTGGCGGGGCTGGGGATCGTGGTCCTCTGGGCGGGCGTCCACGCCGTACGGGTCCTGTGGCGGGAGCGCCGACCCGGGAGCCTGTTCCGGGGCGAGCGCCTGCACGTGGTCCTGGCCGTGGCGGCCTGCCTCCCGGCCCTCCTGCTGAACCCCTACGCCCACGAGCTCCCGCTCTTCCTGGTGGAGACGGCCACCGTGCCCCGGCCGGCCATCACCGAGTGGGCGCCGCTGCAGCTCACCTCCGTGCTGGGCGGCGTCTACCTGGCCTTCCTGGCCGGCGGGGCCGCGGCGCTGATCCTGAGCGACCGCCCGCCCCGGCCGGCCCCGGCGCTGCTCCTGGCGGTGGCGGCGCTGCTGCCCTTCGGCGCCGTGCGCCACGTGCCCCTGTTCGCCATCTCGGTGCTGGTGCTGGCGGCGCCGCAGATCGCCGACGTGCTGGGCCGGGCCCGGCGGCCGGCCCGGGTGAGCCGGCCATGGCTCCGGGGCGCCGCGATCCTGGTCTGCGTGGGCGCCGCCGTGGCCTTCCTCTCGCCGCTGGAGGAGCGCCTCTCCTGCATCCCGGTGGCGGGCCAGGACGGGCCTCCCAAGCGCTATCCGGTGGAGGCGGTCTCCCTGCTGGACCGGAGCGGAGCCGCGGGCCAGCTGGCCGTGCGCTTCGGGTGGGGGGAGTACGCCATCTGGCACCTCTACCCCGAGTTCAGGGTGTCCATGGACGGCCGCCGGGAGACGGTGTATCCGGACAGCGTCTACCAGAACCACCTGGCCTTCCTCTACGGGAACGACGACTGGGACAAGGTCCTGGAGACCCATCCCACCCACGTGGCGCTGGTCACCGTGGACGGCGCCACCGACAACCTCCTGGAGCTCAAGCCGGGCTGGCGGTCCGCCTACCGGGACTCGGTGGCGGCGGTCCACGTCCGGGAGGGCACGGCGCCCGACTCGGCGCTGGCGGCGGCCCCGGGGCCGGAGCCGCTCCCCGACGCCGGCACGGTCTGCTTCCCGGGCCCGGGAGGCGAGGTGGCCCCGGAGGCCCTGGAGATCCGCCTCGGCCTCAGAAGGTGAGGCGGAGGATCTCCTCGGCCACCTCCTGGAAGATGTCCTCCAGCTCGTCCTCGCTGGGGGCGAAGTACGCCTGGCCCTGCGGCTGGCTCGCGTCGGCCCGGCCGTCCACGTTGGCGATGGTCTCCAGGTAGTCCATGTCGGGCTGCAGGATCGGCTGGGCCCCCTGGTCCCCCAGGCCGATGGAGTAGACGTGGACGCCCTGGGCGCGGACCCCGTCGGCCTCCTGCAGGCCCAGCGACCGGCTCTCCGAGCGGACCTCGCCCTCGTCCCAGCCGAAGCACTCGTCGGCGTCCTCGCACCCGTCGGGATCGGCGCGCCGGTCCATGGGGATCGCGTCGGGATCGTCGAAGTATCCCCGCAGCTCGCCGGTCTCGTTGGCGTAGACCCCCAGCACCCGGTCCTGACCGCCGAGGGTGCCGCGAAAGGCCGTGGGCCGGCCGTCGGTGAAGAAGACCACGGCCCTGGCCGAGCAGTCACGGGGCCGGGCGCTCTGGAACTCCTCCCTGGCCAGGCGGAGGCCCTCCTGGACGTTGGTGTCGCCGGCCGACTGCATGCTGTTGATCTCGCCGTCGATGGCACCCTCGAAGTTCGTGCGCAGGTCCACCCGGTCGGCGGCCCGGACCTGGAAGCTGACCAGCCCCATCTGGTCCATCTGCCGGTCGAAGTTCTCCACGAAGTTCTCGGCGGCGGCCTTCAGGTCGTCGAAGGCGCCGGCCAGCTCCAGGGACCCGGACTGATCCAGGACCAGGACCACGTCCAGGGGGGGCGCCAGGGCGGTGGCCTGCTCCTCGACCTGGACCGATTCCTGACCCAGGAGCCGCATGAAGACGGTGGGCAGCGACCGACGGGCGGTGACGGTGACCGTGCGCTCGTTGCAGGTGGTGGTGCCGAAGCTCACGCTCACGGTCCAGTCGCCGCCGTGCTCGACCCCGTTGACCCGGGCCACGTTCAGCGCCTGCTGGCGGGCGGTGGGCTCGCCCTGGCGGATCACCCGGGCGGCGGCGATGGAGGCGGCGTCGGCGGCCTGGGAGGCGTTCATGTTGAACACCACCGCCCGGCCCCAGTCGAAGGCCAGCCCCAGCAGCCCCATGAGCACCACCAGGCTGACGGCCACGAAGACCAGCACCGATCCGCCCTCGGAGCGGGAGAGGCGGCGGAGACGGCGAGCCGGACGACGACCGCGAGGGTGGATCATGGTCAGAAGATGGACCGGGTGTAGATGGTGTCCATGGCCAGTCCCTCCACGAAGGCCCCCAGGGGGGTGAGTCGACGATAGTCCAGCAGCACCTCCATGGCCACCAGGTCCTGCCCCTCCAGGAAGCCTGGGTTCTCGATGTCCGCCACGTCCCCCTCGCCGCCGATCCGGCTCCGCCCGGCCATCCCCGCGGTGGCCCGCTGGGTCTGGATCCGCACCGCGCCGTCCTGCACCTCCATGAGGCTCACGATGGCGCCTCCCCGTTCGCCCAGCTCCAGTCCGGAGCCGTTCACCAGCATGATGGTCAGCGCCGAGTCGGGCTCCACGCCCCGGGAGGCGATGTTCGCCCCCTCCCGGCTGATGCTGGTGGTCTCGTGCTTCACCGCCATCAGGTTGCCGAACTCCACCGCCCCGAAGGCCAGGACGATGAGGAGCACGAAGGCGAAGACCGACTCCACCAGCTCCTGCCCCCCCTCGTCCCGGTGGAGGCGGGCCGCCAGGCGACCGGCGAGCCGGCGCCCGTCGGACGCCCGGGCCCCACCGCCACGGCCGGGCTCCGTCGACGTCGTCATCGGGTGCCGGGCTGGGGCTCGTTCCGGTAGGCGGTGGTCACCTCGAAGGTGGAGACCTCCTCGGGGACCAGGTCCTTGATCCACGGCATGATCCACTGGTAGGTGAAGGTGGCCGTGACCCGCACGATCTCCAGCGGATCCCCGCCGTCGGCCGGATCCAGGGTGACGTCGTCCACCACCACCCCGATGTCGTCGGTTCGGCTGGTGACCTGGTCCCTGATGGAGGCCGGGCGGCTCATCCCGTCGGCGCTCTGGAAGGTGACGGCGTAGCGGGTGGCCTCCCGGACGGCGTGCTGCACCGAGATCCGGGTGAAGTAGTAGCGGGAGAACTCGAAGAGGCCGAACAGGAGGACCAGCACCACCGGGAAGACGAGGATGAACTCGACGGCCCCCTGACCGCGGCCGTCCCGGCCGGCCGCGCCGATCCCCCGACCCCTCCCGGGGAACACCTCCCTCCAGCGCGAACTCGATGATGTCGTCAACATGTGGCCCACCTCCCCGGGATCATGGGGCAACCGCCGTGCCCGCGGGCTCCGCGGCCGGTCCCGCGGCGAACCCCGGAGGTCCGCCAGCACGAAAACCCCCGTCGTTTCGGTAACGTGAGCGTCTTCCGCACGCCGCAGGCCGTCCGTCCGCTCCGGTCGGGGGCCGCAGTCGGCGGCCCGCGGCCGCCCCGGGAGGGTCTCGCAGAACGCCACACGAGTCGCATTTCGAGGCGGACCGGGGCCCGATCCGGGACGGGCCGGTGCCGCGGGACCCCGGAACGTGGTCAGGGCGCCGGATTCCGGCTATCTTTTCTACGTCATGGCCGACTTCCACGATTCCTCCGACCCCAGGGCGTCCACCGGCGAGGGGGATCCCCCCGCTCGGGAACCCTCCACCCGGAACCGCGACGCCGAACCGGGCGCGGGCGGACCCGCCGCGGCGGAGGAGCCCGTCGACCTCCCCGAGGACGTGGAGAAGTTCCTGGTGGCCTTCGCCCGGGCCCTCCAGAAGCACGCCATGTACCCTCCCGGCCATCCCGCCCTGGAGCCTGCCGCCCGAGCGCTGACCAGCGCCCTCCAGCGGGCCACCGAGGAGCGGGAGCGGGTGGAGCTCTCCGTGGCCCCGGACCGGATCGCCGTGGGCGAGGCGTCCACCGATCCCGAGGCCGATCTCTTCAGCTCCCTGGCCCGCCGGCTCCACCGTCACCACCTCTCCGTGATCATCCTGGAGGCCGACGCCGAGGAGGAGGAGATCGACGCGCTCCTGGAGGCGCTGGCCGTGGAGCCCGACGAGGAGAACGCCGCCGGCCTCCGCTTCGACGGGATGCTTCCGGGCTGCCCCAACGTCCAGGTGCAGCCGGTGCCGTACGCCGCCATGCGGCTGGCCGAGGAGTCCGAGGAGATCAAGGAGCAGGCCCGGAGCCTCTGGTTCCAGCTTTCCCGGGTGGCCCAGGGCCTGGACCCGGACGCCGACGAGGACGCCGTCTCCCTGGAGCCCGAGGCGGTGGCCCGGGCCATGGCCGAGGGCTCCCGGGAGGGCAGGGAGGAATACGCCGAGGAGGTGCTGGAGAGCGTCTCCGAGGCCGCCCGGCTGTTCCGGGGCACCGAGCGGCGCGAGGGCGAGTCGGCGCTGGGGGGGCTGTCCGACCAGATGAGCACGCTGGTCCGGGAGCTGCCGCCCGAGACCTTCGTGGAGCTGCTGGAGAACGGCGGCTCGCCGGAGCAGGCCCGGCAGATCCTCTTCGACGTCTCCTTCCAGCTCGAGCCCGCGGCCATGGAGAAGATCCTCGAGGCCGCGGCCGACGTCCAGTTCGTGGAGATCTCCGGCTGGCTCCACCGGGTCTTCGGAAAGCTGGGCTCCCACGCACGCTCCAAGGAGGCCTCGGTCCGGGAGGAGGCCGACGACCACATGCGGGAGCAGATCCGGGACATGGTGGCCCGGTGGGAGCTGGAGAACCCGAATCCCACGGGGTACGAGGAGGCGTTGACCCGCCTGGCGTTCCAGGGCGGCGACGAGGGCACGAGCCACCTGGGCAGGGCCGAGCCCCTCCGGATGATCCGCATGGGGCTGGAGGTGGACGCCGGGGGCGAGTGGCTCTCGGGCGCCGTGGGGGAGATCCGGGAAGTGGAGGAGCGGGGGATGCTGATCCGGGACCTGGTGGCGACGCCCGCCGAGGTGGAGGCGGCCGCCGACGCGTGGCGGGGCGTCACCCGGCCGGAGTGGATCCGGGACTTCTTCGAGTCTCCCGTGCCGGAGGCCGAGCTCGTGGAGGCCTTCCTGGCCCGGTGCGGCCCGGAGCACGCCGGGGTCCTCCTGGACGTGCTGGCCGACTCCGACGCCCGGAGCGTGCGCCGGGCCATCTTCGACCGGCTGGTGGAGATGGGCGACGAGGTGGGCCGGGCGGTGATCGAGCGCCTGGACGACGACCGGTGGTACATCCGCCGCAACCTCCTGGCCCTCCTGAACGAGATGGAGGAGCTCCCCCGGGGCTTCGACCCCCGCCCCTTCCTCGACGAGGAGCACCCCGAGGTCCGGCACGAGGCCATCTCCCTGGCCCTCCGGTCCTCCCACTCCCGGGCCGCCGCCATCCGGAACGCCCTGGACGACCCCCACAGCCGCACCGTGATCATGGGGCTCACCGCCCTCCGTGAGGACTGCCCCCCGGAGCTGGCGCCCCGGGTGGTGGCGGCGGCCCGGGACGACGACCTGACCTGGACCGTCCGGGTCCACGCCATCCGGGCCCTGGGGGGCATGGACGAGCCCGAGGCCCGCGACGCCCTCCTCTCCCTGGTGACCCGGCGGGACTGGCCGTGGTTCTGGCGACGTCGGATCCGCGAGCCCTCGGATCCGGTGCTCGAGGGCCTGCGGGTGCTCCGGAAGGCATGGGACCACGACCCGGCCGTCCGCCGGGTGCTGGAGCGGGCCCGGGAGGCCGACCACGAGGCGATCCGGACGGCCGCCGCCGACGGGTCCGAGGAGGGAGGTGCACCATGAGCGCCGCCCGGGATTTCCTCCAGGCCCTCTCCCAGGCGGTGACGGCCCGGCGGCTGTACCGCGAGGACCATCCCGCCATCGGCGACGCCACCGAGAACGCCTACGAGATGCTCGTATCCCTCCTGTCGGGCCGGCGGGAGCCCGTGTTCTCCTTCGTGGAGGGCCGGGTGGTGGAGGGCGACCGGCCGCTCCCCGAGATGGACGGCTGGCCCCGGGGGCCGGACTTCGCCGACGCCGGCATGGGACGGCTGGAGTTCCGCCGCGGCGTCACCGAGCGGGAGTTCCGCGACTTCCTCGACCTGGCCTACCGGCGCATCCACGGCGACGGATCGGGGAGCGACGGGGGCGACGGCGGGGAGCCCGCCGGCGGGGACGGGCCTGGCGCGGGCGGACCGCGGGAGGGCGAGGACGGCGACGGGGAATCGGCCGCCGCCGGCTTCCGCCACATCCATTTCGGGCCCGTCCAGATCGAGGTCCGGGAGGGCCGGAGCCGGGACCCGCGGGAGGAAGCCGGGACGGTGGACCTGCGGGACGAGGCCGAGGCCAACCGCTGGCTCCACGAGACCGCCCGGGAGAGTGGATCCGTGGGATCCCTCGAGGCCGAGGCCGTGGTCCGGTCCCTCTCGGTGGCCCTCCACAGCGGCCGGGCCCCCAGCGTGCCTCTGGAGGGCCTCACCGGCCTGGACCAGTACACCACCGTCCATTCCATGAACGTGGCTCTCCTGTCCATGTCCCTGGCCGAGGAGATGGCCTATACCAGCGAGGACGTCTACCGGATCGGCGTGGGGGCGCTGCTCCACGACATCGGCAAGTCGCGCACGCCGCTGGAGATCCTGAACAAGCCCGGCAAGCTCACCGACGAGGAGTTCGCCGCCGTCCAGCGACACCCGGTGGACGGCGCCCGCATGCTCCTGGAGTCGAGCCCGGACCTCCGGCTGGCGGCGGTCATCGCCTACGAGCACCACATGCAGGGGGGAGGCGGCGGATACCCCGAGCGGCGCTACGAGCGCGAGCGGCATCCGGCGGCCCGCGTGGTCCAGGTGTGCGACGTCTACGACTCCCTCCGCACCGACCGTCCCTACCGGGACGCCATGACCCCGGCCAAAGCCCGCGGCATCATCCGGGAGAACGCCGAGCGGAACGCCTTCGACGCCGAGGCCACGGAGAAGTTCCTGGAGATGATCGACCGGGTGGAGATCCGCATCGACCCCGACGCCGACGGTGCGAACGGCGACCACGACGGCACCGCCGACGGGGAGGAGGACTACGCCGGCGGCACCGGGGCCAGAGTCCAGCCGGGCTCCTAGGCCGCCGTCTCCCCCTCCAGGTCCGGCGCGAACCAACCGGCCACCGACCGGAACTCCTCGTCACGGTCCGCCACCCGACGGAAGTACTCCTCCGCCCGCTCCTCCTCGTCCATCCGGAGGTGGGCCAGGCCCTTGAGGTAGAGGGCGTCCAGCCGGTCCTCGTCGGCCCCGGAGGCGTCGTCCACCACGGGCGTCAGCACCTCCACGGCCCGCTCGTACTCCTCCCGGGCCACGAAGTAGCGTCCCAGGATCTCGGCGGCCTCGCGCTCCGCCACCTCCCGGTCGGCCGGTCCCTCGCTCTTCCCGGGCAGCATCCTGAGGGCGGCGGCCTGGAGCCAGTTCACCTCCTCCAGGGAGCGCCGGAGCTCGGGCCAGATCACCGACGCCAGGCCGGAGTCGGCCTCGTCGGCCCGCTCCCGCCATGCCTGCCCCCCCCCGCCGGCGCGGCCGGGGAGCGACACGCCCAGCTCGGCACCCTGCTCCGCCTCCAGGCGGCCCATCACCTTCCGGGCCCGGCGGCTCTCGGGCCGCAGCGCCACGGCCTGCTGGCAGAGCAGGTGGGCGCTCCGCCACGAGGCCTTCCGCTCCAGGACCTCGGCCCACCGGAGGTAGGCGTCCAGGAGGGCGTCCTCGTCGTCCAGACGCCGGGCGTACTCGGCCCGACGGCGGTAGAGCGAGACCTTCTCGGGATCCAGCTCGGTGAGCTCGTCCAGGAGGTCCAGCGCCCGGTGGAGCTCGGCCTCCTCGCCGAAGTCCTCGCCGCCGGGGCCGGCCCCGGCTCCGGCGCCCGGTCCGCCGGTCCGCCGGTCCTCGTCACCCTCGCGGCTCGCGGTCCCGGTGTCGGTCTGCGCGTCGTAGCTCATCTGGTTCTCCTCGAGATCAGGCTGCTCGGATGGGTGGGGGTGGGCGGCCGGTCCGGCCTCCGGTTCGGACGAGAGCGAGGACCGGACCCGATCGCGCCAGGCCCTGCTCAGGGGGCGGAACCGGGGTGCCTCGCACCTCCCCGGGCCGGCCGATCCACCGTCGTCGGGATCCCCGTAATGGGGCAAGCCGCATGCCTCATGCGGCGCGGTTCTCCCTACTGAAATGCCTGCCAGCAGATTACGAGGTACGGGTGCCTACATAACAGGGACATGGAGGCGCGACTCGGCCCGGAGGACCTTGCAAAATGCGACGCACCATCCCGCCCCTGCCATACCCTCGTCCCCACAGGCTCGGCCCGGCCGGGCCGAAGAAGGATCAGGCCGCGGGGGAGCCCTCCACGTCGGCGGTCTCCCGGAGCAGGCGACGGGCAGTCCGGGTCACCAGGTAGACCACGCCGACGGTGGCCAGGAGCCCGGCCACCTGCAGGGCCGTCTGCCCCCAGCTCGCCGCCCCGGTGGCCGAGGCCGCCACGCGGGTCCCGGCCACGCCCAGGTAGACGTACAGGAGGGTGCCCGGGAGCATCGCCACCCAGGAGGCCAGCAGGTAGGGGCCGAACCGCACCCGGGTGAGGCCGTAGGCGTAGTTCAGGACATTGTAGGGGAAGACGGGGGAGAGCCGGGTGAGGGCCACCACCTTCCACCCCTCCCGGGCCACCGCCCGGTCCAGGGCCTCGAACTTCTCCCGGTTCTCCTCCAGCCATCCCTCCACCGACCCCGCCGGCAGGAGCCGCCGGCCGAAGCTGGCCCCGGCCTCGGCCGGACCCGCGGCCTGGCCCACGAGCCGTCCCCGGAGGAGGCCCCGGGCCAGGAGGAAGGCCAGCCCGGCCCCCAGCGTGGAGGCGATGGAGGTGAGGACCGTGCCCCACAGGAGCCCGAACGCCACCCCCGCCCCCACGGTGAGGGGGGAGGCCGGCACCATGAACGCCACCCCCACCGCGTAGATCGTCCCGTAGACCAGCGGCGCCGCCGGCCCGAAGCCGTCGACCCACCCCCGGAGGTCCTCCACCCAGCCGGCCCCGGAGGGCGCGGTGCCCTCGTCCTCCGCTTCCGCCTCCACCTCGGGCTCCGGATCCGGCGGCACGGCGGCGTTCAGCGACCAGTCGTACTCCAGGAACTCCACCGGCGGGCTCCCGTCGGCCTCCTCGACGAGCCGGGCCACGTCGGGGCGCGCGTAGGCCGCCACGAAGGCCGGGATCGTCTCCGCCCGGGGGCTCCAGCCCTCCGAGGTGAAGTCGCTCCCGTACCAGTCGAAGTACCGGGAGAGCCGGAGGACCCCGTCCTCGGCTCGCACGTTCGCCGTGTCGGTCAGGAAGGCCCGGGTCCGGGCCTCGAGATGGGCCTCCAGGGAGTCGCCGTGGAAGGCGCCGGGGGGCAGCGGGGCGCAGGAGAGGGAGGCGCAGTTGAGGACGAAGTGCAGGCGGGGATCGCGGAAGAAGGGTCGGAGGATCCGGTGCTCGATCTCGTCCAGGGTCAGCCCGTGGCCGCCCACCTGGCGCTCGGTCTCCGTCCAGACGCCGTCGATCTCGCGGATGGAGGAGACCCCGGGGTTCTCCAGGATCGCCTCCACGGTGTAGGCGTTGTAGGCGTTGATCAGGAGCGCCTCCAGGTGGGCCGGCGCCAGGCGGGACAGGTCGGCGCCGGCCAGCCTCTCCAGGTAGGCGTCCAGCCGCCCCCGGTTCTCCTGGAAGTGGCGGTAGTCCACCAGCCCCTCCCGGGTCCCCTCGGCCAGGAGGCTGTCCCAGCGGGGGTGCTCGAACCGGGCGTCGCCCGAGTCCAGGGCCGCCCGGACCTCGTCGGCCGCCGGCCCCTCGATCTCCTGGCTCGCCGGCGGCCCGCAGGCCCCCGCGGAGAGCAGGAGGAGCGAGGCGGCGGCCAGGGCGGCCGCCGGGAGCCGGCGCTCGCCCACGCTGCTCGGCCGCCCGGGTCTCACGACTACTCGCCCGCCCGGGTCTCCGTCCGGACGCCGGCGTCGAGGGTCTTGTGGACCGGGCACCTGTCGGCGATCTCCAGGAGGCGCTCCCGCTGCTCCCCGTCCAGGTCGCCGGTGACCGAGACCACCCGCTCGATCCGGTCCAGCTTGCACTCCGGGTCCTCGCACGCCTCGTCGTCCTTCGCGTGCTTCCGGGAGTGGTCCAGCCGGACGGTCACCGACTCCAGCGGCCACTCCTTCCGGTCGGCGTACATCCGGAGCGTCATGGCGGTGCACGCGCCCAGGGCCGACAGCAGCAGGTCGTAGGGCGCCGGGCCCTGGTCCGTGCCGCCCACCGACTCGGGCTCGTCGGAGATCAGGGCGTGGCCCCCGGCGATCATGTCCGTCCGGTACTTCTCCCGGCCGATGCGGGCCGCCACCTGTCCTTCCTCGTCCCGGGGGAAGCCCGGCCCGCCGTCGGCCTCCTCGCCGGCCGCGGCCTCCTCCTCCGCCAGGCCATCCTCCAGGTACCGGCGCGCCCAGGCCGCCAGCACGACGCCGGCGTACCGGGCGTCCTCCGGATCCAGGAGCAGGTGGTCGGCCCGGTCGAGGGAGACGAAGCTCTTGGGGTGTCTGGCCGCCTGGAAGATCCGGGCGGCGTTCTCGATCCCCACCACCTGGTCCAGGGGCGAGTGGAAGATCAGGAGCGCCCGGTCCAGCGCCCCGATGGTCTCCTCCATGTTCGCCGACTCCAGGTCCTCCACGAACTGGCGTCGGACGGAGAACGTGCGCCCCGAGAGGGTCACCTCCGCCTGGCCCTCCTGGCGGATCTCCTCCAGGGAACCCTCCATGTGCCGGAGGACGTGCCCGGGGTCGGCGGGTGCCCCCAGGGTGGCGACGGCGGCAGAGGACGGGATCTCCCGGGCCGCCTGGAGGACGGCGGCGCCCCCCAGGGAGTGGCCCACCAGGATCCGGGGCGCCTCGAGCTCCCGCTCCATGAACTCGGCGGCCGCCACCAGGTCGCCCACGTTGGAGCTGAAGTTCGTGTCGGCGAAGTCGCCGGCGCTCTCGCCCAGCCCGGTGAAGTCGAATCGGAACACGCCGATCCGCTCCGCCGCCAGGGCGCGGCTCAGCCGCACCGCCGACTTCAGGTCCTTCGAGCAGGTGAAGCAGTGGGCGAAGAGCGCCCAGGCCCGGGGCTCCCCGTCGGGCGGGAGCTCCGCCCTCGCCACGAGCTCCTCGCCCCGGGCTCCGGTGAAGGTCATCTTCCGGCCGGACATCCATCCCTCCCCATGGTCAGCGCTCTCGGAGGCTCGGACCTCTCACCGGGGGCTCACCGCCCCCGACTGCCGAAGCGCCCCAGGAGGAAGCCGCCCAGGAGGCCCAGACCGCCCACCATGGACAGGAGCAGGAAGAGGGGCGCGCTGAACTCCCAGAACAGGAGATCGGCGGCCACCGTGTCCTGGTTCTGGAGGATGAGGACGATCATGAGGGCCACGCCGAGGCCGCCGATCCAGAAGCGGATCCTGCGTCCGGTGCGGCCGCTGCCTCCGGTGCCGTCGGTACCTCCGCCGCGGGTGCCGTCGCCCGAGCCGTCGCGTCCCTTCGCCATGGACCTCCTCCCTCGCTGGGATGTGCATTCCGTCGCCGGGACGTGCATTCCGGCGCCGGGACGTGCGCTCCCGACCGCCGGGAATGGGAAGGAGGTGCAACCGACGTGCCCCGAGGGAGCCCCCCCGGGGGATCACTCCACGAGCTGGATGGCCCTGGCCAGGGAGTTCTCGAAGTCACCGCCGGGCCGGGCGCCGGCGCCCCCGGCGAAGCGGACGTAGACGTTCCACTGGCCCGCGGGGCCGCCCCCGTGGGGCTGGTCCGGCCCGCTGGCCACCTTCTCCAGGAAGACCATGGCGAGGTGACTGGTGTTGGCCACCGTGTTGGAGCCGCTCTCGCCCACCGAGCTCGGATCGATGAGGGGCACCGCCCGGAGCCGGGGGGTGCCCTCCAGGCAGTCCTGGAGGTGGGGCTTCTTCACACAGCCGTGGCCGTCGGCGCCGCCGGTGGCGTCCCAGTAAGCGTCCGGGTCGTTCCGGTCGATGTAGTTCTTGATCTCCTGGACCACCGTCTGCTTGTTCCCGATGCCCGAGGCGGCCCAGATGTCGTCGTTCAGGGCCACCGTCTCCGGCGAATCGCCGCAACCGTTCACCATGGTCTTGAGCTCGGAGGCCCCGCCGCTCCCGCCGCCGCTCGGAGGGTTCGTGCGGAAGTAGCAGTGCCAGGCGGGGTTGTCCACGGCCTCGCAGCTCTGGACCACCTGGGTCCCCCCGCCTCCCTGGCCTCCTCCCTGACCGCCGTCGTCGGAGCCGGGGTTCGTCTTGATCTCCAGGAGGAGGCCGCGGTCCTCGGGGTCGGAGTAGCTGGTGCAGCCGTCGCCCGGGCAGGGGATGTACGTCTCGTCGTCCGGGTCCCACCGGCCGTCGGCGTCCAGGTCGTTCCACCGGTCCACCACCGCGATGGGGAGGGGGCATGTGGCGCCGCCGGCGGGCCGGGCCTCGGCGGCACCGTCGGCGTCCACCCGGACCCGCTCCACGCCCAGGATCCGGGCGAAGATGGTCTCCACGTCCAGGGCCACCCGGACCCGGACCCTGTCCTCCTCTTCCACCACGTCCACGTCGGCGTCGGAGAGGTCCACGGCCCGGCCCCGGACCCGGTGCATCTCGGCGAAGCGGATGGCCTCCTGGCGGGCCGCGTCCTCGTCGCCGTAGGTGGCCATGTAGCGGGCCGCGCCGGCCATGGCCCCGGAGTCGGCGGCGCGCTGGGCCTCGGCGCGGGCCGTCTGGAGCATGCCCAGGTCCACCGCCAGGGCCACGACGCCCACGAGGCCCGCCACGGCGAAGGCGGTGACCACCAGGACGGATCCCCGCTCGTCCCGGGCGCCGGAGCGGAGCGCCGCGGCCGGTCCGCCTCGCGAGGAGCGATCACTCATTCCGCATCACCGACTCGGTCCGCATGGTCAAGGTCCCGAAGGACTGGCTGCAGTCGCCGCACAGGAGCCGCATCACCCCGGTCAGCACCTCGAAGGTGAACTCGTAGTCGATCTGTACCTCCTCGGGCTGGCCGGAGCAGCCCACGGAGTTGCACAGCCCGGCCCCGTCGTTGAAGAGGACCGAGGCTCGCGTAGTGTCCACCCCGCTCCCGGCCAGCCGGCTCATGACCGTCTCCCGGACGCCGGCGTCGTCGGTCCCCGGGAGCACCGCCTGGCGGGCCCCCTCCCGGGCCACGTTGGTGGTGACCTGATAGGTGCGCCACGCGCTGCCGAACTCCACGATCCCGATGACCAGGACCAGGAAGAGGGGCAGGACCAGGACGAACTCCACCGCCGACTGCCCGCGTTCGTCACCGTGTGGGTATCGGTCCATGTCGATGGGAACGTCGATGGGAAGCCCGGATATACGTGGACATCGGTTCGTGCGTGCCAGGAGGAGATGGAGGTGCAAGGAGCCTGCCCGCCGCCACCGCGGCCCGGAGGGAGAGCCGGGTGGGCCGAGGATCCCCGCGCGACGGGGGTCCCGGCGGTCGAGGCTCGCCGGCGGACTCCGGCGGACGGCGGACGCCGCCCCCCCACGGGGCGCAACCCTTTCCCGTGATCGGAAAAGAGTTCGGCACGGTGGGTCGGCCAGGGGACCGCCGGTGCGGGACGGCCGTCCATCGGATCGGTGAGTCGGGGCGCCCGGATTTGAACCGGGGACCTCTGCAACCCCATTGCAGCGCGCTACCGGACTGCGCCACGCCCCGGGGGTCCTGCGATCGGCTCGACGGCGGGAACGACAGTCGGGGCGCCCGGATTTGAACCGGGGACCTCTGCGACCCGAACGCAGCGCTCTGCCGGACTGAGCCACGCCCCGATGTACCGTCTGCCGAGGGGAGGCACACGCGACGCCTCCGAGAGCGGGTGACCGGATTCGAACCGGCGACCTCAACCTTGGCAAGGTTGCGCTCTGCCAGCTGAGCTACACCCGCGAGTCCTCCGGTCGCCGGCCCGTCGCCGGCGGCCTTCAGAGCCACCGGTCGGATTCGAACCGACGACCCCTCCCTTACGAGGGGAGTGCTCTACCACTGAGCTACGGTGGCGCGCCTCCCGGCGGAGCCGGCGCCTCGCCCGGAGTGGAGCCGACGGGATTCGAACCCGTGACCTCGTGAGTGCGATTCACGCGCTCTCCCAGCTGAGCTACGGCCCCGTGCGGCGGACCTACGCGCCGCCTTCTCTCAAACGTCCTTCGTACGGGGTGGACGGGACTCGAACCCGCGACCTCCGGTGTGACAGACCGGCACTCTGACCGACTGAGCTACCACCCCAGGAACCCTCCTCGTCTCCGGCCGAGTGGGGCCTACTGGACTCGAACCAGTGACCTCTACGATGTCAACGTAGCGCTCTAGCCAGCTGAGCTAAGGCCCCGAGAAACGGAGACGAGCGCGCCCCCCGCGGCCCGGAGGACCCGCTCGCGGCCGCCCAAGGTACGCCGCCCCCCGGGGGCGGTCAAGAAGTGAGCGACTCCACGACCAGCTCCCGCTCGCGGGCGGTGAGCTCGGCGAAGACCGGCAGGCTCAGCACCTGCTCCGCGGCCTCCTCGGCTTCCGGAAACTCGCCCTTTCGATACCCGAGACCGGCGAGAGGTTCCTGCAGGTGCGCCGGGCGCGGGTAGTAGATGCCGTGGCCGATTCCGTCGGCCTCCAGGCGCCGGACCACGTCGTCGCGCCGGCGACACCGCACCGTGTACTGGTGGTAGACGTGCCGGTTCCCGGCCACCTCCACCGGCGGCTCGATCCCGTCCCCGCCGGCCAGGGCCCGATCGTAGTGGATCGCGTGCGCGCGGCGTCGCGCGTTCCACTCGTCCACGTGGGGGAGCTTCACCCGGAGCACCGCCGCCTGCAGGGCGTGGAGCCGGCTGTTCCGCCCGAGCTCGGCGTGATGATAGCGCTCCCGCTCGCCGTGGCTGCGAAGGCGTCGTAGGCGCTCGGCCAGTCCGGCGTCGTCGGTGCTCACCAGGCCGCCCTCTCCCCACGCGCCCAGGTTCTTGGTGGGGAAGAACGAGAAGCAGCCGACGTCGCCCGCCGCCCCGGCGTGGGTCCACTCGCCGTCGTCGCGACGGGCGGCGCCGAAGGCCTGGGCGGCGTCTTCCACCACCGCCAGCCCGTGGCGCTCGGCCACCCGGCCCAGCGCCTCCATGTCCGCCATCTGCCCGTAGAGGTGGACGGGCAGGATCGCCGCGGTCCGGCGGGTCACGGCGGCCTCCACAGCCGCGGGGTCCAGGGCGTAGCTCGCCGGATCGATGTCGGCCAGCACGGGCACGGCCCCGGCGTGGAGGATGGCCTCCACCGTGGCGAAGAAGGTGAACGGCGAGGTGATGACCTCGTCGCCCTCGCCGATCCCCAGGGCCTCCAGGGCCAGCTGGAGGGCGTCGGTGCCGCTGGCCACGCCCACCGCGTGGTCCGTGCCCAGGTAGTCGGCGGCGGCCGACTCGAAGGCCTCCACCTCCGGACCCAGCACGAACTGGCCCGAGGCGGCCACCGCCTCCACGGCGGCGGTGAGCTCCTCCTCCAGCGCACGGACCTGGCGGGAGGGGTCCTGGAGGGGGACGCCCCGGTCCTCGCTAACCGCGTCACTCCGATCCGTCTCGCTCACCACGTCGTCCTCCGGTTCTCTCGTCGGTCCGTTCGCCGCCCGGTTCCTCGCTCCACGATCCTCTCCGCCGCTCGCCCCGGCCCCGGCCCCATGCGTCCTCCGGCCCCGGCGTCGCCCCCGTCGGCGGAGGCTGGCCTCCGCCCGATACGACGACGATCGTCGCAGCGTCGGCCCGGAGGCCGGGTTGCGTGGAGCCGGGAGCGTGATACCTTGTCGCCCGATTTTGTGCCCGTCGGGGCGCGCCCGTCCGGGAGTCGTCGAACGGCTCTCCGGCGGGATCCTCCACACGATCCTCGACCCAGCTTCGATGAGCCGAGGCACCGCTCTCACAGCCGCCGTCGCGGGCCTGCTGGTCGCCGTCTCCGGCTGCGGAGGCGGCGACGGCGCGTCCGGGGCTCTCGAGGCCGGGGATCCCGGCGGGGACGCCCCCCGGACCGGCGCCTACGCCCTCCCGCAGGAAGCCCGCCAGTCGGTGGACACCCTGGACGACGACCAGCGCTCGGCCCTGGCCACGAAGGAGGACCTCCGGGCCGCCGAGCAGGCCATCCTGGATCACTACCGGGCCGACCGGGGCCCCGAGCAGCCGGTCCCGTTCAACCACCAGTGGCACGTGAGCGAGCTCCAGATGAGCTGCGAATACTGCCACGGCGGCGGCCAGGGCTCGGA
The DNA here is from genome assembly GCA_964627425.1 of uncultured Gemmatimonadota bacterium. Classification (GTDB taxonomy): domain Bacteria; phylum Gemmatimonadota; class Gemmatimonadetes; order Palauibacterales; family Palauibacteraceae; genus Caribbeanibacter. The sequence continues at coordinate 81,325 of CAZVIY010000006.1, forward strand.
GGCCGTGGTCATGCCCTCGACCTCGGTGTGCATGGGCTGCCATCGGATCGCCGGCGGCGACCTGCCCGCCATCGCCGCGCTCCGGACGTACGCCGGCCAGGACGCTCCGGTCCCCTGGATCCGGGTCTACAAGGTCCCCGAGTTCGTGCAGTTCTCCCACCAGCCGCACCTGCGGAACGAGATCGCATGCCAGGAGTGCCACGGGCCGGTGGAGGAGATGGCCCGGATCTACCAGGCCTCGGACCTGAGCATGGGCTGGTGCCTGGAGTGCCACACCGGGGAGCCGGAGCCCGGGGACGTGGCCACCGACTACCACCTGGCCCGGGAGACCACGCTGCCGCCCCTTCCCGAGGGGCGCCAGTCCCGCGGACTCTACCCGATCCAGATCGACCAGGGTTACGCCGAGAACCGGGCGCCCATAGACTGCGCCGCCTGCCATTACTGATTCCCGGGAGATGATGAGCGGCAACGGCGACGGACACGGCGACGGAGGGCACGGAGGGAACGGCACGGGCCCGGCCACGGGCACGAGCCGCCGGGAGTTCCTGAAGCTCCTGGGGCTCGGCGGGGCCGGCGCCGCCGCGGCCGCCTGCGGCCCGCCGGACTCCGGCGACAGGCTCTACCCCTACTTCGTGGACCCGGAGGACGTGACGCCGGGGGTGAACGAGCGCTACGCCACGGCCCTGGCCGACGCCGGGCCCGAGCCCCTGTCCCTCTACGCCACGGTCCGGGACGGGCGGGTGATCCACCTGGAGCCCAATCCCGACGCCCCCGGGAGCGGCCGGGGCACGAGCCCCCTGATCCTCTCCGCCCTCCAGGACCTCTACGACCCGGACCGGATTCCGGCGCCCCGGCGCTCCACGGGCCCCGATCCGGAGGCGTGGGAGGAGCTGGACTGGGAGGGGGCGCTGGCAGCCGCCGGCGAGGCCGTCTCGGGCGACGGGGTCGTGCTCCTGACGCCCGCCGTGGCGGGGACCTCGGACCGGTTCTTCGGCGAGTGGGCCGGGGCGACCGGCGCCGAGCACGTGCGCTACGAGAGCCTGGGCCTGGAAGCCCTCCGGGAGGCCCACCGGATCGCCTTCGGCCGGGCCGAGATCCCCCGGTACGGGCTGGAGGAGGCGGACTTCGTGGTCTCCTTCGGCGCCGACTTCCTGGAGAGCTGGCTGGCACCGGTGGAGCTGGCGGCCCGCTTCACCAGCGCGCGGGCGGTGGACGACGGACGCTACGCCCCCCTGGCCTTCGTGGGCCCCCGGCTCTCCATGACCGGCACCAGCGCCGACCGATGGCTCCCGGCCCGGAGCGGGACGGAGGGCTGGGTGGCCCTGGCCGCCGCCCATGTGGTCGCCGCCGAGGGGACCGGCCCCCGGGCCGCCGACGCCCGGTCGTTCCTGTCGGAGTTCACGCCGGAGCGCGCCGCCGAGGTGAGCGGCGTGGAGGCCGACGAGATCCGGCGCCTGGGCGAGTCGCTGGCCGGCGCCGACGCCCCGGTGGCCCTGCCGCCGGGCGTGGCCGGCCAGACGGCCCGCGCCACCGACGCCCACCTGGCGGTGGCCGTCCTGAACTGGGTGAGCGGGGCCGTGGGCACCACGGTACGCTTCGGCGCCGGCCCCACGCGCCTGCCCTCGGCCACCTACCGGGAGATGCGGAACCTGGCCGACCGGATGGAGGCCGGCGAGGTCCGGACCCTGGTGGTGGCGGGCCCCAACCCGGCCTACACGCTCCCGGCGTCCTCGGGCTTCGCCGGGGCCCTGGAGGGCGTGGAGACGGTGATCTCGCTGAACTCCCATCCCGACGAGACCACCGTGGCGGCCGACCTTGTGCTCCCCTCCCACCACGAGCTGGAATCGTGGGGGGACGTGGAGCTCCGGCCCGGCCACCGGGCCCTCCGGCAGCCCGTCATGCGGCCGGTCTTCGACACCCGCCAGGCCGAGGACGTCCTCATGGGCGCCGCCTCGGCGGCGGGGATCGAGCTCCCCGTCGGCGCCGACGACTTCGCCGGCTACCTGCAGGACCGGTGGCGGGAGCTCCACGCCGCCTCGGGCGACCCCGGCCCCTTCGAGGACTGGTGGACGTCGGCCCTGCGGCGCGGCGGCCGGTTCGCCGGCGAGGGCGACGGAGGCGCCGGGGCCGGCACCGCGGTGGAGCTCTCCGCCGCGGCCCGGGACCACGACTACGCCGAGCCCTCCGGCGGCGAGGGGATGCGCTTCGTGGCCTTCCCCACCGGCCAGTTCTACGACGGCCGGGGCGCCAACCGCCCCTGGATGCAGGAGTTCCCGGACCCGGTGACCAAGCTGGTGTGGGCCTCCTGGGTGGAGCTCCATCCGGAGACCGCCGAACCCCTGGGCCTGGAGACCGGCGACGTGGTCCGCCTGGAGACGGAGGCCGGGACGCTGGAGGCGCCGGTCTACCTGTACCGCGGGATCCGCCCCGACACGGCGGCCATCCCCCTGGGCCAGGGCCACACGGCCTACGGGGAGACGGCCCGGGGCCGGGGCGTGAACCCCCTGGACCTGCTCCCCGACGCGGCCGACGAGGAAAGCGGGGTCCTGGCCTACGGCGGCGTGGACGTGGAGATCACCGCCACCGGCGAGCGCTCCCGGCTGGTGAACCTCCAGGGCTCCGACGTGGACGAGGACCGGGAGATCGCCGAGATCATGAGCCTGGGCGCCGCCCGGGAGGCCGTGGAGTCCCACCACGTGGACCTGGAGGAGCTCCTGGAGTCGGCGCAGGACGCCGACCCCGAGAGCCCGTACCGGTGGGGCATGACGGTGGACCTGAACGCCTGCACCGGCTGCGGCGCCTGCGTCACCGCCTGCTACTCGGAGAACAACCTCCCGGTGGTGGGCGAGGAGGAGGCGGCCATGGGCCGCGAGATGTCGTGGCTCAGGATCGAGCGCTACTACGAGGAGACCGCCGACGGCGGCTTCCAGACGGTCCACGAGCCCATGCTCTGCCAGCACTGCGGCGACGCCCCGTGCGAGCCGGTGTGCCCGGTCTACGCCACCTACCACAACCCGGAGGGCCTGAACGTCCAGGTCTACAACCGGTGCGTGGGGACCCGGTACTGCTCCAACAACTGCCCCTACAAGGTGCGGCGCTTCAACTACTTCACCGCCGAGTGGCCCTACCCGCGGAACCTGGGGCTCAACCCCGACGTCACGGTGCGCGAGAAGGGCGTCATGGAGAAGTGCACCTTCTGCGTCCAGCGCATCAACCGGGCGAAGATGAACGCCAAGGAGGACGGCCGCCTGGTGGAGGACGGGGAGATCCGCACCGCCTGCCAGTCGGCGTGTCCCACCGAGGCCATCGTCTTCGGGAACCTGAAGGACCCCTCCAGCCGGGTCTCGCGCATCGCCAAGGGCGCCCGGAGCTACCACGTCCTGGAGGAGCTCAACACCCGGCCCGCCGTGACCTACCTGAAGGACGTCACCGAGGCCGAAATGCCGGCCTCCGGCGGCGGCCACGGCGGAGGCGGCGAGGGCGGCGACGACCACGGCAGCGGCGGCGACGCCGCGCACGGAGCGTAGAGGGAGCGCCATGGCCACCGCCGACGCCGACACCGGGGGCAAGGGCCGGGAGCTGACGCTCGCCGACGCCAACGCCGACATCATGCGGCCCGTCTCGGCGCCGTCGTGGCGGTACTGGACGGTGCTCGGGGTCTGCGGCGCCCTCATCGCCTGGATGGGCTACGCCTGGTGGACCCAGATCGACGTGGGGCTCTCCCAGACGGGGCTGAACAACCCCGTGGGCTGGGGCGTCTACATCACCTGCTTCGTCTTCTGGGTGGGGATCGCCCATTCGGGCACGCTGATCTCGGCGATCCTCTACCTGTTCCGTTCCGGCTGGCGGACCACCATCAACCGGGCGGCGGAGGCCATGACCATCTTCGCCGTCATGACGGCGGGGCTCTTCCCCCTGATCCACCTGGGCCGGCCCTGGTACTTCTACTACCTGCTCCCGTATCCGTCGGGGCGGATGATCTGGCCCAACTTCAAGTCGCCCCTGGTGTGGGACGTCTTCGCGGTGGGCACGTACTTCACCATCAGCCTCATCTTCTGGTACACGGGGCTGATCCCCGACATGGCCGCCCTGAGGGACAGGTTCAGCGGCTGGAAGAGCAAGCTCTACAACGTCATGTCCCTGGGCTGGCAGGGGACGGTGAACGAGTGGCGCCACTACCGCCGGGCCTACCTCTACATGGCCGGCATCGCCACGCCGCTGGTGCTCTCGGTCCACAGCGTGGTCTCCTGGGACTTCGCCATGGGCATCGTGCCGGGCTGGCACAGCACCATCTTCGCCCCCTACTTCGTGGCCGGCGCCATCTTCAGCGGCATGGCCATGGTCATCACCATCATGGTGCCCATGCGCTGGGCCTTCGGGCTGGAGGACTACATCACGAAGTACCACTTCGAGAACATGGCGAAGCTGGTGCTCCTGACCTCCCTCATCGTGGGCTACTCCTACGCCATCGAGTACTTCATGGCGTGGTACGCGCCCCACCCGGTGGAGGAGGCCAGCATGCTGTGGCGGGCCACCGGCGGCTACAGCGCGCCGTTCTGGATCATGGTGTTCTGCAACGTGGTGGCCCCGGCGGCCCTCTGGTTCAGGAAGGTCCGGCGGTCCATCCCGGCGCTGTTCGCCGTCTCGATCCTGGTGAACATCGGGATGTTCTACGAGCGCTTCGTGATCATCGTTACCTCGCTGGCCCACGAGTTCGAGCCGTACGCCTGGGGCAGCTACACGCCGTCGTGGGTGGAGCTGAGCATCCTGGTCGGCAGCTTCGCCTGGTTCTTCTTCTGGTTCCTGCTGTTCAGCAAGACGCTGCCCACCATCAGCATCGCCGAGGTGAAGGAGCACCTGGCCCACGGCCACACGGACATGAGCGGAGGCGACGCCCATGGCTGACGACGTCCGCGCCGGGGTGCTGGCCCACTACGGTTCGCTGGACGGGACCCGGAGCGCCATCGAGCGCCTCCGCGAGGCCGGCCACGAGGACCTGACCATCTTCTCGCCGGTGCCGGCGCCGGAGCTCGAGGAAGCCATGGGGATCACCTCCAGCCCGGTGCGCCGCTGGGCGCTGCTGGGCGGGATCACCGGCTGCCTCACGGGCTGGCTCCTGACCAGCGGCACCTCGCTGGCCTATCCCCTGATCACCCAGGGCAAGCCCATCGTGTCGGTGCCGCCGTTCATCGTCATCATGTTCGAGCTGACGATCCTCCTCACCGGCATCTTCGCCTTCGTGGGCATGCTGGTGCACGGCCGCCGCCCGAAGCTGAAGCTGGCCTCCGAGTACCGGGCCGTCTTCTCGGTGGACCGCTGGGGCGTGTTCGTGCCCGTCGACGAGGCCGACCGGGAGCGGGTGACCTCGCTGGTCCGGGAGACTGATCCCCTGGAGGTGGAGGTCCAGGCCGAGGCGGACGACGACCTCTCCTACGTCTCCGAATCGGTGGGAGGCGAGGGACGATGAGCGGCACGACGAGCGCGCCGGGCCCGGGCCGCGGACGGCAGGAGGCGCGGGGCACCCCTCGGCGACGCGGCTGTCGCTCCGCTCCAGAGGGTCGCCTCGGGATACCCCCCGCCTCCACCGCGGCCCTCACGGGGCTCATCGCCCTGCTCCTGAGCGGGGTAGTGGCGTGCGACGACCAGGTGAAGTACGTGGAGACGTTCTCGACCATGACCGACGGGCCGGCGGAGCAGACGTACGAGGTGCCGCCGCGGCCGCCGGTCGAGGGGACGGTGCCGGTGGACGGCGGGACCGCCCCCGGGTACACGGTCCAGGAGGCCGACACGGCGCTCACCAGCCCCCTCCAGCCCACGGCCGCGACCATCGAGCGGGGCCGGGCCCTGTACCGGAACTACTGCCTCACGTGCCACGGAGCCGAGGGACGGGGCGACGGGCCGGCCGTGAACTCCACCGGCGAGCACCCGGGCCGTCTGCCCGCCCTCCCCGGCGCCGACCTCACGGCCGAGCGGGCCCGGGGGCTCTCGGACGGCTGGATCTGGGGCGTCATCACCAACGGATTCTCCATCATGCCCTCCTACGAGCGCATCCCGCCCGACGACCGCTGGTACCTGGTGGAGTACGTCCGCCACCTGCAGCAGGAGGCGGTGACCGGCGAGGCGGGCGGCGACGGCGAGGGATCGTCCGCCGACGGATCGGCCGGCGCCGCGGCGGCCGCCACCCCGGAGTCGCCGTGAGCGGGGGCGAGGCGGGAGCCGCGGTGAGCGGAGGCGAGGCGGAGGCCGCCGGGGCCACGGGAGCCGTCGAGCGGGCCCTGGACACGGTGCCGGGCCGGATCTCCGGGGGCACCCTGGGCCTGTGCCTGGCGGCGGTCCTCGTGGGCGGCGTGGCCTTCCTCCTGGGCGTGGACGCCGATCCCGACCGGACCTGGCAGATCGCCTGGGTGAACTTCCTGTTCTGGGTGGCCCTGGCCCAGTGCGGGGTGGTGTTCGGCGCCGCGCTCCAGACGGCCAAGGGCCACTGGGGCAAGGGGTTCCGGCGGGTGGCCGAGGGGGCGGGCGCGTTCCTCCCCGTGGCGCTGCTGATCTTCGCCGGCCTCTACTTCGGCGCCGAGCACGTCCTCCCGTGGGCCGGCGACCCCGACGCCCACGTGAACGAGACGTGGCTCTCCAGCGTCGAGGGGGTCTTCCTCCGGAACGGCCTCCTGCTGCTGGCCATCACGGCGCTGAGCCTGTGGTTCATGCGGCTCTCGCTGCGGCCCGACGCCCGGATGGTGGCCGAGCGCCTGGACGGATGGCGCCGGACGCTGGTGGGGAAGCTGGCCTCGGACTGGCGGGGCGACGACCGGGAGGTGGCGGCCTCGCGAAAGACCCTGGGCTGGCTGTCGCCGCTGCTGTGCCTGGCCTACGCCGTGGTCTTCAGCCTGCTGGCCGTGGACATGGCCATGTCCCTCATGCCCGAGTTCCTGAGCATGGTCTGGGGCGCCTACTTCTTCATCGGCGGCTGGCTCGCCCTGCTCGGCCTCACGGCGGTGATGGCGAACCGCTACTACTGGCGCTACGGCCTGGAGGACGTCTGGGACCGCTGGCAGTTCCACGACCTGGGCAAGCTGCTCTTCGCCTTCACCATCTTCTGGGCCTACCTGTGGTGGTCCCAGTTCCTGGTGATCTGGTACGGGAACCTGCCCTACGAGACCCTCTTCTTCGAGCAGCGGACCGCCGGGAGCTACTCCGCGCTCTACACGCTGCAGATGGTCCTGGTCTTCGGCATCCCGTTCCTGCTGCTGCTGTTCCGGAAGCCCAAGATGAACCCCGGCTACCTGGCCTTCGTGGCCGTGATCTCGCTGGCGGGCCTCTGGCTCGAGCGGTACCTGCTGGTGATCCCCTCCACCTGGCACGGCGAGGGGCTGCCCCTGGGCTGGATCGAGGTGGGGGTGAGCCTGGGCTTCCTGGGGCTGTTCGCCCTGTGCTACGCCCTCTACAGCAGCACCTTCCCGAAGATGCCCATCCGGGAGGTCCTGAGCGCCGGCGAGGCCAGCACCGGGCCCTGACGCCTCACCCGCGCCGGGCGCCGACCGGGGCCCGGCACCGCTGCCCGGCCGGTCCGGCCACCACTGCCCGACGCGCCGCTCGTCCCATCGGTACGATCGATGCGGCTCCGGTGTATGACGAGCGACGGCATCGAACGCGCGGGATCCGTTCCGGCGACCCCCGGCCATCCCGCCCCGGAGGCCCCGATCCGGCGCCCCGGGTTATCCGCGAGACACGCAGGATCCACAGGAGACACCGTATGGCTTCCCAATTCAAGAGCCTCCTCGACGACACCGAGGAGACGCTGGAGCGATTCAAGAAACGGGCGCTCGCCCTCCGGGAGGAGCACGACGACCGCCGGGCCGCCACCAAGGTGCAGATCAAGGCCATGGTCCAGCGTCTCGAGAACAAGTACGAGGAGGGCCAGAAGCGGCTGGAGGAGCTCCGGGACGAGGGCTCGGACTCGGTGGACGAGCTCCGGCGGTTCAACCGGAGCCTGGTGAGCGACCTCCAGGACATGGCCCGCACGATCCGGCGGCGGATTCGCTGACGGGGGGGCGGGGAGCGGGGCGGAGCCCCCTCGGACGCTCCGCTGTCCGCTCCGCATTCGCTTCGCTCCCAGGGTCGCGCCTCGGGACCACCACCCCACTCCCCTCCAACTGGCCGCCAGCGAGATAGACTGAGGAGGAGGGAGCGGCTTGGGCCGGGATCTTCGTCGTGATCGAGGCGCTTCCCGGACGGCGGACGGCACATCCGTAGCCTCGGTCCCGCCAGGCCTCGCCCCGCTGAAGGTCGTGAGCGGGCGTGGGTCCCTGAAGAGCGACTCTGGGAGCGAAGCGGACAGTCCGAGCGATGATGGGGCCCACGCCCGCTCCCCCACGCCCTCTCGTAGCGAAGCGCCTGGAGGGAAGAGGGGCCAGCTAGCCGGGCCAGCCGCCGTCCGCCGTCAGCCCCCGAACGCCTCGCGGACGATGCGCTCCTGCTCCTCGGCGTGGACCGAGGCGAAGCCCTCGGCGGGGCTGGCCATGGGGGAGCGGCCCACGTACTCCAGGGGGATCCCCTCGTCCCGCCCGGCCAGCAGGTCACGCAGGCGCGGTCGCAGGAAGCTCCACCAGCCCATGTTCTCCGGCTCCTCCTGGACCCAGGCCACCTCCTCCAGCCCGGGATGGTCGGCCAGGGCGTCGGCGAGCTCCTCCTCCGGGAAGGGATAGATCCGCTCCACCCGGATCAGCGCCACGTCGTCGGCCTCCTCGCGCAGGTCGGAGGTCACCAGGTCGTAGTAGACCTTCCCGGTGCACAGGACGGCCCGGCGGACCGCCCCCCCGTCGCCGTCCCCCCGCCCGGGGTCCGGGAGGACCGGCTGGAAGCCGCCGGCGGCGAGCTCATCGGCCCGGGAGCGGGCCCGGGGATGCCGGAGCAGGCTCTTGGGGGTGAAGATCACCAGGGGCCGGCGGTCCTCCCGGAGGGCCTGGAGCCGCAGGAGGTGGAAGTACTGGGCGGGGGTGCTGCAGTTGGCCACCCGGATGTTCTCCTCGGCGGCCAGCTGGAGGAAGCGCTCGGGCCGACCGCTGGAGTGCTCGGGGCCCTGGCCCTCGTAGCCGTGGGGCAGCAGCAGCGTGAGGCGGGACTCCTGGCCCCACTTGGTGCGGCCCGAGACCACGAACTGGTCCAGGACGGCCTGGCCCACGTTCACGAAATCGCCGAACTGGGCCTCCCAGAGCACCAGGGAGTCGGTGGCGATCGTGCTGTAGCCGTACTCGAAGCCGATGGTGGCCGCCTCCGACAGGGGCGAGTTCCAGATCTGGAACGGCGCCTGGTCGTCGGAGATGTGGTCCAGGGGCGTGTAGGTCTGCCGCCGGTCGGTGTCGTGGAGGACCAGGTGGCGCTGGCTGAAGGTACCCCGCTCGGTGTCCTCGCCGGAGAGGCGCACGGGCACGCCGTCGGTGACCAGGCTGCCGAAGGCCAGGGCCTCGGCGAAGGCCCAGTCCATCTCCCCCTCCTCCTGGAAGCCGGCCCGCCGCTTCTCCAGCTGGGACTCCAGCTTCTGGAAGAGCTGGAAGTCCTCGGGATGGGAGTGGATGGCCCGGTTCAGCTCCAGCAGCCGGTCCCGGTCCACCGTGGTGTCCACCTCCCGGCGGTCCTGGACGTCGGTGAGGCCGTTGCCCTGGGGCGTGCCGGGGGGCAGCTCCTCGCCGGTGGGGCCGCCCCCGGACTGGACGTCCTCCTGGACCTCCCGGAGCTCGTCGGCCACCCGATCGGCCATCGCGTCGGCCTCCTCCTCGGACAGGACGCCCTCCTCGACCAGGCGCTCGGCGAGCTGGGTCCGGACCGTGGGGTGCTCGTCGATGGCCTCGTACATGGCCGGCTGGGTGTAGCCGGGCTCGTCGCCCTCGTTGTGGCCGTAGCGCCGGTAGCCCACCAGGTCCACCACGATGTCCTCGCCGAACTCGCTCCGGTAGTCCACGGCCATGCGGACCGCCGCCAGGCAGGCCTCGGGGTCGTCGGCGTTCACGTGGACCACGGGGATCCGGAAGGCCAGGGCCAGGTCGCTGGCGTAGCGGGTGGACCGGCCGTCCTCGGGGCGGGTGGTGAAGCCGAGCTGGTTGTTGGCGATGAGGTGGATGGTGCCGCCGGTCTCGTAGGCCCGGAGCCGTGACAGGTTGAGGGTCTCGGCGGCGATCCCCTGGCCGATGAAGGCCGCGTCGCCGTGGATGAGGATGGGGAGGACGCTGTCCCCCGGGGCCTCGCCGCCGCCGTCCAGGGTCCGCCGCCCGCCGCCATGGGGGCGGGGGCCGTCCACGGGCAGGGAGAGCCGGCCGTCGTCGCCGTCCTCCAGGCCCATCTCCGCGGCCCGCTCGCCCCGGTGCCAGCGCTCCCGGGCGGCCCGGGCCATGCCCTCCACCACCGGATCCACGTGCTCCAGGTGGCTGGGGTTGGGCGCCAGGGACACGGCCACGCGCCCCGCCGGCGTCTCCATGGTGCCCCGGGCGCCCACGTGGTACTTGACGTCGCCGGCGCCCACGTCGGCCACGGCCGCCTGCAGCCCGCGCTCCTCCTCCCCCTCGAACTCGGCCAGGATCTCCGCGTAGGCCCGGCCCACCACGTGGGCCAGGACGTTGAGCCTGCCCCGGTGGGCCATGCCGATGAGGATCTCCCGCACCCCGCGCTCGGCGGACCGGCCGGCCACCTCCCGGAGCATGGGGATCATCATGTCCAGGCCCTCGGCGGAGAACCGCTTCTTGCCCAGGTAGGAGCGGTGGAGGAACTGCTCCAGCCCCTCCACCCGGGTGAGCTGCTCCAGGAGCTCCCGCTCCTCGTCGTCGGAGGGCGCTTCCCGATGCCGGCCCGACTCGATGTAGTCCACCAGCCAGTCCCGCTGGGCCGGGTCCTCCATGTGGTCGAGCTCGTAGCCGATGTGGCCGCAGTAGGTCTCCCGGAGGGACTCGAGCACCTGGCCCACGTCCCGGCCCAGCCGCTCCAGTCCCAGGGCGGCGGCGGGCAGGTCGGCCAGCGCCTCCTCCTCCTCGATCTCGTAGAAGCGGGGATCCAGGGTGGGGTGCCCCGGGGGCTCGGAACCCAGGGGATCGAGCTGCACCGCCAGGTGGCCCTGGTCGCGGTAGGACTCCACGATGGCGCCGGCGATGGCGGCGGCCCGGAGCCGCTCGGCCGACGGCGCCTCCGCGGCAGCGGGAGACGGGCCCCGCGGGGACGGGGCCGCGCCGGGCCCGCCGGTGGCCTCGGGCCGGCGGACGGTCCCGCCCTCCTCGACCCACTCGGCCAGGGAGGGGGGCACCAGGCCGCGGCGCCGCAGCTCGCCCTCGGCCAGCTCCTCGGCGTAGCCGGCGTTGTACCCGTCGGCCCGGGGCGGCCGGCTCCGTCTGTCTCCGTTCTCGTCGGTGCTCACGTGGCTGGCTGGGGGCTGGGGTTGACGACTCGGAGTGCGGGTCTCACCGAAGGAAACACGGCATCGGCCCTCCGGGATCCGCCTCCCGGCTGCAAGGAGTGCGCCGACTCCCGGGTGCCCCGACTCATTCGACGAGACTCCGGTAGATGGTCTCGATCCAGCGATCCTCCGGCATGAAGTCCGTGGCCCACCCCTCCCATTCCTCGGGGAGGCCGGCGGCCACGATCTGCTGGAGCCCCATGCCTCGCGACATCGCCCGCCGCACGTGGTCCGTGGTCTCCTCCAGCATCCGATGATACTCCCGGAGCTCCCGGACGTTTGACAGGGGCCCGTGGCCGGGGATCACGGTGGCGTCGTCCGGAACGGCCGCCAGGACCCGTTCCACCGCCCGGATCATCCCCTCCACGTCGCCGCCGCTCGCCAGGTCGACGAAGGGGAGCTGGCCGGCGAAGTAGAGGTCGCCCGCGTGGACCACGTTGGCGCCCGAGAAGAACACGGCCGCGTCCCCGTCGGTGTGAGCGTGGGGAAAGTGGATGACCCGGACCTCCTGGCCGCCGAAGTGGACGGTCACCGAATCGACGAAGGTGATCTCCGGGAGCGCGACCTCGGGCGCCGGCTCCCGGACCTCGTCCCCGGACTCCTGGCGGGAGGACAGACGGCGGCGGACGTTGGCGTGGGCCAGGATGGGCGACTCCCGTCCGAAGACCTCGTTCCCCCCGGTGTGGTCCCCGTGCCAGTGCGTGTTCAGCACGTACTCCACGCGCCCCTGCCCCAGGCCCTCCAGCGCGGCACGGATCCTCGGCGCCAGGGGCGCGAACTGATCGTCCACCAGCAGCACCCCGTCCTCCGCCACGAGGGCGCCGATGTTCCCGCCCCGGCCGGCCAGCATGTAGACGTCCCCTCCGGCGTGAGACACCTCGATTCGGACCTCCCGGGCCTCCTCCTGGGCCGGCGCGGCCTCCGGATGGAGCGGAACGGCCAGGAGGGGGAGCGTCGCCAGGAGGGGAAGGATCGGCGAGGATCGGGTCTGGGGGCTCACGGGGTCGCCTCCGTCGGCGGGGGTGTCGGTCGGGTTTCCGACCACACCCTCGGGGGCCGGCCGCGCTCCCGCAACCGGGGGGTCGCGCGACGCGGCGACGGGGGACGGTGGCGAGGGAGGGCACGCCGCGGCACGTTGTGTCCGCAGAGGCGCACGCCCCCCGGGGCCCGACCTCGAACAGCGACCGCACCGCTCACCCCGCGACCCGAGGAGGCACCATGGCGGACCCCCTGGTCGGCGTGATCATGGGCTCGGACTCGGACTGGGAGACCATGGAGCACGCCACCGACACCCTGGATCGGCTCGAGATCCCCTACGAGACGAGGGTGGTCTCGGCCCACCGCACCCCCGACTGGATGTTCGAGTACGCCGAGACGGCGGAGGAGCGGGGTCTGGAGGTGATCATCGCCGGCGCCGGAGCGGCGGCCCACCTGCCGGGGATGACCGCCGCCAAGACCACCGTCCCCGTCCTGGGCGTCCCGGTGAAGTCCCGGGTGCTGAACGGGGTGGACTCCCTGCTCTCCATCGTCCAGATGCCCCGGGGCGTGCCGGTGGGCACCCTGGCCATCGGCCGGAGCGGTGCCGTGAACGCCGCGCTGCTGGCGGCCTCCATCCTGGGCAACTCCCGGCCCGAGATCCGGGAGCGCCTGGCGCGCTTCCGCCGGGAGCGTGAGGAGTCGGTGCTGGCCGACCCCGATCCCTCCGGGGGCGATTCCGGGGACTCCGGGGACGAGAGCCCGTGAGGGAGGACGCCGCCCGCCTGGGGATCCTCGGCGCCGGGCAGCTGGGCCGGATGCTGGCCCTGGCCGGGTTCCCCCTGGGCCTCCGGTTCCGCCACCTGGATCCCAAGCCCGGCGCGCCGTCGGGCCCCCTGGACCAGCAGGTGGAGGCGGGCTACGAGGACCTGGAGGCCCTGGACGCCTTCGCCGAGGGTCTCGAGGCGGTGACCTACGAGTTCGAGAACGTGCCCGTGGGGAGCGCCCGGCACCTGGAGGATCGGGTCCCCGTGTACCCCCCGCCCCGGAGCCTGGAGGTGGCCCAGGACCGGCTGACGGAGAAGGAGTTCTTCCGGTCGCTGGACATCGGCACCGCCCCCTACCGGCGCGTGGACGACCGGGACGACCTGGACGCGGCGCTGGAGGACCTGGGCCTGCCGGCCGTCCTCAAGACCCGGCACGGGGGATACGACGGGAAGGGACAGGAGATGATCCGGGAGCCCGCCGACGTGGAGCCGGCGTGGGAGCGCCTGGGCGGCCAGCCCCTGATCCTGGAGGGGCTGGTGGACTTCCGCCGGGAGCTCTCCATCCTCTCGGTCCGGGGGCGAGGCGGGTCGGTGGCCTTCTATCCGCCGGTGGAGAACCACCACGGCCTGGGGATCCTCTGGCGCTCCCTGGCCCCGGCGCCGGAGCTGGAGGATGAGACCCGCCGGGAGGCCGAGCGCATCGGCCGGGCCGTGCTGGAGGAGCTGGAGTACGTGGGCGTGCTGGCCGTGGAGCTCTTCCAGGTGGGAGGCGAGCTGCTGGCCAACGAGATGGCGCCCCGGGTCCACAACTCGGGCCACTGGAGCATCGAGGGGGCCGAGACGAGCCAGTTCGAGAACCACGTCCGGGCGGTGGCGGGGCTGCCGCTGGGGAGCACGGAGACCGTGGGCTGCTCGGCCATGATCAACGTCCTGGGCCGGGTCCCGGACCTGGCGCCGATCCTCCGGGTCCGCGACGCCCACGTCCACCTCTACGACAAGGCCTCCCGCCCCCTCCGCAAGCTGGGCCACGTGACGGTGCGGGCCCCGGACCCGGAGGTCCGGGCGGAGCGGATGGAGCGCGTGGGGGGGATCCTGGGCGAGCCGGGCTGAGGTCGGCCGCCCGGGCCCCGGCCTCCACCCCCTCGGCCCCGGTGCCCGGGTCCGGCCCCCGGGCCCTCACCCCACCCGCAGGGAGCGGGGGATGGAGGAGAGGAGGGCCTCCACGAACACCTCGATCATGCCGCGCTTGAGATACGTCTTCCCGTGGACGAGGCGCACGACCCGGGAGGGGGCCGGCCCCTGGAACGTCCGGACCCGACGTCGCTGCGCGCCGGTGAGTCCCTCCACGGCCAGCTTCGGCAGGAGCGTCATCCCCCCGCCCTCGTCCACCAGCCGGATCAGCGTCTCCAGGTTCCCGCTCTCGAACTGCAGCGGACGGGCCGAGCCACCCGGCCGCTCCAGGTCCCTGCACACCTGGAGGACCTGGTCGCGGAAGCAGTGACCCTCGTGGAGGATCCAGAGGTCTTCCAGGCTCAGCTCGTCCCGGCTCAGCCGGTCCCGGTCGTGGAGCCGGTGGTCTTCGGAGACGTATCCCACGAACGGCTCCTCGTAGAGCGGACGCTCGACGAGCCCGGGCGACTCCTCCGGCGTGGCGATCAGCGCCGCGTCCAGCTGGTCCGTCTCGAGGCGCTCCAGGAGCGGATCGGTGAGACCCTCTTCCACCGTCAGGGAGATCTCCGGCTGCTCCCGTGCCAGGTCCGAGGCGAAACGCGGCAACACGTAGGGGGCGAGGGTGGGGAGCATCCCGATCCGGAGCTCCCCCGACATCTCCCCCCGCCCCTCCTCCACGACCTCCTCCACCCGGGCCGCCTCCCGGAGGACGGTTCGGGCCTGGGCCAGGATACGGCGCCCCAGGTCGGTGGGCTCCACGGGCTGCCGGTCCCGATCGAAGATCTCCACCCCCAGCTCCCCCTCCAGCTTCCGGAGCTGGGTGCTCAGGGTGGGCTGGCTCACGCCGCAGGCCTCGGCGGCGCGGGAGAAATGCCGGTGGGTGTCCACGGCCACGGCGTAGGAGAGCTGGGTCAGGGTCACGGCGACTCCCTCCCGGGGATGGGATGGAACGCGACGGGAGCGGCGCCGCGACCGGCGGTACGGCGACGGCCGCGGCCCGTCCCCTATGATCGACTACGGCTATTGGAAAATATGAACCATCTATTTGATCAATGACAAGCACCGGACGATCTTGTCGTCGCACCCTGAACAACCCCGGGCCCCCCTGCCGCGGCGCGGCGAGGCGGCCCTCGAGAACGGCCCCTGCATCACATTTCGCATCGGGAGTGACGGACATGTCGGACGACCACGCAGCGACGAAGGATCGCCAGCTCAGCCAGTGTCCGGTGACGGGCGGACGGGAGAACCAGGGAGCCGAGGAAGCGACGATCCGGAACCGGGAGTGGTGGCCGAACAGGCTGCCCCTGTCGATCCTCGAGCAGGCCTCCTGCCACCTGGATCCCACGGACGAGGACTTCGACTACGCGGAGGCGTTCGAGTCCCTCGACCTGGCCCGGGTGAAGGCGGACATCCAGGAAGTGATGACCACCTCGAAGGACTGGTGGCCGGCCGACTACGGTCACTACGGCCCCCTGTGGATCCGGATGGCGTGGCACGCCGCGGGCACCTACCGCACCGTCGACGGCCGGGGTGGCGGGGGCGGAGGGACCCAGCGCTTCGCGCCGCTGAGCAGCTGGCCCGACAACGCCAACCTCGACAAGGCCCGCCGCCTGCTCTGGCCGGTGAAGAAGAAATACGGCCGGGCCCTCTCGTGGGGAGACCTGATCATCCTGGCCGGCAACGTGGCCCTGGAGGACATGGGCTTCGAGACGCTCGGCTTCGGCGGCGGCCGCGCGGACCGCTGGGAGGCGAACGACGCCTACTGGGGCGCCGAGAAGACGTGGCTCACGAACGAGGAGCGCTACGACGACCGCGACGAGCTGGAGAAGCCCCTGGGCGCCTCCGAGATGGGGCTGATCTACGTCAACCCGGAAGGCCCGAACGGCGAGCCGGACCCCGAGTGGGCCGCCCACCGGATCCGGCAGACCTTCGGCCGCATGGCCATGAGCGACGAGGAGACCTTCGCCCTCATCGCCGGCGGGCACACCTTCGGCAAGGTGCACGGTGCCGACGACGACGAGGTGCACCTGGGCCCCGAGCCCGAGGCCGCGCCGGTGGAGCAGCAGGGCCTGGGCTGGAAGAACGACCTGGGTCCGAGCGCGGGCGACGTGATGATCACCAGCGGGATCGAGGGCCCCTGGACCCAGACGCCCACCGAGTGGGACACCTCGTATCTCGACAATCTCCTGGACTACGAGTGGGAGCTCACCACCGGTCCCGGCGGCGCCTACCAGTGGACCCCGGTGGACGAGGAGGCCCGGGACTCCGCCCCGGACGCCCACGACCCGGACGGCCGCGTCACCCCCATGATGCTCACCACCGACGTGGCCCTGAAGCGGGACCCCGAGTTCCGGGAGCTGGCCGAGCGCTTCCGCGAGAACCCCGACGAGTTCCAGGACGCCTTCGCCCGGGCCTGGTACAAGCTGACGCACCGTGACATGGGACCGCGGGCCCGCCTGCTGGGGCCGGAGGTGCCGGAAGAGGAGATGCTCTGGCAGGACCCCGTCCCCGAGGTGGACCACGAGCTGGTGGGCGACGAGGAGGTCGCCGAGCTGAAGGAGGCCCTCCTCGATTCGGACCTGTCGGTGGCCCAGCTGGTCAGGACCGCCTGGGCGTCGGCCTGGACGTACCGCGACAGCGACAAGCGCGGGGGAGCCAACGGAGCCCGGCTGCGCCTGGAGCCCCAGGCGAGCTGGGAGGTCAACGAGCCGGAGGAGCTGGCCTCCGTGCTAGAGACCCTGGAGGAGATCCGGGAGAGCTTCAACGGCTCACGCCCCGACGACGTCCGGGTCTCCCTGGCCGACCTCATCGTGCTCGGCGGCTACGCGGCCATCGAGGAGGCCGCCCGGAGGGCCGGCCACGAGCTGGAGTTCGCCTTCGAGCCGGGCCGGACCGACGCCACCCCCGAGGAGACCGACGAGGAGTCCTTCGAGTGGCTCAACTCCCCGGCCGACGGCTTCCGCAACTACCTGGGCGACGGGGACCACCGCCCGCCCGAGGAGCTGCTCGTCGACAAGGCGGCGCTGCTCACCCTGACGGCGCCCGAGATGACGACCCTGGTGGGCGGCATGCGCGCCCTGGGCGCCACGTACGGCGACGACGATCTCGGCGTCCTCACCGACCGGCCGGGCACGCTCACCAACGACTTCTTCGCGAACCTTCTCGACATGGGCACCGAGTGGGAGCCGGCCCCGGACGCCGACGACGTCTTCCACGGACGCGACCGGGAGACGGGCGAGCTCCGGTGGAGGGCGAGCCGGGTGGACCTGGTCTTCGGCCACAGCGCCGAGCTCCGGGCCGTCGCCGAGACCTACGCCTTCGACGGCGCCGGGGAGACCTTCGCCCGCGACTTCGCCGAGGCGTGGGAGAAGGTCATGAAGCTGGACCGCTTCGACCTGGAGTGACCGGCAGGGGGGGTTTTCCCCTCCGTCCTCCCTCGGGCTTATGTTGTCGCCCGCGCATAGGCCCTCGCCCCGGAACGCGCCCTCCGCCGTTCGGGGGCGTCCCTCCCCATCACGACGCCAGGATCATGAGCCAGTCCGACACACCGCGGGACTTCATCCGGGAGATCGTGGCCCGGGACGTGGAGTCCGGAAAGCACGGCGGCGTGGTGCGCACACGCTTCCCCCCCGAGCCCAACGGCTACCTCCACATCGGCCACGCCAAGGCCATCTGCGCCGACTTCGGCGTGGCCGAGGAGTTCGGGGGCACCTGCAACCTCCGGATGGACGACACCAACCCCCTCACCGAGGACCCGAAGTACGTGGAGGCGGCGGCCCGGGACGTGGCGTGGCTGGGCTTCGAGTGGGAGGGCCCGATCCGGTACGCCTCGGACTACTTCGGCCGCTACTATGAGCTGGCCCTGGGCCTGGTGCGCGACGGCCTGGCCTACGTGGACAGCCAGTCCGAGGAGGAGATCCGGGAGAGGCGGGGGACGGTGACCGAGCCGGGCCGGCCGAGCCCGTACCGGGAGCGGACGGTGGAGGAGAACCTGGAGCTGTTCCGGGCCATGCGGGCCGGCGAGTTCGAGGAGGGCGCCCACGTGCTCCGGGCCCGCGTCGACATGGCCGCCGACAACATGAAGATGCGGGACCCCCTGCTCTTCCGGATCGTCCACGCCTCCCACTACCGCACCGGCGAGGAGTGGCCCATCTACCCCATGTACGACTGGGCCCACCCCCTGGGCGACGCCATCGAGGGCATCACCCACTCCTTCTGCACCCTGGAGTTCGAGGAGAACCGGGAGCTCTACGACTGGGTCGTGGACCACACCCGCCCCGACGGCCCCGAGAGCGAGCCGGGGTCCTGGGACCCCCGGCCCCGGCAGTACGAGTTCTCCCGGCTCAACCTGGAGTACACGGTGATGAGCAAGCGGAAGCTGGGCCGGCTGGTCCGGGGCGGCCACGTGGAGGGCTGGGACGACCCCCGGCTCCCCACCCTGGCGGGCCTCCGGCGTCGAGGCGTTCCCCCGGCGGCCATCCGGCGGCTCTGCGACGAGGTGGGGATCTCCCGCTCCGAGCAGCGGGTGCAGATGAGCCGGCTGGAGCACGTCGTCCGCGACGAGCTGAACGAGCGGGCGCCCCGGGTCATGTGCGTCCTCCGTCCCCTGAAGGTGGTGGTGGAGAACTATCCGGAGGGGAAGACCGAGGAGATGGAGATGCCCGCCTTCCCCCGGGACGTGGACCGGGAGGGGACCCGGCGGGTGCCCTTCTCCCGGGAGATCTACATCGAGCGCGACGACTTCCGGGAGGATCCGCCGGAGGGCTACTACCGGCTGTCCCCCGGCCGGGAGGTGCGGCTCCGCCACGCCTACGTCGTGAAGTGCACCGGGGTGGTCCGCGACGAGGACGGAGAGGTGGTGGAGCTCCGCTGCACCTACGATCCCGACTCCCGCGGCGGGAAGGTCCCCGACGGCCGGGAGGTGGGAGGCACGCTCCACTGGGTCCCGGCCCGGGCGTCGCTCCCCGCCGAGGTCCGGCTCTACGACCGGCTCTTCTCCGCGGCCGATCCCGAGGCGGGAGAGGGTGAGATCGAGGAGAGCCTGAACCCGGAGTCGCTGGAGGTCCTCACCGGGAGCCGTATCGAGCCCGGCGTGACCGACGACGACCCGGAGACCCGCTACCAGTTCTTCCGCCAGGGTTACTTCGTGCGGGACGTCGGGGCGGCGGAGGTGGGGGACGAGGGCACGGGCGCCGACGCTTCCCTCGTATTCAACCGGATCGTCCACCTCCGGGACACCTGGGCTGAGCGTGAGGCCGGGCAGACGGAGGAGGCGTCGGCAGGGGCCGAACCCGACGGCCGGAAGGAGGAGCTTCCGCCCGAGCAGCGCCCCGGCGCCGAGCACGAGCGCCGGATCCCCGAGGAGCGCCGGCGGCTCCGGGAGGAGCGGCCCGAGCTGGCCCGACGCTTCCGGCGCTACCAGGAGGAGCTGGGCCTGTCGGAGGAGGACGCTGACGTCCTCACCGGCGACCCGGCCCTGTCGGACTTCTTCGAGGAGGCCCGGGGCGCGGGCCCCGACGCCCGGCCGGTGGCCAACTGGACCATCCACGAGCTCCGGGGCCGCCTGGGGGACCGGACGGTCGACGAGCTCCCCTTCGGCGGCCGCGAGCTGGGCGAGCTGGTGGGCCTGGTGGAGGAAGGCCGGATCTCGGGGGCGGGGGGACGGCAGGTCCTGGAGCGCCTGATCGAGGAGGGGGGCGACCCCCTGCGGATCGTCGAGGCCGAGGGCCTGGAGCGGATCGGCGACCGGGAGGCCCTGGAGGCCGTGGTCCGGGAGGTCCTGGAGGCCCACCCCGACGAGGCGGAGCGGCTGCGGGCCGGCGAGGAGAAGCTGGTCGGGTTCTTCGTCGGCCGGGTGATGGCCGAGACCGACGGCCGGGCCGATCCGGGGCTGGCGCGGGAGCTCCTGCTCGAGGGGGCGGAAGGGGAGACATAGAAGGTAGGAGGGCACGATTTCCGGGATGGATCCGGGCTCCGCCTTGCAAGCCGACGACTGAAGCCGTACGTAGAATCTACGCCCTTCGGTAGACGCTCAGCATTGGCGGTACACATGTTCCGGACCCTCCTCAAGCACCGAAGGACCCGCGTCGCCTTCGTACTTCTGTGCTCCGCCGTGCCGATGGCCTGCGGTGGAGGCAACGGGGCGACCGCCCCCGATTCGGATCCGCCGTCCGAGGTCGCGACGGTCGAGGTCAACCCTTCCAGCGAAACGGCGAAGGCCCTCGAGGAAGAGATCCAATTCAGCGCAACCGCCAGGTCCGACGACGGCGGGAGCGTCTCCGGCGTCTCCTTCACCTGGTCCTCATCCAATTCCGATGTTGCGGAGGTTCAGGACGACGGAACGGCCATCGCGAGGGCGAACGGGATCGCGACGATCACGGCACGGGCAGAAGGCGTGGAGGGTGACGCCACGCTCACGGTAGACCAGGAGGTCGACCGCGTTTCGATCGCCCCCGGAGCCGATACGCTCGAGGCGGGCGACGAGCAGCAGCTCGAGGCAGAGGCCCGGGACGCCAACGGCCATCCGGTGGCCGACGTCGAAGGCTTCGAATGGAGCTCGTCCGATCTGTCGGTTGCTGAGGTGGACCCGACCGGGCTCGTCACCGCGGTCTCGGACGGTGATGCCGAGATCCGCGCCACCGTCGAGGGGGTCACCGGCACGGCCGAACTGCGGGTCTTGGGGGAGGGAACCCCCACGGTGCGGTCGGTGACACCCGAGACCCTGCCCGAGGGCGGAAGGGCCACCCTGGACGGCGACGACTTCGCAACCTCTGCGGCGGACAACGCCGTGACGGTGGATGGCGCCGCCGCCGAGGTGCTGTCGGCGACGGCCACCGAGCTCGAGATACGGGTCCCGACCTACGACTGTCGTCCGGCGCGGGAAGTGGAGATCCGGGTGACCGTGGACGGGAAGGAGAGCATTCCGGCAACCGCCGGGCTGGAGCCGGACGAAGCCGCGCTGACCCCCGCCACGGGCGTATTCGACCTTCGCCGGGACCCCGGGGCCTTCTGCCTCCAATTCGCGGCGACCGACGCCTCGGAGAGCTACCTGGTAGGCATTCAGTCCGCCGACGAGGCGCGCCCGCTGGATCTCACCTCGGCCCGGGTCACGGCCTCGGCGGCGGGGCCTGCTTCGGCAGGCCGGGCGCGCCTCCCCGCCGCGGTCAGCGCCACCTCGCCCGCCCGAACCGGGGCCGGCGGAACGGCATTCTTCCCCGGGGTCGAGCCGCGGGCGCGCGGTCACGTGTCCGCGCCCGGCCGAACGACGGTCCGTCGCGCGAGGGGAGGGGGCGAGCTGCAGGAACCGGCGCGCCAGGTGGGGCCGAACCCGACCGAGGGCGAGATGGTGGAGCTGCTCGTGCCGGGGCCCGGCTGCCAGGACTCGACCCCGGTGGAGGCCGAGGTCCGGGCGGTGAGCGAGCACGCCGTCATCCTGGGCGACGTCGAGAACCCGGAGGACGGCTACACCGAGGCGAACGTGGATTCCATGGCGGCCCTCTTCGATGACTACGCCCGACCGACCGTCGTCGAGCACCTGGGCGAGCCCACGGACCTGGATGACAACGGCCGGACCGTGTTCCTGGTGAGCAAGGCAGTGAACGAAACCCGGGGCGTTCCGGGGGGCTTCGTCCGCTTCGGCGATCTACGGCCGAGCCCCCGGTGTACGGCCAACGGCGGCGAGTACGTCTACTTTTCGGCTCCCGACCCCGAGGGTGCGCACGGCCGGGCCTGGACTGCCCAGGAGGCTCTGGCCCTCCACCGGCGAACCCTCTCCCACGAGTTCGCGCACGTGGTGCAGCTGGGCCACCGAATCCGCAACGGCATCGATCCCATGCCCCTCTGGATGGGTGAAGGGCAGGCGCTCCTGGCCGAAGAGCTGACCGGTCACGCCGTGACCGGGCGCGAGGCGCGGCAGAACTACGGACCGGAGGACGCCTTCATTGAACCGGGCGGAACGCGCTGGTACGCGAGCAAGTTCCCGAGCCTCGACGAATACCTGTCGGATGACGACGGCACGCCCCACCGCTGTACTTGGCTAGCGCAGGTGCAACCGTTCCCCGAGGATCCGTGCGAGCGGGCCCCGTCCGCCGGTATGGGATGGAGCTTCCTCCGCTGGGTCACCGATCAGTTTGGACCGGATATGGAAGGTGGCCCGGCGGGCCTCCAGCGGGCGCTCGTCGACAATGACGTGATCGGGCTGGCCAACGTGGCCGACGTTACGGGAGTGCCTGCCGCGGAGCTGGTGGCCAGGTGGGCGGCCGTGCTCTACCTGGACGATCGACCGGCGGCCACCGACGAGCTCCGCTTCCCGAGCTGGGACCTCCGGGCGATCCTCTCCGATCCCTCGGCTCCCTGGGGCAGCGACGGCATGGACTTCCGTCCTCCGGAAAGGACGTTCGGTGAATTCGAGGAGACCGTCGAGGTGCGACCCGCCTCGTCCGCCTACTTCCTGCTCTCGGGCGATGGGCGACCCGCCACGGCAGTGCAGGTACGCTCGGAGACCGGGGGAGAGGCGCCTGATCATCTTCAGGTCTGGGTCGTGCGGGTAGAGTAGGGCAAACGAGAGTTCGCCGCCGGTCATGCCACCGGCGGCTCAGAACCTCAGGTCGGCCTCCTGTCGTCCTCCGGATGGTCCACACGTCCGGGCCCCTTGACTCTCTCCGGTGGGGCCGACACAATGGGCGTCGTTGAAACTGGGTCTCAATCTCATACAAGCGACGCCACCAGGAGTACCTTCCATGAAGATGCGCTCCCTCTCCTCTCTCCTCGCGTCCGTCGTCCCCGCGGCCACCGTCCCGGCGCTGGCAGTCCCGGCACTCGCGGCCTTGCTGCTCGTCGGCCTCGCCGCGCCCCCGGCGGCGGCCGGTCAGGAGGGCTCGGTCCACGGCCGGGTCACCCACGCCGAGACGGGCGAGCCCCTCTCCGACGTCCAGGTCGCCGTGGGCGACACCGATCTGGGCGCGCTCTCCGGATCCGACGGCACGTTCACCGTCCGCGGCGTGCCCGCCGGCTCCTGGACGGTGACGGCGAGCCACATCGGCTACGCCACCGTCTCCCGCGAGATCACGGTCGGAGGCGGCGAGGCGGTCCGGCTGGAGATCGAGCTCTCCGAGGAGGCGGTGGAGCTGGGCGGCATCACCGTGATCGCCCGCCGATCGGGCTACGTGGGCGGCGAGACCGCGGCCGGCACGAAGACCTCCATGCCCCTCGTCGAGGTGCCCCAGTCCGTCTCCCTGATCACCGGGGAGCGTATGGAGGACCAGGGCGCGGAGACGCAGGCCGAGGCGCTCCGGTACACCGCGGGCGTCCGGGGGGAGATCTCCGGGCCCGACCTCCTCTACGACTGGACGCAGATCCGCGGGTTCCAGCAGTACGGGCAGAACCTCTTCCGCGACGGCCTGCAGCTCCGCTCGGCGAGCCAGGCCACCCTCCGGCTCAACCCTTACGGGGCGGAGCGGATCGAGGTGCTCCGGGGTCCGGCCTCGGTGCTCTACGGGCAGAGCAGCGCGGGCGGCTTCGTGAACTACGTGAGCAAGATGCCCGAGGCGGAGCCTTCCCGGGAGGTGGAGTTCCAGACCGGAAGCTACGACCGTCTCCAGGGGAGCGTGGACCTGACCGGTCCGGTCACCGGAGACGGGGCCCTCCTCTACCGCCTGACCGCCCGGGCCCGGAGCGCCGAGGCCCAGGTCGACTTCTCCGAGAACGATCAGATCTTCGTCGCTCCCGCCCTCACGTGGCGGCCGGAGGACGGGACGTCGCTCACCGTCATGGGCGACTTCCAGAGCGACGACGCCGTCCGGGGCACCAGCTTCCTCCCGGCGGCGGGCACCGTGGAGCCGAACCCGCACGGCACGATCCCGATGGACCGCGCCGACGGCGTGCCCGGCTTCGACGGCTTCGAGCGGGACCAGTACTCCATCGGCTACCTCTTCGAGCACGAGCTCGGCGACGCCGTGACCCTCCGGTCGAAGGCGCGCTACACGGGCATGGAGAACGACTACCAGATCGCCTGGGGGGCGGGCCTCCGGGAGGACCAGCGGACCCTCGACCGGTTCTGGTTCTCCGGCGTCCCCACGCTGGACATCCTCACCGTGGACAACCACGGGGTGGTGCGGTTCTCCACCGGCGCGCTGGAGCACGAGGTCCTGGCCGGTGTGGACGTCCAGCGGCACGTCCTGGACGAGCGGTTCGAGATGGGGAGCGCCCCGCCCCTGGACGTCTTCGACCCGGAGTACGGGAGCCAGTCCCTCGGGGACCCCTTCTTCTCCACGGACGCCCGGCGGGAGCAGCTCCAGGCGGGCCTCTACTTCCAGGACCGGATCCGGCTGGACCGGTGGACCCTGCTGCTCAGCGCCCGGCGGGACTGGACGGACACCGAGAGCCTCGACCGGAACGCGGACGCCACCACCGAGCGGGACTCCGACGCCTTCACCGGCCGGGTGGGTCTGGTCTACCGCGCCGAGGGCGGCCTCACGCCCTACGCCAGCTACTCGGAGTCGTTCATCCCCCTGCTCGGCGCCACCGAGTCCGGCGACCCGTTCGTGCCGGAGCGGGGCGAGCAGCTCGAGGCGGGGCTCAAGTTCCAGCCCCCCGGGTCGAACGCCTTCGTGACCCTGGCCGCCTTCGACCTCCGCCGACAGAACGTGACCACGCCGGATCCGGACGATCCGAACTTCCAGGTCCAGACCGGAGAGATCCGCTCCCGGGGAGTCGAGGCGGAGGGCGTGGCCAGCCTGGCCCCGGGCCTGGATCTCACGGCGGCCTACACCTACCTCGACGCCGAGGTGACCGAGAGCAACGCCGGCGACGAGGGGAATCGGCCCATCATCGTGCCCGAGCACGCCGCGTCCCTGTGGGCCGACTACACGCTCCGGAGCGGGGGGCTCGACGGCCTCGGCGTGGCCGGTGGAGTCCGGTACACGGGCTCCACGTACGGGAACGCCGCCAACACCCTCGAGGTGCCCGCCTACACGCTGGTGGACGCCGCCGTGAGCTACGACTGGCGGCCGTTCCGCCTGCAGCTGAACGTGAGCAACGTGCTGGACGAGCGGTACGTGGCCTCCTGCTGGACGCGGGCGTCGTGCTTCTACGGGACGGCGCGCACCGTCCGGGCGGAGGTCGAATATCGGTGGTGAGGTGACGGGGGAGCTCAGCCGACGGCAGTTCCTGGCCCGGGCGGGGGGCTTCCTGTTCCTCGCCGCCGGCTGCGGAGGGGGAGAGGACGCCGGACGGCCTCGGGACGGCACCGGAGGATCGGCGGAGGACGCCGGCGATCCGGCTCCGGAGGAGGCGGGCGGCCAGGCCCCGGGGGACGGGTGCGGCAGTCGGACCCTCGACCACAGGCACGGCACGACGGAGGTGGCCGGCGTCCCGGAGCGTCTCGTCTCCCTCACCCCCCGGGACCAGGACACGATCCTGGCCCTGGGGACCGTCCCCGTGGCCATCCGGGACGGATTCTACGAGCCGCCGTACGCCTCCCGGCCCTGGGTCGGTGAGGCCCTGGGCGGGGCCGAGCCGGAGGTCATCCCCACGGGGGGCGAGCTGAACTTCGAGCAGATCGCCGCGCTCCGTCCGGACCTGATCGCCGCCGCCGGCTCGGGGATTACCGCCCGGGACTACGGCATCCTGTCGGAGATCGCGCCCACGGTGGCCCAGTTCGGCCGGTACGTGGACTACGGCGCCCCGTGGCAGGAGATCGCCCGGACCCTGGGCCGCGCCCTGTGCCGGGAGGAGCGGGCGGAGGAGCGGATCGCCGGGGTCGAGGCCCGGCTGCGGGACGCCCGCGAGGATCATCCGGAGCTGGCGGGTGCCACGGCGGTGGTGGCGCTCCCGGGCGGACCCGACGGCTCGTTCTGGATCTACGGCCCCCAGGACAGCCGGGTGCGGTTCCTGACCTCCCTGGGCCTGGAGGTCCCGGACCGGGTGGCCGAGCTGGCCGGCGACCGCTTCGCGGCCTCGGTCAGCGGGGAGCGGATGGACCTGCTGGAGGCCGACCTCCTGGTCTGGATGGCGAGCCCCGAGCAGCGGGAGGCCCTGGAGCGGGATCCCATCTACCGCCGCCTTCCGGCTGCCCGGGAGGGCCGCGACCTGTTCCTCCCGGTGGACGGAACGCTCACCGCGGCGCTGACCAACACCTCGGTGCTGAACCTCCCCTACCTCCTGGAGGAGCTGGTCCCCCGGATCGCGGCGGCCGTGGCCGGCGGCGGGGAGCGGACGGAGGAGCGGACGGAGCCCGCGGGTGCGTGACCGCTCCCGGCGGTTCCACGGCCCGGGCCTGATCGCGGGCCTGGTCCTCCTGGGGCTCTGCGTCCTGGGCAGCATGGCGGCGGGCGCCGCCAGCATCCCCCTGGACGTGGTCGTGCGGTCGCTGATCGCCCCGGACGGCTCGGTGGAGCACCTCACGGTCCGCGGCCTCCGTCTGCCCCGGGCCGTCGTGGCCGTGGCCGTGGGCGGCTCCCTGGGCATGGCCGGCGCCATCATGCAGGGGCTCACGCGCAACCGGCTGGCCTCGCCCGGGATCCTGGGCGTGAACGCGGGCGCCGCCCTGGCGGTGGTGACCGCCACCTTCGTGATGGGCGGCGAGTCGCCCCTGGTCTACGCCGGCCTGGCCTTCCTGGGGGCCGGGGTCACGGCCGTGGCCGTCTACCTCCTGGGCTCCGTGGGACGGGCGGCCTCGGCCCACGTGCGGCTCGTCCTGGCCGGGGCCGCCGTGACGGCGCTCCTGACCTCGCTCACCACGGCCCTCCTCCTGGTGGACCAGGGGACCCTGGAGCAGATCCGCTTCTGGCTCGCCGGCTCGGTGGGCGGCCGGGAGCCCGAGGTCCTGGTGCGTCTCCTGCCCGCCCTGGCCGTGGGCATGGCCCTGGCCCTCTTCCTGGGAAAGCCCATCACCACCCTGACCCTGGGCGAGGACGTGGCCAGGGGTCTGGGCCAGGACACGGGACGGATCAAGCTCCTGGCGGCGGCCAGCGTGGCGCTCCTGGCCGGAGGGTCGGTGGCCGTGGCCGGCCCCATCGGATTCATCGGCCTGGTGATCCCCAACGCGGTGCGGCCCCTGGTGGGCGTGGACTACCGCTGGATCCTGCCGTACAGCGCGGTGGCGGGGGCCGTCCTGCTCCTGGTCGCCGACGTGGCCGCACGGCTGGTGATCCGGCCCGGGGAGATGCCGGTGGGGGTCATGACGGCGCTGGTGGGCGGGCCGGCCTTCGTCTACCTGGCCCGGACGAAGGTGGGGGAGGCGTAGCCCCATGAGCTCCGCCCGGTGGATCGTGGTCCGCTCCCGCGCCCTCCCCTTCTCCCTCCGGTTCGACCGGCGGGTGCCGGCGGTCCTCCTGGCCCTCGCCGCCCTCACCGCCGGGGCGGGCCTGCTGAACGTGGCGCTGGGCGGACACGCCGTGGCGCCGCTGGACGTGGTCCGGATCGTGGCGGGCGCCGAGGCGACCGGCGCCGACGCGTTCGTGGTCAGGGAGCTGCGCCTGCCGCGCACCCTGGTGGCCATCGCGGCGGGGATGGGCCTCGGCGCGGGCGGGGCGATCCTCCAGGGCATCACCCGGAACCCGCTGGCGGCTCCCAGCGTCATCGGCATCACCCAGGGGGCGAGCCTCGCGGCCGTGACCTCGCTGGTGGCCGTCCCCGCCGTCTCCTCGACCCTGCTCCCGTTCGTGGCCTTCGGGGGTGCGGCCGCCGCGGCGCTCCTGGTCTACCTCCTGGCGTGGAAGGGCGGCCTCTCGCCCGGGCGCCTGATCCTGGTGGGGATCGGCGTGGCCGCCGTGGCCAGCGCCCTGATCACCGTGGCCATCACCTTCGGAGAGCTCCATCGGGTGCAGTCGGCCCTGGTCTGGATGGTGGGGAGCGTCCACGCCCGGGGATGGGGCGAGGTCCAGGGGCTCCTGCCCTGGCTCCTGGTGTTCCTGCCCCTGGCGCTGGCGGGCGCCGGCTCCCTCGACAACCTGAGCCTGGGCGACGAGGTGGCCACCGGCCTGGGCAGCCGGGTGGAGCTGGAACGCGGCCTGCTCCTGCTGGTGAGCGTGGCCCTGGCCGGGTCGTCGGTGGCGGCGGCGGGCGCGGTGGCCTTCGTGGGGCTCATGGCGCCGCACCTGGCCCGGAGGCTGGTGGGGCCGGGCCACGGCGGGCTCCTCCCGGCGGCGGCCCTCATGGGCGGGCTGCTGGTGGTGGCCGCCGACCTGGCCGGACGCCTGGCCCTGGCGCCCCTGGAGATCCCCTGCGGGATCGTCACCGGGATCATCGGCGCCCCCTACTTCGGATACCTTCTCTACCGGGGAGGCGGAACATGAGCCTGGAGGCCAGAGACCTGACCCTGGCGTACGGGAGCGGGGGCGATCCCGTCGTCCGGGGGCTCGACCTCCGGGTCCTCGAGGGCGGGATCACGGCCCTCGTCGGCCCCAACGGGTGCGGGAAGTCCACGCTGCTCCGGGGCCTGTCCCGCCTCATGAAGCCCCGGTCCGGAGGCGTCTACCTGGACGGCGAACCGCTCTTCGACCTGTCCACCCGGGCGGTGGCCCGACGGGTGGGGGTCCTGCCGCAGGGACCGGTGGCCCCGGAAGGCCTCACCGTCGGGGAGCTCGTGGCCAGGGGACGGTACGCCCACCAGGGCCTCTTCCAGGCGTGGAGCGAGGCCGACGAGCGTGCCGCGGCCCGGGCCCTCGCCATCACCGGGATGGACGAGATGGCCGCCCGCCCCATGGAGACGCTCTCGGGCGGCCAGCGCCAGCGCGCCTGGATCGCCATGGTCCTGGCCCAGGAGACGGAGCTCCTCCTGCTGGACGAGCCCACCACCTTCCTGGACGTGGCCCATCAGGTCGAAGTGCTGGACCTGCTGGTGGAGCTGAACGAAGAGGAGGGCCGCACGATCCTCATGGTGCTCCACGACATCAACCAGGCCTGCCGGTATGCCGACGAGCTCCTCATCATGGAGGACGGCCGCCTGGTGGCGCAGGGCGATCCCTCCGAGGTGGTGACGCCCGACCGGATCGAGGAGGTCTTCGGCCTGGCCTGTCGGATCGTGCCCGATCCGGTGACCGGAACGCCCCTGTGCGTGCCCCTGCCCGGGCGGGCCTCTCCCCGAGCCGGCACGGCGGGCACGGACGCGGCGCGCCATTCACCCGTGAGCGGGACCCGCCCGTGACCGCGTCCGACCGGTCGGACGCGGAGCGGGGCGCCGACGCCGTGGCCGGGGCAGGGACAGGCGCCGGGGCAGGCGCCGGGACCGGGGAGCTCTCGTCCATCTTCACCGGCGAGCTCTCGCCCTACCGGGACGCCCTCGTGTTCTCGGACCCCGAGCGACCCGCGGTGACCGGCCGATCCCTGCTCCGGCCGGACACCTTCGACGCCGCGGTGGCCCCCTTCCTGGCCCGGTATCCCGATGCCGACCGGCGGGCCGTGATCTCCCTGTGGTCCCAGTGGTACTTCAGCGCACTGGTGGTCCCGTCGGTGTCGGCCGTCCTCCTGCTGGAGCGGGAGCTCCCGCTGGCCCTGGGGGAGCTGAGCCTCCTCCTGGACACGGACGAGCACCGGCCGGCGGGATTCCGGCTCCCCCACCGCGGCCGCCCGGCGCCGCGAGGCGAGCCCTTCCGAGCGTTCCACGCCCTCGTCCGCCGGCATCTCGAGCCCCTGATCGAGGCCGTGGCCAGCCACGCCGGGCTGTCGACGGGGCTCCTCTGGAGCAACGCGGGAAGCTACTTCGACTGGACCGTCAGGACGATCGGGGGCGGCGGGCCGGACGGCCGGGAGCTCGGACGTCGGGTCCTGGAGAGCCGCACCTGGCCGGACGGCCGGGAGAATCCGCTCTTCGAGCCCGGGCGCATGGCGTCCGGGGAGGACGGGGAGACGCGGCGGCGGCGGATCTGCTGCCTCCGGTACCTGGTGCCCGGCCTCGAGGACTGCGGGGAGGTCTGTCCCGTCTCCGTCTGAAGGCCCGCCTCAGGAGAGCGGAGGCTCCCCACGAGGCGGCCGGCTCCGGGAGTCCCCACCATCGAGCCTGCGGTCCAGCGACCGCCAGAACCGGCGGATCCGGCGGGTGGCGGCGCCCAGATCCCCGAACCTCGTCCGGGAGGTCGAGCGGGCGTCCAGGCGCGTGAGCTCCGGGGCTTCCGACGTGACCCAGACGGCCAGGTCGTAGCGCGCCCGGAGCAGGGGGCTCCGACAGGTGGCGACGACCAGGCCCTCCTCCTCGTCGGCCAGCTCGACGGTCCAGCCCCTGCGGTCCCGGACCTCCTCGACCACGGCTTCCCAGCTCTCCCGGGACGGCGATCCGTACCACCTCGGAGCGGGAGCGCCGGGGGTTCGGGTGTCGGCCTCGCCCCGGATCAGCCACTCGAGGATCTGCGACCTATTCATCCTGCGTCCTCCCGTCCTCCGGGTCTTCCGGGTACCGACGGCGGCGATATTCCTCGATCCCGAATCCGAGCAGTCCCGCCACGAATCCCGCCGAGAAGGCCCAGTCCATGGCGACACGCAGGAGCGCGCCCCGACCTTCGTACGGCAGCCCGGCGAGCCGGAGGGGACTGAGCGCCGTCCGTCCAAGCGCCCGGGCCGCCCGCGCCAGACGAACGGCCGGTTTCCCCGGAACGCGAGCCGCGGTAGCCCCGAAGCGGTAGAAGCGACGCAGGAGCCATCGTCCCCTCGCCCGCCGGAGCGGCACCGGTTCGAAGACCACCGCCTCCTCCAGCCAGACGAACCGGACACCCCGCTCCCGGATCCGGCAGAAGAAATCCGTGTCGCTGCCTCCCTGAAACGCGAGATCCTCGTCGAACCAGCGGTCCAGGCCGTCCAGGACCTCGGACCGGAGGGCGACGTTGTGGGTGTAGGCCACGTCGACCTCGGTCCCCGTCGGCCGCCGCGGCCCCTGGAAGAACCGCCCTCTCGGGACCCATTCGGGAACTCCCTCCGGGTAGACCGGGAGTCGCGGACCGGTGGCGACACCGGCGTCGTAGCGGTCCAGCCCGTCGAGGAGCGCGGAGAGCCAGCCCGGCACGACCCACTCGTCGTCGTCGACGAAGGCGATGACCTCGGCCGACCCCGCGACCTCCGACACGGCGCGGTTGCGGGCGGCAGGGATCCCACGGTCCGGCTCCACCACGTAGCGAACGGGCCAGGGCAGGCGTTCGACCCACCGCTGGACCACCGGCCGGGCGGACTCGCGGCCGTCGTTGTCCACGATCACGATCTCGACGTCGGGGGCCTCGCCGGCGAATCGCTGGTCCGCCAGGGACCGGAGCAGCCGTTCCAGCGACGCCGGGCGCCGGTACGTGCAGACGCAGACGGCGACGCGGGTCACGGAACGGGCTCCGAGCGGGGGGCGGGATCGAGCACCGCCCTCCCGGCCGGCCGGTTCGGGACGGAGGTGGAGGCGCTCATCCCGCCGGGGCGACGGTCAGCCGGTACACGGGTATCCCGGCCAGGATGGCCCCCAGGCTGAGGAGAGAAGGAACAGGATCCATGATCGTCACGGCCGTCAGCATCCCGACCGACACCACCATGAAGACTACGGGGATCAGAGGATAGAGGGGCACCGAATAGCCGGCGCTCGATGGCTCCCTCCCGACCGCCCGGAGCCTCATGAGGCCCGCTGCCACCGCCATGTGGAACGGCCACATGCCCAGGATGAACGCCCCGGCGAGCTGGGCGAAGTTCCCCGCCGACACGTAGAGCACGCCCAGCCCGCCCACCAGGAGGGTGGCCACGTGGGGAGTCTCGTAGTCCGGATGCACCCGTGCCACCCGCTCGAAGAACAGATCGTCCTCGGCCATGGCGAAGAAGAGGCGGGCGTTCGAGAGGACCTGGGCGTTCAGCGTCCCGAACGTGGAGAGCAGGACGAGGAGCGCGACCAGGAGGGCGCCCCGGGGTCCGAAGGCGGCGGACACCGCCGCGGATGCCACGCTCGACGAGGCCGCGGTCTCCGCCAGCGGAAGGGCGTACAGGAAGGCGGCGTTCACCCCCAGGTACACGACGATCACCGCCACGACCCCCCAGAAGAAGGCGCGGGGGATCGACTGCGACGGCTCGAGGACCTCCCCGGCCAGTTGGGTGGAGAGCTCCCATCCCGAATACGACCACATGACCGCGGTCAGGGCCCCACCGGTGGCCGCCCACCTGCTCCCCTCCATGGAGATCAGCCCCGTCATCCCCTCGGAGAAAGCTCCCGCCGACGGATCGCCGAGCACGAAGATCAGGGCCGCCGTGGCGGCGAGGGCCAGCACCTTCGTCAGGCTGGTGACGTTCTCCACCAGGGCCGTCCAGAGCACCGATCGGACGTTGAGGGCCGTCAGGACGACCAGGACCACCACGGCCACTTCCGTCTCCCCGAGGCCCCCGAGATCCATGGTGGCGTCCGCATACCCGGCGAAGATGAGCGCCACGGCCCCCAGCGAGGCCGGGACCGCCACGACCAGCCGGATCCAGCCGTAGAGGAACGCGGGAAGGGGACCCCAGGCTTCCCTCAGGTACACGTAGGCTCCGCCCGGACGCGGATACGTGGAAGCGAGCTCCGCGTAGCAGAGCGCCCCGCAGAGGGCGAGCAGCCCACCGACCACCCAGACCCCCGCGATCAGCGGCACCGAACCCACCGACTCGGCCACGGTGCTGGGGACGCGGAAGATCCCGCTCCCGACCATGATCCCGACGAGAATGAATCCCAGGCTCCACGCCCCGAGTTTCCGGGGCAGCCGGTCCTCGCCGCCTTCCGCCTCCGCCGCCACCGCCTTCACTCCGCATCCCGGTCGTCCGTTCGTCCTCCCCCGCCCCCGCCCGCGACGAGCAGCCGCCGGAAGAGCTCCCCCATCCCGTCGTAGAGCCGTTCGGTCCGGCGGCCGGCCCCCCGTTCCCGGCGAAGGGGCACGTGAGCCGGCGTCAGGGTCGCTGGATGGGGGTTCGCCTCCCAGACGACGAGACTCCCGTCGGCGCGGGTGGAATAATCGAGGGCGCAATAGCCCAGGCCGAGCACCGACGCCGCCCGACGGAGGACCTCCGGAGCGTCCGGTCCTTCCCGGGCGAACCGCTTCTCCTCGTCTATGGCCCTGCGGACCCACGGGGAGAGGAGCGCGAGGCCGCTCAGCGGCCAGGGGATGAACCCGGCGCCGAAGAGCCACCCGTACCAGGCCCCGTAGATCGACGCCGAGACCGAGACCACCGGGTTCTCGGAGAAGAAGAGATGGTACGGGACGAGACGGTCTCCCAGGACGTACACCCGCTTCTTGTGGTGGTACCGACGCCAGAGCGGGGGGTGCTCCACCCGCCCGTGCCAGCCGGTGGGGAGTTCACGGTACGAGGCTCGGGTATCGACGAACGGACTGGCGACCATCCAGGCTCCTCGCGGGTCCGCGGCCGCGAGCTCGTCCCGGCCCCGGAGGATCCGCAGACCCCGCTGCGCGTGGGAGAGCTCGTCACGCAGGACGAGGGGGAAGCCGAACCGATCCGCCGCCTCCCGCAGGTCCCACCGGGTTCGCACGCGCCGCGCCGGAGGGGTCGGGATGCCCGCCTCCCGCCACAGCCGGGCCTGCCGGCCCTTCAGGCTGTTCGACAGCGCCTCCGGCGGGTTGAGGAGGGACGCGCCACGGGATCGCGCCCGGTCGGCGATCGCCAGGGCTTCCCGGAAGCACCGCGGATAGAGCTCCCTCAGAGGATCCGCGAGGAAGAACGCCACGGCGGTGGTCCCCTCCAGACCGGGAACCGTGCCCGTTCCGGTTTCGTGAACCTGGATCCTGGCACGGAGCTCGGGGCTCCGCTCCCGGAGGCGGGACAACGGACGATCCAGATACCCGGGGATCCGACCCCGACCCGGCCCGTGTAGGACGATCAGGAGCCGACCGGGGGACGACGCCACCGAAGGACTCAGAAGGGGAGGTCGTCCTCCCGGTCGTCCTCCGGGAAGTCATCCATCTCCGGTCCCGGCGGAGGCCCCTCCCGGGCTCGCCCCTGGTCGGGTCGCTCCACCTTCCACGCCTTCGCATCGGTGTACCAGCGGCCCTCGTACTCCCGACTCCGGAGGTCGAAGTGGACGATGAGCCGTTCCCCCTCCTCCACGTCGAACTGATCGATCTTGTCACCCCACTGGGTGAAGCAGACGGGCCGGGAATACTCGCCGTCGGTCTCCAGGATGAACTCCTGCTTCCGCCAGGGGCCGTTCCGGCCGGTCCCGGACTGCTCCTCGAGCACCTCGGTCACGCGTCCTTCGATCTTCAGGTCCATGGGTCCACTTTCGGTTCAGATGTAGGTTCGGACGTCGGTTCGGATCCCGACGCGAGGGTCGGGCCGAACCTGGATTCGGATGTCGGTCGGAATAGCGGTCGGGATGTCGATCGGGAGGAGAGGCCGTCCGCCCCCCTTCAGCATAGGCGGCAACGGACGGTTCGAGCAACGGGATCGGTGGGCCTCGGCACCCCCTTCCCGAGCCGTGACCGGCGCTCCTACTCCGGAAGCTTCTCCCGGACCTGACGGCCGAACTCGAGGAGGTCCGCGAGCCGCTCGGTCAGGACCTCCTCCAGGATCTCAGCATCGAGCTCCGTATAGCCATGGACGAGGACGTTTCGAAAGCCCGCCATGTCCCTGAGGCGTCCGGCCAGCTCACCCGAGATCCACCCGTCTCTCTCGAGAAGGGTGAACAGTTCGCGGTAGGTGTCGGGCTCCCCGAGCCGCTCGTCGGACACGATGTGGGAGGCCACGTCCAGCGCCGCCTGGATGGCCATCTGCAGGGTGTGGGTGACGAACCGCTCCTCCTTGATGTCGCTCCGGATCCGCCGGAGATCGGCCTCGGAGCGGAGCTCGCGGAGCCGGGTTTCGATCTCCGCGATCTTCTTCTCGACCAGCTCGGCGTCGGTCACGGGGCACGTCCCTCGGGCCGGCGATACCTCCGCAGCACCGGAAGGAGGTCAAGGTACCGGGCCCGTGCGGACACCTCGAACTCGATCCGTCGTGAGGGATCACCCTCATGGACCAGGCGGCCGTCCCGAAGCACACGATGGACGAGATCCGGCGGCGCATCGTTCAGGGTCACCGCCTGGACGGGTCGGCCGAGCTCCGACTCGAGCCCTTCCTCGATGCGGGCCCTGGGGCCGGAGATGCTCCGGGATGGGGAGTCGCCGGCGAACAGCAACGCGACGTCCACGTCACTTCCCGCCGTCTGGGTCCCGCGGGCGAAGCTCCCGAAGAGATAGACGGCGGCCAGATCCCCGTCGGAACGGGAGAAGAACTCCTCCAGCCGGGACACGACCTGCCCGCTCTCCATGCCGTTCACCGCGACCTCCTCGCTGCATGGTCCGGGCCCAACCTATCGGCTCCAGCGCCCCCGATACACTGCACCCCGCGCCATGGGAGCCCCCGGTTCCTCTCCGCTATCAACGGAAATCGCGGGAGGCGTTTCATGGGAAACGCCCGATGTTGAGACGTCCACGGAAACGGGTGGCGCGAGCGGTATCAACACGGGGAGGCTCGCGGGGCCATCAACACAGAGGACCTGTTGACGTTTCCTCGGAAACGTCGGCGTTGATAGTTGATCGAGCGTTGAGCCGGGGCGAGAACGACGCCGGTCACCGCGGATCCGTCATCGCGGCAGGGGCTGGGGCAGGTCGGCCACCACGTAGGCCATGATGGCCATGGCGGCGGTGCAGCGGGCCAGCTCCAGTGGGTCGAGCTTGTCCAGGGTGTCGGCCGGGCTGTGGTGGTACCAGAAGTACCGGTCGCCCTCGACCCGGAGGCCCATGCCGGGCACGCCGAGCTCCATGATGGGGCCGATGTCGGCGCCGCCCCCGCCCCGGGTGATCTCGCCGGCGCCCACGCGCTCCAGCAGCGCGCCGACGGCCCGGACGATCTCGAAGGCCTCGTCGGATCCAGAGAAGCCGAAGCCCACGGGATCGAAGGTGCCGGCGTCGGACTCCATGGCCAGCACGTGGTCGTCCAGCTCGTCGCGGTGGGCGTCCCGGTACTCCGTGGCGCCCCGGAGGCCGTTCTCCTCGTTGGTCCAGGCCACCACCCGCACCGTGCGGCGGGGCCGGAGTCCCAGCTCCTTCATCAGGCGCACAGCCTCCCAGGCGGCCACCACGCCGCCGGCGTCGTCCATGGCGCCCTGCCCCACGTCCCAGGCGTCGATGTGGCCGCCCAGGACCACCACCTCCCCGGGCTTCTCCCGGCCGCGGAGCTCGGCGATCACGTTCCGGGACTCCACGTCGGGCTCCGTGCGGGCGTCCATCTCCAGCCGGACCACCACGCGCTCCCCCCGGTCGGCCATCCGGTGGAGCATCACGGCGTCCTCCAGGGTGACGGCCGCATGGGGGATCCGCTCCACGCCCTCCTCGTAGCGCATCATCCCGGTGTGGGGGGTGTTCATGGAGAAGGGCGTCACCGACCGGATCAGGCTGGCCACGGCCCCGGCCCGGGCGGCGGCCACGGCGCCGTCCATACGGTACTGGACGGTGTTGCCGTAGCCCTCGAAGGGCGCGTCGAACAGCACGATCTTCCCCTCGGCCTCGTCCGCGCGCTCCTCCAGCTCCTCGAAGCTGGAGACCACCAGGACCTCGGCGGTGATCCCGCCCTCGGGCGTGCCCACGCTCCCGCCCAGGCCCAGCATGGCCATCTCCTTCGCCACCGGCTCGACGAGACGGGCCGACTCCCGGCCCCGAATCCATCGGGGCACCATCACCGGCTCCCCGCGGACGCTCTCCAGGCCGTCGGCCTCCATCTCGGCCAGGATCCAGTCGATGGCGTCCTCCAGCATCCCGGAGCCGCTGAGCCGATGCGGAAACCGGTCCACCAGGGTGGTGAGCCGCTCCCAGGCCGCGCTGTCGGCCAGGGCCGCCCTGGCGAGCCGGTCGGCCGCGTCCTCGTAGGCGGCGGCGATCTCGTCGGCGGGGATCTCATCCGCGGGATCCTCCTCGACGGCGGCGGGCTCCTGGGCGAGCAGGCCTCCGGACGCGGCGATCCATGGGCCCGGGGCCACGAGGGACGTAACGGCCAGAAAGGCCGCGAACAGGGACGTCACGAGGAGGCGGGCGGCGCGGGAGAGCCCGGATCTACCGGCGGGGGATCTCATCGTGACGCCAGCCGCCGGAGCACCGTCTGCAGGATCCCGCCGTTCCGGTAGTACTCCAGCTCGGGGCCCGTGTCGATCCGGCACCGGGCGCGGAACTCCACCGGCTCGCCGCCGTCCTCCGGCGTGGCCCGGACGGTGAGCTCCCCGCCGGGCTCCAGGCCGTCGGCGATCCCCAGCACGTCGTAGCGCTCCCGACCGGTGAGGCCCAGCTCCTCCCGGCCCTCGCCGGGGAGGAACTGCAGCGGGAGCACGCCCATGCCGATGAGGTTGGAGCGGTGGATCCGCTCGTAGCCCTCGGCGATCACCACGTCCACGCCCAGGAGCGCCGGGCCCTTGGCCGCCCAGTCCCGGGAGGAGCCGGTGCCGTACTGGTCGCCGGCGATCACCACCAGCGGGACGCCGTCGCGCCGGTATCGCCGGGAGGCCTCGAAGATGGTGGTCTCCTCGGGCTCGCCGCCGTCCTCGGGCATGTACGTCGTGTAGCCGCCCTCCACCCCGGGCACGAGCCGGTTCCGGAGCCGGATGTTGGCGAAGGTGCCCCGCATCATGACCTCGTGGTTCCCGCGGCGCGCCCCGTAGGTGTTGAAGTCCAGGAATTTCACCCCCCGCTCCCGCAGGTAGTCGGCGGCGGGGGAGTCCTTGGGGATGGCGCCGGCGGGCGAGATGTGGTCGGTGGTCACCGAGTCGCCCACCATGACCAGGACCCGCGCTCCCTCCACGTCGGTCGGCGGCTCGGGATCGGGCCCCATGCCCTCGAAGAACGGCGGCTCCTTCACGTAGGTGGACTCCTCCCGCCACTCGAACCGGTCGCCCCTCGGGATCTCCAGCGCTCGCCACCGCTCCTCGCCGGTGAAGACGTCGGCGTACTGCTCTCGGAACATGTCGCTGGTGAGGGAGGTCCGGATGGTCTCGCGGATCTCCTCCTGGCTCGGCCACAGGTCCTCCAGGTAGACCGG
This sequence comes from uncultured Gemmatimonadota bacterium, assembly GCA_964627425.1. Taxonomy (GTDB): domain Bacteria; phylum Gemmatimonadota; class Gemmatimonadetes; order Palauibacterales; family Palauibacteraceae; genus Caribbeanibacter. The sequence continues at coordinate 119,668 of CAZVIY010000006.1, forward strand.
CTCGCCCTCGTCGTCCAGGCCCAGGGGCTCCTCGTAGAGGTCCAGGTCCATCCGGCCCGTCAGGGCATAGGCCACCACCAGGGGCGGCGAGGCCAGGTAGTTGGCCCGGGTGTCGGGGCTGATCCGCCCCTCGAAGTTCCGGTTCCCGGAGAGCACCGAGCAGGTCACCAGGTCGTTCTCCCGGATGGCCTCGGAGATGGGCCCGGGCAGGGGGCCGCTGTTCCCGATGCAGGTGGTGCATCCGTAGGCCACCAGGTCGAAGCCCAGCTCCTCCAGGTACGGCATGAGCCCGGCCTCCTCCAGGTACTCCGTCACCACCTGGCTGCCGGGGGCCAGGCTGGTCTTCACCCACGGCTTCCGCGTCAGACCCCGCTCCACGGCCTTCTTCGCCACCAGGCCCGCGGCCACCATGACCGACGGATTCGACGTGTTGGTGCAGCTGGTGATGGCGGCGATGACCACCGACCCGTGGGTCAGGTCGAACTCGGCGGGCTCGCCGTCGGGGGTGTCCTCGCCCGGCAGCCGAACCCGGACGCGGTCCGGGGCCCGGGCCGCCACCGCCGCACCGCCCGACCCGTCGCCGCCCTCCCAGCTCCAGCGGGACAGGTCCTCCTCGGCCTCCTCCCCCATCCCCCGGTGCGCGTCCGGGTGCATCTCCGCCAGCGTCTCGGCGAAGGACGCCTTGCTCCGCCGCAGCGGAATGCGCTGCTGGGGCAGGATGGGCCCGGCCAGGCTGGGCTCCACGGTGGCCAGGTCCAGCTCCAGCGCCTCGGTGTACCGGGGCTCGGGGGCGTCGGGGGTGTGGAAGAGCCCCTGCTCCTTCATGTAGCGCTCCACCAGGTCCACCCGCTCCTCGGAGCGGCCGGTGAACCGGAGGTACTCCAGCGTCTCGGCGTCCACCGGGAAGATGGCGCAGGTGCCGCCGTACTCGGGCGACATGTTCCCCAGGGTGGCCCGGTCCGCCAGGGAGAGACGGGAGACGCCGGGCCCGTAGAACTCCACGAACTTCCCCACCACGCCCTTCTCCCGGAGCATCTCCGTGACCCGGAGCACCAGGTCGGTGGCCGTGGCCCCCTCCGGGAGCCGGCCGTGGAGCCGGAAGCCCACCACCTCGGGCAGGAGCAGGCTGATGGGCTCGCCCAGCATGGCCGCCTCGGCCTCGATGCCGCCCACGCCCCAGCCCAGCACGCCCAGGCCGTTGATCATGGGGGTGTGGCTGTCGGTGCCCACCAGGGTGTCCGGGTAGGCCAGGGGGAGGCCGTCTGCGCCGCGTCCCCCGGCGCCGGCCCCGTTCCCGGCCCCGCTCCCGGCGTCCTCCGGCAGGCCGAAGACCACCCGTCCCAGGTACTCCAGGTTCACCTGATGCACGATCCCGGTGTCCGGCGGCACGACCCGGAAGTTCTCGAACGCCTCCTGTCCCCAGCGGAGGAAGGCGTAGCGCTCCCGGTTCCGCTCGTACTCCTTGTCGGCGTTGAGCTGGAAGGAGATCTCACGGCCGAAGGAGTCCACCTGCACCGAGTGGTCGATGACCAGCTCCGACGGCATGAGGGGGTTGATCTCCGACGGGTCGCCGCCCAGCTCGGCCATGGCGTCGCGCATGGCCGCCAGGTCCACCACCGCGGGCACGCCGGTGAGGTCCTGGAGGATCACCCGGGCCGGGTGGAAGGCCACCTCCCGCTGGCCCACGTCCTCCGGGCTCCACTCGGCCGCCGCCCGCACGTCGTCGGCGGTCACGGCCCGCCCGTCCTCGTGGCGAAGGAGGTTCTCCACCAGGATCCGGATGCTGTAGGGCAGCCGGTCCACGTCGGCCACCCCCTCCCGCTCCAGGCGCCGGAGGTCGTGGAACGCCACGTCGCCGGAGTCCGTCTCCAGGCGGCGTCGGGTCCCGAAGCTGTCGCTGCTGGGTGTAGCCATGGTGCGTCCTCGGTTGGTCTCGGGTCGTCGTCGGGGCGTGGGAAGCGCGGCGGGCGCGGACCCGACCTATCCCCCCCGGGCGAGCCGCACCGCCGCCCACACCACCAGGATGCCCAGCACGCCGTTGGCGCGGGCCAGCCAGGATGCGCGGCGCCGGAGGCGGGCGACCTCGCCCTCGTCCACCTGTTCCTCTACCCGGGGGCGGTCGGCAGATTCCGCGCCGTCCCCACCGGCACCGTCTCCATCTCCATCCGCCCTACCCCCTCTCGAAGCGGCCGCCGCCCGGCTGGCGGCCGGTCCCACCACGAAGTCGTGGAGCCAGCTCACCGCGATCATCCCGGTCACGCCGGTCAGCTTCCAGGCCAGGGCGTTCCCGTACCGGCTCGACCAGAAGTCGGACGAGAGGAGCGCGTCTCCGTGCAGGAGCCCGCGGAAGTGGAGGTTCACCAAGCCCGTCGCCACGAGCACGGCGATGCACCACCACCCGACGGTCCGGAACCGGAGGCCCAGCTCCCGGAAGATCCGGGCCCGGAGCGCCGGGGACTCCAGCTTCCGCAGGGCCGGCGCCCCCACGAGGGCCAGGAAGAACATCCCCCCCAGCCACAGGAGCGCGGCCAACAGGTGGACCGTGACGTTCAGGTGATAGAGGCTCATGGCCGGGCCTCCCCTCCATAGGCATTCAGCTTCCGGTAGACGGTGCGTCGGGCGATCCCCAGGATCTCCGCAGTCCGGGTCCTGTTCCCGCCGGTGGCCTCCAGCACCAGGAACAGGTACTCCTCCTCCAGGCGCGCCAGCTCCCATCCCTCCAGCAGCGCCCGCTCCAGCAGCAGCCGTTCCCCGGAGGCGCCAGCCGCGGCGAGGCCCGACCGGCGGCGGGCGAGAACGAGCTTCTCGATCGTCCGGAGCAGGTCGTCGGGATCCACGGGCTTCCGGAGGTAGTCGTCGGCACCGGCCCGGAGGGACCGGATCACGGGTTCCACGCCATCCTCGGCCGTGGTGACGACCACGGGCGCCTCCACCCCGCAGGCCCGCGCCGCCTCCAGCAGCTCCAGCCCGTGCATCCCCGGGAGGTTCAGGTCCAGTACCACCGCGTCAAACCGCTCCTCCCCCAGGCGCCGAAGCCCCTCCTCCCCGTCGGAAACGGCGGAGACGCGGTACCCCTCCTCACGGAGGAACTCCGTGGTGAGCTCCCGGAGCCTGCGGTCGTCCTCCACGATGAGCAGGCGGGGCGCGATGGCCCCGCCTGCTCCCGTCCCTCCCGTGCTCCGTCGATCTCTCATCGGCGCTCCTCCGATCCCGATCACCGGGCCCGCGACCCGGCATCCGCTCTGGACTCGACCATCGATCAGAAGGAGACCGATCCCTCGATCAGGAACCCGTCGAAGCTCGGGTCGTCCTGGTAGACAGCAGGGAATCCATCGTAGGCCTGGGTGACGTACTCGACCTTGAAGAGCATCTGCTCCACGAGGCGGTAGCCCAGCCCGAACTGGAACCGGTCCACCCGGGCGTCCACCTCCTGCCCACGGAACTCCGACGTGGTGGCGCCGCTGTACCGGCCGGCCAGGTAGAGCATGTCGAACATGAGATCCACGCGGGTGGCCAGGCCGTAGTAGGTCCACGCCTCCCTGGGCTCTCCTTCCTCGGATCCGTTGAGGTCGGCGTCCTCCATCCAGCCGACGAATCCGTCCAGCTCCACGGGATATCCCCGGTAGGCCGCGTCGAACTGCCAGGCGAGGACGTCCTGGCCCCGTCCGACGTTGAGCTGCCCGGCGTCGGCGCTCCCCGTCCGTATGACTCCGGAATACCGGCTCCCGCTCCGGTTCCCGGAGAAGAGGGAAGCGGCGGAGCCGTCGTTCGGATAGCCGGTGGGATTTCCGGAGTGGTCGGCGGCGTACAGCGATGCGGCCACGTGATAGGCCGAATCGTCAGGGACCAGGCCCAGCTTCAGGTGCTTCGAGTAGCCGCGGCCGTCCTGGAAGTCCTCCACGGTGACGCCGCTCCCGAGCCCGGCCAGCAGGTAGGCGTCACCCAGGTAGCCCGTCACCTCGAAGCCCGCCTCCACCACGTTCGGATCTACCACGGGATTCCCGATGAGCGGGTTCCGCTGCACCTGCGCGTTGTCCGATCGGTAGAGGTGCTGGTTCCCGAAGTCCACCTCGAAGTGACCGGCCTTGATGTCCAGGTGCTCGAAGACCGGGTTGAGTCCCAGGAGATCCCAACCGTCGGGCAGGCGGGAGATGCGCACCCATCCCTCCCGGTCCATCACATAGCCAGCGTGGTGCTTGCTGCTCAGGTAGAGCTCGGCGTAGACGTCGATCCCCTCCGCCAGCCCGGCGTAGAGGTGGAAGTTGCCGAGGGCGGCCTGGAAGCCGGTGGAGAGGTCGCCCAGCGTCCCCGCCTCGTTCTCGTGCGTCAGGGCCTGCCAGACCGTCACGGCGTCGAGGCCCACCCGGACGTTGGGATAGCTCTCCTCCACGGCCGTGTCCCCGGAGGCCGACCCCATGCCCTGGGCAGGGGCGGTCGCGGGCAGGACCAGGAACGCGGTGGCCGCCGCCAGCAGGGCGAGATGCAGCCGGCCGTAACTGGTGGATCGTGCGGTGATCATGTCGTACCCCATTGGTTCTGGTTCGTATCTCGGGCCCGAACGGCGCTCGGGCCTCGTCTCAGCGACGCCGCAGGGCGAGGTCGAAGTGCACGCTCACCCGGTCGTCGGTCTTGAGCATGCCGAGCATCGCCGTGGGCGGCTCCACGCCGAAATCGCTCATGTCGAAGGCCACCTCTCCCTGGATCCGTACGCGCCCTTCGCCGTCCGCCGATACCGCGGCGGTCACCTCCAGTCGACGCGAGGCACCGGCTACCTCCAGCCGGCCGGGAATGGGGATCTCCACGGTCCGATCACCGGGGTCCGGGACCTCCACGCGCTCGGTGAGCTCGAAGACGATCTCCGGATGCTCCTCGGCGTCGAGCGCCCTTCGGAGGTTCTTGTCCATCGGCCCCTTTCCACACCGGAGCGCGGCCGTGGGAACCCGGAAGGTCCCGCCGCTGACGACGAATCCCCCTCCGTCGACCTCCGCCGTGGAGGCCCCGTCGGCGAGCTCCGCCGACAGGTCCGCCTCCCGAGCCTCACAGGACCAGTCGTGCAGGGACGAGGTCCCGGAGACGGTCAGGCTGCTCTCCTCCGGGATCAGGGTCAGGCTCGCTCCAGCCTGGGCCAGCCCGTCGGCGAGACCGACGGACACGAGCGCGGCGAGTGCCGCTATGGTCGTCGCCAGCGCACGGGCGGTGTCGGTTCCATCGGTTCGGATCTTCATCGGGGTCTCCTCCCGGTGGGTGGTTCGAATGGCTCGTCTGCGGTCGTCGTCTCCGAACGGCGGCGCCGATCGACCGGGGACACCTGCAGCGAGGAACTGGAGTGCGTCCAGGACATGACGCGCTCCATCAGCTCCGCGGGCTCCACTTCCAGTCGATCTGCGACCGCCCGGAGGTCGGTGCGGAGTCGGAGGGTCACCGATACGGTGTCCCCCGCCCGGATGAGGCCGAGCATCGCCGTGGGCGGCTCCACGCCGAAGTCGGACATGGCGATCCGCGTGCTGGCCTCCAGTCGCACCGGACCCGAGGGGTCCACGCTCGCGCCCACGGTCATGGCCAGGGGCCGCCGAACCCCGGCGACCGTCAGATCACCGGCGACCTCGACACCGAACTCGGTGCCCGGCCCGCCGGCGATCGCGTCCCCGGGCTCCACGTCCTGGATCCGGAACACGATCCGGGGGTGACGGTCGGCCTGGAGGGCCCGTCGAAGGTCCCGCTCCATGGGCGTGAGCCCACAGCGGATCCCTCCCACCGGAAGGTGGAGGAAGGCCGTCTCGACGCCCGCCGGTCGTCCATCCTCCAGGTCGGCCGGCCCCCGGAGTTCCGCCCGGAGTTCCGTGGACCGGCACTCCCAGTCGCCGGTGCTCGCCGTTCCCTCCAGGATCACGTGGCTCCCCGCGGAAAGGGGCACGTCGTGGCCCGATCCGAGCTCCTGGGCCGGGAGGGCCGCGGCCGCGGGCAGCAACACCGCCGCGGCGGTGAGGATGCCCGCCCACTGGCGAAGCCACCGCCGTCTTCCCCCTCTCCCGTGTCCTCCCATCTCACCTCTCCGTGTTCGTTTTCATGGGACGTCGGAAAGGTAGATTCGCCCCGGACGTGCGTCTGTCGTGCGAACCTTGTGGGGGGATGTCGGGAGAAGCCCGGGGAGCTGTAGGGAGAAGTCCCGCCGGCGTGGGAGATTTCCCGACGCCGGGCCGGCACCGGGGATCGGTCAGGTGGTCAGGAGGTGCTCTCGCGTCGGAAGGCCCGGAGACCCGCCGCGGCGAAGCCTCCGCTCCAAGCCGCGAGCGAGGCGCCAGCGGCGGCCACCACGCCCCCCCTGCTCAGCGCCTCCACCAGCGACGCGCCCACCGGTCCCAGCTGGGCCACCCCGGGATCGAGCACGACCAGCATGGCGAGGCGGTACGCCTCGACCGGGTTGAGGAGGGACCACCCCTGCAGGACCGTAGCCGGCACCCCCCAGCGGACCAGGGCCCCCATGAGCCCCAGGCTCCCGAGGGCCAGGAGCACGAGCCAGACGCTCAGCGCCAGGCTCAACGCTCGGCTCCGGGTCCCTGCACCCGCCGAGAGCCACAGTCCCACGGAGACGAAGCAGAGCGCCAGGAGGAGGGTGAAGCCGGTGAGCAGCGACACCAGGCCCACGGGCACGCCGCGGAGGACCGCCACCCCGGCCGTGGCCCCGAAGCCCACCACCAGCGCGAGGATCACCGCCGCGGCTACGCCCGCCCACTTGCCGGCGAACACCTCGGTCCGGCTCAGCGGCTGGGCGACCAGGAACTCCAGGGTCCCCGTCTCCCGCTCACCGGCCAGGGAGGCGGTCGCCGGGAAGAGAGCGATGAGCGGCACGAAGAAGAGGACGAGCTGCATGAGCCCGGCCAGGGCCCGACCGTAGCCCCGGTAGCCGAGCACCGAGACATCGGCCTGGCTGAACAGCATGACCGCCACGCCTCCCACGAGGAAGAGCCCGGCGGTGACCAGGAACCAGTAGCTCCTCACCGATTCGTCCATCTCCCTCCCCAGGAGGAGCTTCACGCTCCGGGGAATGCCGGGGAGCCGGGCCGCCAGGGTACGCGCCGAGAGCCGCTCTCCCACCGAACGGACCGGATGGCGATCCGCCGGAGCCGCGCCGCCGGTCACGGTCGCCCCTCTCCGCTCGCCCGCCCGGACGAGCCGACGATCCGATCCATCAGGGCCTCCAGCTCCGGAGGACGGGAGATTATCTCGAGAACCGGAATGCCCTCCCGCTCCATCTCGGCGAGCACGGCCGCCTGAACCTCGGGGAGAACCTCCACCTCCACGCCCTTCCCGTTCCGATGAACGGCCCGAACGCCGTTTCGGCCCTCCAGGACCCTTGCCGCGCGGGCCTTCTCTCCGGAGGGCACCCTGAGCCAGAGATGGCTCCCGGCACCCGAGGCTCGACGGAGCTCGCCGGGCGTCCCGTCGAAGGCCAGCCCGCCGCGGGCCAGCACCAGGGCCCGGTCCGCCAGGGCCTCCACTTCCTCGAGCCGGTGGGTGGCGAAGAGCACGGTCCGGTCGCCCTCCACGCGGCTCACCGCCCGGAGCAGCTCCCGGCGGGAGCCGGGATCCAGGCTGGCCGTGGGCTCGTCCAGGAGGAGCACCGGCGCCTCCGTCCCCAGGGCCAGGCCCAGGAGCGCCTTCTGCAGCATCCCGCCCGACAGGGCCCGCAGCGGCTTGCCCCCGTGGTCCTCCAGCGACAGGTCCAGCCCCTCCAGACGCCGGGCCACCGCTTCGGGATCCGCGCCCCGGAGACCGGAGAAGAAGGAGACGAACGCCCGCAGCGAGAGGTCGAAGACGGGAGGGCGCTGGGGTACGTACCCGATCCGTCCCCGCGAGTCCGCACCCTCCGGGCCCGCGGCGAGGCCGTCCACCGTCACCTCCCCTTCGAAGGTCACCAGGCCCAGGATGCAGCGGAAGAGCGTCGTCTTCCCCGCGCCGTTGGTGCCCAGCACGGCCACGCGCTCGCCCCGCTCCACGTCGAAGCCCAGGTCCCGGAGCACCGTCTCGCCGCCGTAGGACTTGCTCACCCCCCGGACTCGGATCACGGCGTCCTCCCCGGGGCGGAGGCGAGGGAGTCGGGCCCGGCCGGCGGGAGCGCCAGGGTGGCCGGCGGGCGGCGCTCCCAGCGATCCAGCACCCGGGCCTCCAGCCGGGGCGCCGAATCCACCACCGACGGCGCCGGCCGCATGAGGGGGAAGAACCGGCTCACCGCGTCCACCACGGGGAAGGCCGGGCTCCAGGCGAAGAGCCGGAGCTCGGGATGGCGCACCACCAGCCGGTCGCTCAGGCGGGCGTGGACGTAGGGCGACTCGCCCCGGCCGTCGCCGTCCCGGTCGAAGCCGGCGTATCCGTCCCAGTGATTGCCCTCCCACCGGTTCCGGGCCGCCACGCCCTCGCCGCGGCCGCCGGCCCCCGCCACCTCGGCCGGCCGGTCGTTGGCCACGAAGTCGTTGGCCACGAAGTCGTTGCCCCTCACCGACGGGAGCAGACGCACCCCGGCGTCGTTGAACAGGAACAGGTTTCCGGTGAAGGCGTTCCGGTCGTCCCTGGAGCGCGGCGAATTGTCCAGGTAGACGCCCACCTGGTTCTCCACCCACAGGTTGTCCGTGGCCTCCACCCGGTCGGCGTCCTTGAGCCCCACGCCGAAGCCGCTGGCGCCCCGGGACTCGGCGAAGACGTTGCGCCGGAAGCGGATGTCCGAGGAGTACATGAGGAAGGCCCCCACGTCGTTCCCGACGAAGCGGTTCCCCTCGAAGACGTTGTCGTTGCTGTACATGTAGTGGAGCCCGTAGCGTCCGTCGGAGACGTGGTTGTCCCGGATCTCAAGGCTGTCGGAGAAGAAGATCACCACGTCCCGGGTCCGCTCCACCCGGTTCGAGAGGATCCGGGTCCCCGAGCTGTACCAGAGCCGGATCCCGTCCCCTCGCCTGGACGGCGGCAGTTCCTTGCCGGTCACGTGATTGTGTGCCACCCGGGAGCCCGGGGCCTCCTTCAGGTAGACGCCGTAGAGGACGTCCTCGATCCGGTTGTGCTCCACCCGGGCGACGGCGCCGCGGACCATGACCCCGGCGTCCTCCGTGTCCACGTTCGTCCCCGAGCCCCGGAGCACGAAACCCCGGATCAGGAGCGGGGCGCTGGCCTCCACCACGTGGCCCCGGCCGCCGGCGTCCACCACCGGCGCGCCCTCGCCCACCAGGGCCACGGCCCGGCTCACCCGGAGTCGCTCCCGGTACGTCCCGGGACCCACCCGCACCGTGTCGCCGGCCGAGGCGGCCTCCAGGCCGTCGCCGATGGTGGCAAAGCGCTCGCCCTGGCCCACCCGCAGGGTGGAGGCGGAGCCCTCCGGCCAGGCCGGGAACTCGGATGGACGGGACGACCGCCGAGCCGAATCCGGGGGCGCGTGATGGCGGTGGTCCCCGTGGACGTCCTGAGCGGAGGTCGGACCGGGAGCGGTCGCAGGGGACGGAGCCGCTTCCTCCGTCACCGTCCCCCGCGGCGCGGCCACCGCGGCGGTCAGGACAGCCGAGCCCGACGCAGCGGCGACGAGCGCAAGGACGAGCCCCATCCAGGGGACCCGGGAGGGGCCGGCGCCACCTCCGCCGGGACGAATGGTCACGAGGGGACCTCCCCTCGCCGGCGCCACCACTCCACCCCCAGGATCACCGGTCCCAGGGCTCCGGCCACCACCATCAGGATTCCACCCCAGGCCGGCCAGCTGGTCACCTCGAAATTGCCCACCTGGGTGCTGCCCAGGAAGTTCGGGGTGAAGGGCTCGATCCCCACGGGGGCGTCGGACGAGAGGTTCTGGCCGTAGTCGGCGAGCCAGGTCTTGAAGTCGTAGAGCATGACCGCCCCGAAGATCACGAAGTCCAGGTAGCCGATGGCTGCCACCGGCACCCGGGCCACGAGGGCGGCCAGGGCCGCGAAGCCCAGGAACCGGAGGATGAAGAAGGGAATGAACCGGAACTCCGGGAACTCGTCCGGGCTGATCTCCTGCATCCCGATGTAGTGGTTCAGGATGTTCACCTCCTCCAGGTCGCCGGCCACCGTGTTCGAGTGGATCAGCAGGTCCAGGCCGCCCGGGTACTGGGGCGCATGGAGGGTGATCTCCCACACCGGGAGGAAGAGCGCCGGGATCAGCGCCGCCGCCACCGCCACCATGAGGATGCGACTCGTCAGGGACAGCTCTCCCTGGAACAGCGGTGTCAGGCGGTCTTGCATCGCGGGATCCCCCTCACTCCACCAGGAGGTAGCCGGCCATCTCCAGGTGCAGGGCGGAGCAGAACTCCGTGCAGTAGAAGGGGAAGACGCCCGGCGTGTCCGCCGTGAACCGGATGGTCTGGGTCTCCCCGGGCTCCAGGCTCACGTTGACGTTGTGCTTGTCGATGGCGAAGCCGTGGGTGGCGTCCCGGGCCTGCTCCACGTTGGTGATGTGGATCACCACCTCGTCGCCCTGGTTCACCTCGATGTGCTCGGGGGTGAAGTGGCTCCGGATGGCCGTCATGTAGACGTGGACCTCGCCGTCGCGGCGCTCGATGCGCTCGTCACCCGAACCGGGCGCGTCCTCGTTCACGGACATGGTCATGGGGTCGTATCCGATCTCCGGATACGTGAGCATGACGTTCTCCAGCTTGTCCGCCGCGATGATCTGGGCGTAGTGGGGCTCCCCGATGCCGATGGGCATGTCGTAGAGGAGCTGCATCTGGTCGCCGGTCACGTCGATGAGCTGGAAGTTCTGCGGGTGCAGCGGACCCACCGGCGTGAAGCGGTCGATGGCCCACTTGTTCAGCGAGACCACGTAGTTGCCGTCCGGCGACTTCGTGTCGCCCTCGGCCGCCGCCAGGTGCCCCACGTTGTAGTGCACCGGCAGCTTCTCGATGACCTCCATCTCGGAGAGGCTCCATTTCGCCACCGCCGACTCGATGAAGAGGCTGGTGACCGCCACGTCGTTCGACAGGAACTGGGTGTGCAGCGGTCCCAGGCCCAGCTCGAGCTGCCCGTCGACCACCGCGTCGAAGTCCAGGATGGGGACGCCGTAGTCGTCGGTTCCCTGGAAGTTCTCCTCCTGGATGGCCGTCTGGATCTTCTCCCACGAGTAGATGGTGGCGTGGGGGTCCAGCTTGCCGGCGATGACCAGCTTCGAGCCGTCAGGGGTGACGTCCACGCCGTGGGGGCTCTTGGGCTCCGGGATGAAGAAGAGGAGTCCCTCGTCGATGGCCGTCTGGAGCGGGATGACCGTGCGGCCCTGGACCTGGATCGTCGCGTCGCCCCGGGCGACCACCTCGGCGGCCCGCTCCCAGTCGATGACGTTCAGGTAGTCCATGTCGTTGGCCGAGGCGCCGGCCTCGAAGGGCGGGTTCCCCTTCTCGATGCCGCCGGTGGCCAACTCGGTGTTGAACGTGTTCAGGAAGACCCATCCGTGCGACGGGCCCTTCCCGGCGTCGGAGAGGTCCTGCCAGTGGGGCGGCAGCTCCATGGTGAAGCTCCGGTCCGGGTCGATCCGGCCGGCCTCCCGGTCGAACTTCCAGAAGGTCACGGCGCCCCGGTAGCGCTCCTCGTAGTCGTCCAGGCTGGCCCAGGAGCCGTCCAGGGGAACGGCGTACTGGGAGCCCTCCACCACGTACTCGGTGTTCGGGGTGACGAAGGCGCCCCCGTGGTTCGATCCCATGAGGGGGTTCTGCACGATCTGCTTCACCTCGAAGTCCCGCAGGTCGATGACGCCGATCCGGGGGTTGGCCTTGTCGTTGATGAAGAGCCACTCGCCGTCGTAGTCTCCGTCGGTCTCGGAGAGGGCCGGGTGGTGGGTGTCGCCCCACGTGATGTCGTTCCCGGCCATGCGGCCCGCCTGGAAGAGCTCGTGGTGCTCCTCGGACCCGTAGCCGAAGCCCTGCCAGGGCTCGGGCGTGAAGACGCCGATCACCTTGAGCAGGCGCATGCTGGGCATCCCGATGGCCAGGACCTGCCCCGAGTGCCCGCCCGAGGCGAACATGACGTACTCGTCCATCTCACCGGTGGGGACGTAGGTCTTCACCGCCGCCTCGACGTCGGCCTGGCTCAGGCCGCGGCGCTCGGCGATGTCGCCCACGCTCCCGCCGCCGGGCCCGTCGCCTCCCCCGCACCCAGCCAGGACGGCGACCACGCCCAGGGCCAGGATCGTCGATGCCATGCGGCCGATCCATCCGTGCTCGTTGCCCATCATCTCGAATCCTCCTGTCGTAGGTACTCGTAGATCGCCCGGAACTGCTCGGGCGAGACGTTCTGATCCGCCATGGGGACCAGGTACTCGTCGAGGAGCGCCGCGGCGATGGAGTCGTTCCTCACCATGGAGTCGGGGCTCATGACCATGTGGTAGAGCCACGCGAAGTCGCGCTCCTCGGTCACCCCCTGGAGGTCCGGCCCCACCTTCCGGCCTCCGCCCACCGTGTGGCAGGCGGTGCAGCCCCGGGTCCGGAAGAACTCCTCGCCGCGGGCGGCCAGTTCGGGGTCCACGGCGCCGGTCGGCTCCTCCACCGGGAGGGCCGCCGCGGCCGGGTCGGCTCCGTCGGCTCCCGCCGCGTCCCCTCCCCCTTCGCCGCCGTTCCCTCCACAGGCACTGGCCAGGACGGCCAGGGAGACCGCCGTGAACGCGGCCACGAGGAGTCCTCCTCGTCCTCCCGATCCCATCGATCCCGTCACGCTGCGCTCCCTTCTCTGGTCTTCGTCCGCTGGTCCTCCCGAACTCGCCCGGAAGGTAGGAGCGGCGACGCGTGGCGTCTGTCGTGCGGATCTTGTGGGGAGATGTCGGGAAAACCTGTCCCGCGTGTCGGGGATCTCCCGGCCCGCTGTGGGAGGTTTCCCTACAGGGGGGAGAGGGGGAGGAGGCGCCCGAGCGGCGCGGGGGGCAGGTGGAGGCCGGGGATGGACCGGGAGGGTGGAGCTGTGGAGGCGAGCCGGGAACCCGCCTCCCCCGTCAGACCTCCTTCAGGAGCCCCACACGGAGGGCGAAGCGCACCAGCTCGGAGCGGTGGTTCAGGCCGAGCTTGCTCATGATGCGAGACCGGTAGGTGTCCACGGTCTTGGGCGAGATGAAGAGCTTTTCGCCGATCTCCCGGGAGCTGTACCCCTCGGCGGTGAGGGCCAGGACCTCCTGCTCCCGTGAGGAGAGATCCTGGAGGCGGGAGGAGTCCTCGTCGGCCTCCGAGGCACGGTACTCCTGGAGCAGGAGCTTGGTGGCCTGGGGTGGCAGGTAGACCTCGTCACGGGCCACCACCCGGATGGCCTCGATGAGGTCCCGGTCGGCGCTGGACTTGGTCAGATAGCCGCTGGCCCCCGCCTGGACGACGGGGACCAGGTACTCCTCCTCGGCGTGGACGGTGAGGACCAGCACCCGTGTCTCCAGGTCCAGGGCGCTGATCCGCCGGGTGGCCTCCAGCCCGTCGGAATCGGGCATGGAGAGGTCCATGATCAGCACGTCGGGCTTCTCCCGCCGGGCCACGTCCACCGCCTCGTCGCCGGTGGAGGCCTCGGCCACCACCGAGATCAGGTCTTCGTCTTCCAGCAGCGCACGGAGCCCCGCCCGGAACATGGCGTGGTCGTCGGCCAGAGCCACCGTGATGGGTCCGGCCACGCTCAGCTCGCCTCCCGGCGGTCGGGGCCGGAGCCGGCCCCGGCGCCCGTCCCGTTCCCGGCGCCGTCCCCACCGTCGCCTCCGTGGCTTCCGTCGGCCGGGATCTGGACCCGCACCCGGGTCCCTTCGCCGGGCTCGCTGTCGACCTCCACGCTCCCCCCCACCAGGCTGGCCCGCTCCTCCATGCCCACCAGCCCCAGGCGCCCCCCGCGGCCGGGGCCCACCCGATCCACGTCGAAGCCCACGCCGTCGTCCTCCACCTCGGCCGTCACCCGGCCGTTACGGCTGCCGAGCCGCACCACCACCGTCTCGGCCTCGGCGTGACGCACCACGTTGGACAGCGCCTCCTGGAGGATCCGGTACAGGGCGAGGCGGGCCTCCTCCGACAGGGTGTCGACGGCCCCCTCGGCCTCGATCTGCACGTCCAGGTCCAGGTTCTCGGTGAGGCCGCGGGCGTGGCTCCGGATGGCCGCCGTCACCCCCAGCTCCTCGAGCTCCGGGGGTCGGAGGCCCCGGGCGATCCGGCGCACCGACTCCGAGCACGCCAGGACCTCCTCCCGCATCTCCCGGAGGATCTCCCCGCGGCGGTCCTCGTCGGCGGAGCGCTCCAGCAGGCGAAGCCGGATCATGAGGGTGGCCAGGCGCTGGGCCGTGTCGTCGTGGAGCTCCCGGGCGATCCGGCGGCGCTCCTCCTCGGCGGCCCTGAGCGCGCCGGCGCCGAACTCCCGGAGGCGGCGGCGCTCGGTGACGTCCCGGACGATGGCGATCACCCGGAGCTCGTCGTCCTCCCCGTGGAAGGGGCTGAGGCTGATCTCCACCGGGAACTCGCTGCCGTCTTTCCGCCGACCGAACAGCTCCAGCCCGACGCCCATGGGCCGGGCCCGGGGGTCTCCGGTGTACTCCCGGCGCTCCGAGACGTGGAGGTCCCGCACCCGGTCGGGCACCAGGACCTCCACCTCCTGGCCCACCAGCTCCTCGGCCTCGTAGCCGAACTGCTCGGCGATCTGGGAGTTGGCCTGCCGGATCACGCCCTCCCCGTCCACGATGAGGATCCCGTCGGGCGCCGAGGCGAACACGGCTCGCGCCTGGCTGGCGGTGAGATCGCTCATCTCCTCTCCTCTGGGGGGCCTTCGGAGCGGGTAGACGGGGTGCGTCTCTCCGGGTTCATAGGAGAGGGACGCGGGGCCTTCGGGTCAAGACGTCGACCTCCTCGCCGGGGTCGCCACTCAGCCCGCCACCCGGAGCACCCCCGTCCCGTCGAAGCCGTCGTTCTTCAGCTCGTCCAGGGCGTGGTTGGCGGCCTCCAGGGGGAACTCCGTGGTGTGCGGCCGGATGGGGATGTCGGCGGCCTCGCGCAGCAGCTCCCGGCCGTCCCGCCGGGTGTTGGACTCCACGCTCTGGAGCGTCTTCTCGTGGAAGAGGCACTCCCCGTAGTCCATCTCCGGGATCGGGGACATGTGGATGCCCGCCAGGGAGACGGTGCCCCCCTTCCGCAGCCCTCGGAGGGCCACCGGCACGATCTCCCCGGCCGGGGCGAAGACGATGGCCGAGTCCACCGGGACGGGCGGCGTCTCGTAGGCGCCCCCCGCCCACTCGGCGCCGAGCTCCAGCCCCAGCTCCCGGTGGCTCTCCGAGCGGGTGCAGACGTGGATCTCCTGGCCCCGGTGCCGGGCGATCTGGATGACGATGTGGGCCGAGGAGCCGAACCCGTAGAGCGCCAGCCTCCCCCCCTCCGGGACCCGGGCCCGGCGCAGGGCCCGGTAGCCGATGATGCCGGCGCACAGCAGCGGGGTGGCCTCGGCGTCGCCGAAGGCCTCGGGGATCCGGTAGGCGAAGTCCTCCCGGACCACGGCGCGCTCGGCGTAGCCTCCGTCGGCGTGGTAGCCGGAATAGCGCGAGTTCGGGCAGAGGTTCTCCCGGTCCTGGCGGCAGAACTCACACTCGCCGCAGGTGTGGCGGAGCCAGGCGATGCCCACCCGGTCGCCCGGCTCCAACCGATCGCATCCGGGCCCGACCTCGTCCACCAGCCCCACGACCTGGTGGCCGGGCACCAGGGGGAGGGCCGGGTCCGGGAGGTCCCCCTCGATCACGTGGAGGTCGGTCCGGCAGATCCCGCACACGCGGACCCGGACCCGCACCTCACCCTCGCCGGGCTCCGGGTCCGGCACCTCCCGGAGCTCCAGGGGATGCTCCTCGATGGGCGCCTGGCGGTCCAGCACCATGGCCTTCACGACGGACCTCCCCGAGCGACGTGCTGCAGCCTCAGCGACTCGACCCGCGGCGACTCAACCGTCGGCGAGCAGGTCCTTCCCGAAGGCCTTCACCGTGAGGACGGGGCACGGAGCGCGGCGGATCACGCCCTCGGCCACGCTCCCCATGAGCACCCGCTCCAGCCCCGTCCGGCCGTGGCTGGAGATCACCACCAGGTCCACGTCCTCCTCCTCGGCGTACTCGGACACGGCCTGGGCCGGCGAGCCCGCCTCGATCCGGGTCCGGACGTCGGCGTCCTCGCCGAGCACCTCGTGGACGTTCCGGTGCAGCGCCTCGGGGACCCGCTCCTCGGCCGCCGCCGCCATGGCCTGGATCTCGGCGGCCTCGGCGAAGTAGGCGTCCGGGAAGTACCGCTCGGACACGGCGTGGACGGCGTGGAGCTCGGCGCCGGTGCGCTCGCACAGGGCGGCGCCGTAGCGCAGGGCCCGATCGGAGTGCTCGGAGAAGTCCACGGGCACCAGGATCCGCCGGGGAGGATCGCCGTGCTCCGCCGCGCCGTCGGGACGCACGGTGAGCACCGGCCGGGCCGCGGTCCGGACCACCTCCTCGGCCACGCTCCCCATGAGCAGCCGCCGGATCCCCCGGCGGCCGTGGGTGGCCATGACCACCAGGTCCACGTCCTCCTCCCGGGCGTACTCCAGGATCGCCGGCGCCGGCGCGATGCCCCGCCGGGTGGCCCGCACCACCGGGACCTCGTCGTCGATCCGCTCGCTCACCTCCCGCATCCGGGCGCGGGCCCATTCCCGGATCTGCTCGCCCGCCCCTTCGAGGTCGGGGAACGCCAGGTCCGGGTTCGCCGGATCGGCCCCGTGGAGCACCAGCGCGTGGAGCATGTGGAGCTCGGCGCCGAACTCCCGGGCGTACCAGAGGGCGTGAGCCAGCGCCTTCTCGGCGTGCTCGGAGAAATCGGTGGCGAACAGGACTCTCTGGATCTTCATGGACTCCTCCCCGTCAAACGTGGTCGCTCGATGGCGAATCGGCCAGCACCACCCGGATCTCGTGGGTCTCCCCGTCGTCGGCGAGGGGGATCCAGGCGCCCTCGCCGTCGATCCGCGGCCCGGCCTGCTGCCGCCGCGGCCCGGCCTCCTCTCCCGAATCGTCGGCCCCCGCCTGCCGCCGGACCGTCCGGCCGTCCAGCTCGGCCTCGGCCACGCCGGTCATGGCCCCGCCCGGGCTGTCCACCTCGATCTCGTACCGGGAGGAATGGTAGCGGAACGTCATGCTGAATCCAGGCCAGTCCCGCGGGATGCACGGATCCAGCCGCAGCACGTCCCCGCGGAGGCGGAAGCCCAGGATCCACTCCACGCCCGCCCGGTACATCCACCCCGCCGAGCCGGTGTACCAGCTCCAGCCGCCCCGGCCCGTGTGGGGCGGCTCGGAGTAGACGTCGCCCACCGACACGTAGGGCTCCACCTTGTACCGGTGCACGCCGGCCCGGGTGCTGGCCTGGTTCACCGGGTTCAGGATGGAGAACAGCTCGGCCGCCTCGTCGCCCCGGCCGAGCTCGGCGAAGGCGATGACCGACCAGATGGCCGCGTGGGTGTACTGGCCGCCGTTCTCGCGGACGCCCGGCACGTATCCCCTGATGTAGCCCGGATCCATCGGGCCGTCGTCGAAGGGCGGGGTGAACAGGAGCACCATGGCGTCCCCGCGCCGGACCAGGTGCTGCTCCACGGACTGCATGGCCCGGCGCTGGCGGGCCGGGCGGGCGGCGTCCGACATCACGGCCCAGGACTGGGCGATGGAATCGATCCGGCACTCCTCGTTCGCCGCCGACCCCAGGGGCGTCCCGTCGTCGAAGTAGGCCCGGCGGTACCAGTCGCCGTCCCATCCGTGCCGTTCCAGGGCCTCCCGCAGCCGATCACGGTGCTCCCGCCACCGGCGGGCCCGTTCCTCCTGGCCCCGGTCCTCGGCCACGGGAGCGAACCCGTCGAGGATCCGGTGGAGGAACCACCCCATCCACACGCTCTCGCCCCGGCCCAGGTGCCCCACCCGGTTCATGCCGTCGTTCCAGTCCCCCGCGCCCATGAGGGGCAGGCCGTGGGGACCGGTCTCCAGCCGTGCGTCCACCGCCCGGGCGCAGTGCTCGTACAGGCTGGCGCTCTCCCCGGAGACCGACGGCTCCAGGTACCGCTCCTGCTCACCCTCCTCCAGCGCGGGGCCCTCCAGGAAGGGGACCTCTTCGTCGAGCAGGTCCTCGTCGCCGGTGACGTCCAGGTAGTGGACGGCGGCCAGGGGGAGCCACAGGAGATCGTCGGAGATCCGGGTCCGGACGCCCCGGCCCGACGGCGGATGCCACCAGTGCAGCACGTCCCCCTCGGGGAACTGGTGAGCCGCCGCCCGCAGCAGGTGCTCCCGGGCCAGGTCCCGGCGGGAGACGGTCAGCGCCATGACGTCCTGGAGCTGGTCCCGGAAGCCGTACGCCCCTCCGGACTGGTAGAAGGCCGAGCGGGCGAAGAGCCGGCAGGAGAGCGTCTGGTACTGGAGCCACCGGTTGAGCATGGGCCCCATGGAGGCATCGGGGACGTCCACCTGGACCGTGGCCAGGACGTCGTCCCAACGGGTCCGGACCTCCTCGAGCACCGCCCCCGGATCCGCACCCCGGTATCGCTCCACCAGCGCCCGGGCCTCGTCGGCGTCCCCCCCCTGGCCCAGGAGGAAGACCACCTCGACCTCCTGGCCCGGAGCCAGCCTCACCGGCCGCCGGAGGGCGGCGCACGGATCGCCCCCCGTGCTCGCCTGCCCCGAGAGCTCGCGTCCCGGGGCCAGGCCGGCCGGCGAGGCCGCGGTGCCGTTCCGCCCCAGGAACTCGGTCCGATCCGTCGTCCACTCCTCCTGCTCGCCGGCGAGGTCGGCGAACGCCACCCGTCCGGCGAACTCCCGGTTCCACCCGTTGCGGGCGAACAGCGCCCCGGTCTCCTCGTCCCGCCAGGTCCGTACGTGCGGCGCCGACGCCGCCCGGTCCACCCCCAGCACCCATTCCGCGTACGCCGTCACCGACAGGTGTCGGACCCGGCCCGAGCCGTTCCGGAGGCGGAGGACGGAGAGCTTCACGGGGTCGTCGACGGGGACGAACTGGGTCACCTCCGTCTGCACCCCGCGGCTCACGTGCTCGTACCGGGTCCAGCCCTGGGAGTGGGTGATTCGGTAGGGCGTGTCCTCGCGGATGGGGAGGGGCGTGGGCGTCCACAGGTCCCCGGTCACCTCGTCTCTCACGTAGAGGGTCTCGCCCGGAGGGTCCTCCACCGGATCGTTGGACCAGGGGGTGAGCCGGTTCTCCCGGCTGTTCACGGACCAGGTGTAGCCGGACCCCGCCTCGGTGGCCACGAAGCCGAACCCGTCGTTCGCCACCACGTTGATCCACGGCGCCGGCGTCCACTGCCCTTCGCCCAGCGTGATCACGTACTGCCGGCCGTCGTCGGCGAAGCCCCCCAGCCCGTTGAAGAAGCTGAGGTCGGTGTGCCGGGGCGGGGCCTCCGGAGCCAGGTCGGAGGGCCGGCGGGCGGGAGGAGGGGGGGCGTCGGCCTCGGCGGGGACGGCGGCCAGCTGCTCGCTCAGCGAGCCGTCCCGGGCGTGGAGGACCACCCGCGCCACCGACCGGAGGAGGTCACGGTCCGCGGGCTCCAGGTCCTCGCCGCGCAGGAAGTGGACGTCCCCGTGGGGACGGTGATCCCCGTCCCCGGCGAGGTGGCTCCCCCGGAGCAGTCGCCCGATCCAGTCCTGCAGCTCGTCGGTATAGGTGACCGGATGCTCGTTCAGGATCACTAGGTCGGCCCCGATCCCCTTCCAGCCCCAGTACTCGTGCGCCCGGACGAGCTGCCGCACCAGCTGCCGGTCCCGCACCTGGGCGATCCGGACCATCACGATGGGGCGGTCTCCGGAGATGCCGTGACGCCAGAGGTCCGATTGACCTCGGCCGTTCCGTGACAGGACCCCCGGCTCCGGGCGAAGCGCCGGATCCAGGTACAGGAGCCGGCTCGCCAGGCGCTGGAAGAGGTGGGCCTCGTCGGGGTCCACGCCCAGGTGCTGCAGCTGGACCTGGGACTGGGTCCACGCCAGGCCCGCGGCGCGGTCGAAGGCGGCCGGATCCCGGTGGACCTCCGCCCGGTTCGTGGCCTCCTCCCGGGTGTCCGTGACCTGGGTGGTGAAGGTGATGCGGGCCGATCCCCCCGGCCGGATCCGCAGCGTCCGCCGGAGGCTGAAGACGGGATCCAGGACGGATCCGGTGGTGTTCGACAGCGGTCGGCCCTCGGCCACGGCGGCGGGCGCCCGGACGCTCCGTCCCCGGTCCAGGAATCGGGCGCGGTCGGTCTCGTACTGGAGCGTCCCGACGGTCTCCCCCTCCACGGCCGCGACGTGGCTGGCCCAGACCTCGTCGTCGTCCGGAGAGCGGCGCCGGCGCGTGGCGAGCAGCGCACCGGAGCGGGGATCGAACTCCGTCTCCACGAAGAGCTTGCGGAACGCCGGGTGGGCCCGATCGGCCTCGGGGGTCGCCAGGACCACCTCCGCGTAGCTGGTCACCTCCACCGTCCTGGGCCGCGAGCCCTGGTTCCTGAGCGTGATCCGCCGCAGCTCGCCGTCCTCCTCGGGCGACACGAGCACCTCCATGGTCGTGGAGATCGCGCCGTCCCGGCGGCGGATCTCGGCCCGACCCTCGGAGAAGACCGCCTCGTAGCCGTCGGGCTCGGCACCCGTGGGCTGCCATCCGGCCGACCAGACCTCCCCGGAGTCCACGTCCCGCAGGTAGACGAAGGTCCCCCACGGGTCGGCCGCCGGATCCTCGCGCCATCGGGTCACCGCGAGGTCGCCACACCGGCTGTAGCCGCTCCCGGCGGCGGTGAGCATGACGTGATAGCGGCCGTTGGAGAGCACGTGGGTGGCGGGCGGGCGCCGGTGGGGCGAGATGAACCGGCGCGTCACGGGGGGCGAGATCTCCCGGACGTGGGAGAGGGCGTCCGTCTCCTCGCGCCGGGGACGGGACGGCACCACGTCGCGCGGGATCCGCTCCTGCAGGAGCATCTCCACCGACCGGATCATGGGGACCTCGTGGAAGCGCTCCCGGAAGCGCCCCTCCTGGAGGACGTTCGCCAGCGCGGTGACCATCATCCCCTGGTGGTGCGTCATGTAGGCCCTCACCACGGCCCGATCGGCGTCGGCCGAGAGGCGGGAGGGGGTGTAATCCACGGCCTCGTAGAATCCCATCCCGCCCCGGGCGCCGGCCGCCTCCAGCTCCCGGAAGTTCTCCAGGGCGGAGGCCGGAGCCACCATGGCGGCCAGGGCCGTGGCGTAGGGCGCCACCACCAGGTCGTCGGCCAGGCCCCGGGTGAGACCGAGACCGGGCACGCCGAAGTGGGAGTACTGGTAGGTCATCTCCAGGTCCCGGGCGTTGTAGGCCGACTCCGAGATGCCCCACGGGACGCCCCGCTCCTGGCCGTACTCCATCTGCCGGCGCACCACGAGGCGCTGGGTCCGCTCGAGCATGGTCCCCGGCGGCGGGTCCATGATCAGGTACGGCATGAGGTACTCGAACATGGAGCCCGACCAGGAGAGCAGCGCCGCCCCGCCGGGCACCCGGGTCACGGAACGGCCCAGGTGGAACCAGTGCTCCGTCTCCACGTCGCCCGTGGCCACGGCCACCAGGCTCGCCACCCGCGCCTCGGAGGCCAGGAGGTCGTAGTAGCCGTCGTCCAGCTCGTCGGCCTCCGGCCGGTAGCCGATGGAGAAGAGCTTCCGCTCCCGGTCGTACAGGAGGCCGAAGTCCATCTCCCGGGCCAGGGCGTCGGCCCGTCCGGCCAGGATCCGGAGGCGGCGGTCCAGTTCGGCGGCGGGATCCGGAGCCCGCCCCTCCGGCGCGGCACCCCCCTCCGCCAAATCCGCGTCCCGGAGGTGGCTGGAGATGCACCGGTGGACGGCGCCCGTCCAGAAGGCCAGCGACGCTCCCGCCTCGCCGCCGATCTCCTCGGCCGCCACCGAGGCCGCGTCCTCCAGCGTCCGGGCCTCGTCCTCCATCTCCCGGAGCGTCCCCGCCCAGGCCCCGGTCTCCTCCGGCGCCGGGACCGCCGTACCCTCGATCCGGCCCAGCGCCTCCCGGAGCTCGGCCGCGGAGACGGTGCCCCCGCGGATCCGTCCGTCGACCCGGTCCAGGGCGCGGCGGGCGAGCCCGACGGCGTCGCGGAGGCCGGCGGCGGCCGCGTCCGGGTCCACCGGCCCCTCCCGCATCTCCCGGCACGCCTCGGCCACGGCCAGCAGATGGCCGGCCAGGTTTCCGCTGTCCACCGTGGAGACGTACCGGGGCTCCAGGGGCGCCAGGGAGCGGGTGTCGTACCAGTTGAGGAAGTGCCCGCGGACCCGCTCCAGGCGCTGGAGGCTCTCCATCGCACGCTCGATCCTCCCGGCCGCGGCGGCGGTCCCGATCCAGCCCAGGTCCCGGGCCGCCACGGTGGAGAGGAGGTACATCCCCACGTTGGTGGGCGAGGTGCGGTGGGCCACCCGGAGGTCTGGATCCTCCTGGAGGTTGTCGGGCGGGAGCCAGTTCGTGTCCTCCTCCACCGTCTCCTCGAAGAACCGCCAGCTCTCCCGGGCCGTCCGTCGCAGGGCCCGTCGCTCCCCGCGGGCCAGCTCCTCCCGCCCGCCTTCCCGGAGGGGGCGACTCAGCCACCAGGAGACCAGGGGGGAGGCGGCCCAGAGCGCCGCCAGCGGGAGGGCGGCCGGGAGGGCGGCCGGCCGGACGACGGCCACCAGGGCGGCGCAGGCCCCGGCGATGGCCACCGCGGGCCACCCCCGCCGGTAGGAGCCGGCCACCCCGCCGCCCAGCCCGCGGCCGGCCAGGGCCACCGGCGTCCACTCCAGCAGGTTCCGGCGGGTCACCAGCAGCCGGGCCAGCGTCCGGACCACGGCGTCGGTCATGAGCCACGCCCGGTGGGTCAGGAAGACGATCTCCAGGCCCGCCCGGGCCGCGGCGTCCCGTGCCTCCCGGAGGATCCCGCGGAGGTGGGCCCCAAGGGAGGTGGCCCAGCGCCGGGGGAGGAAGCCGCCCATCACGGGCACGGCGGCGGGCACCGCCACGGTGGCGGCGACGAAGGCCGCCCAGAGGAGCGCCGGCACCGGAAGGACCATCCATCCCAACAACAGGAGGACCAGCGCCGAGGGGGCGGAGAGCGTCCGGCGGAGGTTGTCGATCATCTTCCAGCGGCTCAGGAAGGGCGGAGCCGCGGGCACGTCCCGATCCTCCACCTCCGCCGCCCCCACGATCCAGGGCAGGAGCTGCCAGTCGCCCCGGGCCCACCGGTGGGACCGACGGGCGTGGACCTCGAACTTCGAGGGGAAGTCGTCGAACAGCTCGATGTCGCTCACCAGGCCGCACCGGGCGAAGGCCCCCTCGAAGTGGTCGTGGCTCAGCAGGGCCCCCTCCGGCACCCTCCCCTCCAGGGAGGCCCGGAAGGCGTCCACGTCGTAGATCCCCTTGCCCACGAACGTGCCCTCGCCGAAGAGGTCCTGGTAGACGTCCGACGCCGCCGAAGAGTAGGGATCGATCCCCGTGGGCCCCGAGTAGAGGCGGTGGAAGAGGGAGGCCTCCCCCTCACGGGGCATGACCGCGGTGATCCGGGGCTGGAGGATCCCGTACCCTTCGGTGACCCGACCCTCCTCGGGATCGTAGCGGGCCCGGTTCAGGGGGTGGGCCGCCGCTCCCACCAGACGGCGCGCGGCCCCCGGCGGGAGGCGGGTGTCGGCGTCCAGGGTCAGCACGAAGCGGACGTCGGGGGCCAGATCGGTGAGCCCGTCCTCCCGGAGCAGGTAGGTGGTCTCCCGGTCGCCCCGGAGGAGTCGGTTCAGCTCCTCCAGCTTCCCGCGCTTGCGCTCCCAGCCCATCCAGCGCTCCTCGGACTCGCTCCACACCCTGCGTCGGTGGAGGAGGAGGAACCGGCTGCGGCCGTCGGGGGCGGGGCCGTACCGCTCGTTCAGCCGGCTCACGGCCTCGGCGGCGGCCCCCAGGAGCTCCTCGTCGCCGGGCATCCGCTCCTCCGGCGCGTCGGCCCAGTCGCTCAGGAGGGCGAAGGCCAGGTGTCCCGACGAGCTGGCGAGATACCGTTCCTCCAGGCGCTCGACCTGCTCCCGGACGTCCTCCTCGTCGTCCAGCAGGACGGGGACGGCAACCAGGGTCTTCATCTCCTCTGGCACGCCGTCGGGGAGCTCCAGCTTCGGGAGCCGCCGGGGCGGCACCAGCTCGGTGATGTCCTGGTGGAGGACGGCGATGGCCAGATCGGTGGCGGGGATGAGCGCCGCCAGGCCCACCGCCACCAGGGCCCAGGTCCCGGCCCCCGCCGCGGCGGCCCATGCCAGCGGAAGGGTCAGCAGCGCCAGGGTGAGGAGCTCCAGCGTGGAGAAGTAGCCCGGGTAGGCACCGGCCACGAAGGCCCGGTAGAGGCGGCGGGAGAAGGGGACACGGTATCCCAGGTCCTCCTCGAAGGCCCGGCGTCCGTTCCCCGTCAGGTGGTAACCCAGGAACCGGCGGCGCGGGCCCGGCCGGGCGTCGTCGGACGCCGGATCCCCTCGTCGGTCCTCCGTCGTCTCCTCCACCCGGGCCAGGAGCCGCCGGGCCACCTCCTCCTCGGAGAGGTCCGTCCCCCGGGCGAGCTCCTCCAGGACGTGCCGGTACTGGTCCCGGGTGGCGAAGTCCATCCGCGGATACACGCCGGCCGGATCCCGGCGGAGGACCTCCTCGACCACGCTGACGTCCTCGAAGAACTCCCGCCAGGCGAAGGCGGAGATCTTCCGCATGCCGGTGACGACGTTCGCCACGGTGGCCTGATCCGCCAGCTGGCTGCCGTGCTCCCGCCGGACCAGCTCCTCCACGGAGAGCCCGGACCGGGCGATCCGGTCCTCCAGCCACCCGAGGGCCGGCGCGGCGGCCGGATCCGCCTCCCGCAGCCGCTGCACCAGCTCCACCAGGAAGATCCTGTCGCCGCCCTCCGGCCCGACGGCGCGGGAGCGGAGCGGCTCCCGGACGTCGGATTCCGTCTCCACGGCCTCACGGACCGCCGCCGCCACCTCCTGGGCCTCCGCCCGGGCCTCCCGTGCCCGGACCAGGCGCTCCGCCAGGCGCCGGAGGTTCTCCACCAGCACGAGCCGGAGGGAGCTGGGCAGTGCCCAGACCTCGCCCATGGTGAGGGTCGAGACCTCCTGATACGCGGAGACGTATCGTTCCAGGGTCGAGGGATCGAAGCGGCTGTCGGTGTGCGCCACGTACTCCCGCGCCAGTCCGTAGACCCGGGGGTGGCCTTCCAGGTCGCCGTTCGCCAGCTTGGGCAACTGTCGTTGATACCCTTCGGGCAGGCCCTCCCGGGCCACCCGGATCTGTTCGTCGACGACGTGGAAATTGTCCAGGAGCCACTCGGCGGCCGGCGAGACGGCCTCGTCGCGACGGACGGCGGCCGCCAGCGTCCGGTGCGCCTCCTCCAGGACGGCCTCGTTGTCGTCGAGCCGCCGGAGGACGGGGGCGCCGAGCCGGTCCCGGCGGTCGAGCTGGTGACGCTCCGCCAGCCGCCGGGCATGGAGCGCCAGCCGATCGGGGCCGTAGATCTCCTCGCGGACGAGCTCCGGCACGGGCTCGTCGGCGGTCCCGTCGGACCGGCCTCGTGTACGGAAGAGTGGTGACAAGGAAGAGCCGGTGCTGGAAGGCGAGCGCCGCACGGGAATCCGACGGGTATCGGATCGGGCGGTGGCCGTCGAACCTCAGGCCGTGATCATCGAAGGGGAAAGATAGCGAGGTGCGGATGATCTGGACAATTTTCGTTCTCCTGACCGTCGGCTGGCTCCTGGTCCTGATCGCGGGGATGGGCGGGCCGTGGAGCTGGCTCCTGCCGGCCGCCGTCGGGGCGCTGCTCGTCTACCGGGTCGTGACGGGAGCCAGGAGAGAGTGATGGACGTCCTCGCCCTCGCCGGCCTCCTCCTCGCCTTCCTGGCGCTCGTCATCCTGGCCCTCGGCGTGCAGGCCTTCCGCGGCCGGCGCCCCCTCGGCGGGAGCGCCGGCGTCCTGTCCGGGCTGCTGCTGCTGGCGCTGGCCGCGCTGTGCGCCGCGATCTCGGTGGCGACCCACGGCTACCGTGCCCTCACCCACGAGGAGGTGGCGGCGGTGGTGGAGACCCGACCCACCGGCGACCGGGCCTTCGAGGCGGTCTTCCGGTTCCCCGACGGGACGGCCCGCACGTTCCGGCTCCGGGGAGACCAGATCTACGTGGACGCCCGGATCCTGAAGTGGGAGCCCCTCGTGAACGTCCTCGGACTCCATACGGAGTATCGGCTGGACCGGGTGTCCGGACGCTATCTCACGGTGGAAGAGGAGCGCCAGGAGGAGCGCACCGTCCATTCCCTGGGGCGCGACGGCCTCGTGGACATGTTCCGGCTCGTGGATCGCATGCCCTTCCTCGACCGGATCGTCGACGCCGAGTACGGGTCCGGGACCTTCCTGGAGGTGGATCGCCCCGCCCGGTTGGAGATCCGGGTGAGCACCAGCGGTTTGCTGATCCGCCGGGATTCCCTCCCGTAGGCGGCGGAGCCGGCGGGGCCGGCAGCGCGGCCCTCTCGGACGAGGGGGACGACGACAGCGACGGGACCGACACCACCGCGCCTCCGTAGGGCTCCGCGGGACAGAGGAGCGTCAGACTTCGGCCCTGGGTGCTGAAGAGGAGCGCCCGGCCCGTGCCGGCGGACGGCTCGCGTCGGGCGCCGCCTCGCCCTCTGGCACACCCTCCGCCCGGATCTCGTCCTCGATCTCCGCCACCCGCTCGATGGTGCCCATGACGCTGTCCGGCGTCAGGGAGATGGAGTCGATCCCCGCCGCCACCAGGAAAGCGGCGAACTCCGGATGGTCGCTGGGCGCCTGCCCGCAGATCCCCACCTTGCACCCGGCGGCGTGGGCCCGCTCGATGAGCTCCCGGATGGACCGCGTCACCGCCTCGTTCCGCTCGTCGAAGAGGTACGCCAAGCGCGTGGCGTCCCGGTCCACGCCCAGCACGAGCTGGGTCAGGTCGTTGGAGCCGATGGAGAAGCCGTCGAAGCGACGGGCGAACTCGTCGGCCAGGATGATGTTGCTGGGCACTTCGGCCATGACGTAGACCTCCAGCCCCTCGACGCCGCGCTCCAGCCCGTGCTCGGCCAAGACCTCCAGCACCCGGTCCGCCTCCTCGGGGGTCCGACAGAAGGGGATCATCACCACCACGTTGGTGAGCCCCATCTCCTCCCGGACCCGACGGATGGCCCGGCATTCCAGGGCGAAGCCCGGCGCGTAATCCTCGCTGTAGTAGCGCGACGCGCCGCACCAGCCCAGCATGGGGTTCTCCTCGTCGGGCTCGAAGTCCCGGCCGCCGATGAGCTCGGCGTACTCGTTGGTCTTGAAGTCGCTCATGCGGACGATGACCGGCTCCGGGTAGCTGGCGGCGGCGATGGTGCCGATCCCCCACGCCAGGCGGTCCACGAAGTACTCGGTCCGGTCGCGGTAGCCGGCGGTGAGCTCGTTGATCCTGGCCCGGGTCCCCGGGTCGGAGATCCGGTCGAAATGGACCAGGGCCAGCGGATGGATCTTGATGGCGTCGTTGATCACGTACTCCATCCGGGCCAGCCCCACCCCCCGGGTCGGCAGCCGCCACCACCGGGTGGCCTCGCCGGGGCTCCCCATGTTGAGCATGATGCGGGTGGAGACCTCCGGAGCGGCCGAGAGGTCCAGCTCCTCGGTCCGGTACTCCAGGGTTCCCGGGTAGACCTGCCCCTGGTCGCCCT
This sequence comes from uncultured Gemmatimonadota bacterium, assembly GCA_964627425.1. Classification (GTDB taxonomy): domain Bacteria; phylum Gemmatimonadota; class Gemmatimonadetes; order Palauibacterales; family Palauibacteraceae; genus Caribbeanibacter. The sequence continues at coordinate 147,341 of CAZVIY010000006.1, forward strand.
CGGCGCAGGAGAGGGTGACCTCGGTCCCGTTCTCCAGCACGCGGGTGCCGTCGCCGGTGCCAATCACCGCGGCGATGCCCAGCTCCCGGCTCACGATGGCCGCGTGGGAGGTGCGCCCGCCCTGGTCGGTGACGATCCCCGCCGCGCGGCGCATGGCCGGCACCCAGTCCGGATCGGTCATCCGGGTCACCAGGATCCCGCCCTCGGGGAAGCGATCGATCTCGTCCACCCGCTCGATGCGGTAGACGCGGCCGGTGGCCACCACGCTCCCGATGGCCAGCCCCGAGACCAGCGGCTCGCCCTTCTCCTGGTCCGGCGTGAGCCGATACGTGTGGAGCGCGCCGTTCTCCTCCCGGGAATGGATGGTCTCGGGCCGGGCCTGGACGATGAAGAGCTCTCCGGTCCGGCCGTCCCGGGCCCACTCGATGTCCATGGGCCGACCGTAGTGCTCCTCCACGATGGCGGCCCATCGGGCCAGCGTCAGGATCTCCTGGTCGTCCAGCACGAAACGGGAGCGCTCGTCCAGGCTCGTCTCGACGGTGACGGTGGTCCCGTCGGAGCGGGCCCCCTGGATGTCTCCTCCTCCCCCGTTCCGGTAGACGACCTTGAACTCCTTGGAGCCCCGCTCCTTGCTGAGGATCGGCGTGAGCTCGGGGTCCTCCAGCAGGGGCTTGAAGACCACGTACTGGTCGGGGTTCACGGTTCCGGCCACCACGGCCTCGCCCAGCCCGTACGCGGCGTCGATGAGCACCACCCGGGGGAACCCGGTCTCCGTGTCCATGGTGAAGGCCACGCCGGCGGAGCCCAGGTCCGAGCGGACCATGAGCTGGACCCCCACCGACAGGGCCACGTCCAGGTGGTCGAACCCGTGGTGGTCCCGGTAGCTGATGGCCCGGTCGGTGAAGAGCGAGGCGAAGCAGGAGCGCGTGGCCTCCAGCAGCGGCTCCTCGCCGGTGACGTTGAGGAAGGTCTCGTGCTCCCCGGCGAAGCTGGCGTCCGGGAGGTCCTCGGCGGTGGCGCTGGAGCGGACGGCCACGTCGACGTCCTCGCGCTCGTGTCGGCGGCCCAGCTCCCGGTAGGCCTCCCGGATCTCCCCGGCCAGGTCGTCGGGGATCTCGGCCGAAAGCATGAGGGAGCGGATGGACTCCCCGGCCCGGGCCAGGGAGAGCCCTCCGCCGGCCCACTCTTCCAGGAGGGCCGCGATCCGTCCCTCCAGGTCGTTCTCGGCGAGGAAGTGCCGGTACGCCGCCGCGGTCACGGCGAAGCCGTCGGGCACCCGGATCCCCCTGTCCCCCAGGGAGCCGAGCATCTCCCCCAGCGACGCGTTCTTCCCTCCCACCGAGGCCACGTCGCCGGCGTCCACCTCCGACAGCCACTTCAGGTAGTCGCTCATCCCGTCCCTCCCGTGGATACGTGTAGGATCGCCCGCGTTCACCGGCACGGGGGACCGCCCTTCCTGGAGCGCAGGATCACCGCCAGATCCGCCGTTGGAACCATCGATCTTCCAACCCCTCGTACGGCATCGGGTTACCGGCATGCCTACGGAAACTCGGCCACCATCCCCGGGCCCATCGTTTCCCCGGATCGTGGAACGGGGACCACAGGGACGTGGGACGGATCCGGCAGGCGGAGCGGGGCGGGCGTCGGCGTGATCAGGGGCGGGCATCAGCCCGCCAGCCCGGGGAGGGCCCGTCGCGCGGTCCCAGACCACGGTAGGATTCAGGGGTCAGTCGACGCTCGGCACCCCGCTTCCCCGTTGAACGGTCCGAGGCGTCGACCGTGGGCTGCGAGGGAACGGATCTGGCAGCAACGTGGAAGCGAAACAGGGAACCCGAGAACGAACATCGAGAGGAGAGGAGCAGATCCACCGGATGTCCAGGCCGACCATCGCCATCACCGCGCCCGTGAAGAGAAGCGAGCGGGCCATCCCGGAGGTCGTGCTGGAGGGGGGCTACCTGAAGGCCATGGATCTCCTGGGCGCCGATTACCTCCCCATCACCCCGCTGGACGAGATCGACGCCGCCCGGGAGAAGCTGGGCCGGGTCGACGGCCTGATGCTCACCGGCGGACAGGACGTGGATCCCCGCCGCTACGGCGAGACGCCGGCGGGGGCTCGTGAGGTGTCCATGGAGCGCGACGAGCTGGAGTTCTCCCTCCTGGAGGGGGCGCTGGAGGCGGGGCTGCCCGTGCTGGCGATCTGCCGGGGCATGCAGATCCTGAACGTGGTCACCGGCGGGACCCTGTATCAGGACCTCCGGACCCAGTGGCGGGGAACGAGCGAGATCGACCACGACCGGCACCTGGACGTGGACCGGCCGATCCACGAGATCCGGGTCCGGGACCCGGGCTTCCTGCGAGGGATCTTCGAGACGGAGGTCTTCTACCCCAACTCCTCGCACCACCAGGGCGTGAAGGAGCTGGGGCGGGACCTGGTCCCCGTGTGCCGGGCGTCCGACGGGCTGGTGGAGGCCGTGGAGCTCCACGACGGCCGGCGCCACGGGTGGGTGGCCGGCGTCCAGTGGCATCCCGAGCGGATGATCCAGGAGAGCTCGGGCACCCACCGCCGGCTCTTCCGGGCCTTCGGCCGGGCGGTGGCCGGGAGCTGAGGCCCTCCGGGCACCCCCCTGCAGCGTTCCGACTCCGAACCACCGACCATAACGTGACGAGAATCGCCGTCGCCACCGTGTCCGACGACGCGGCGGCCGCTGGAGCCCGAATGGCCCGCGAGGGCGGCAACGCCGTGGACGCCGCCGTCGCGTCGGCGCTGGCCGCCGTGGTCACCCATCCCGCCATGTGCTCCCTGGGCGGCGGGGGGTTCCTGACGATCCTCACCCCCGGGGGCGAGGTCGTCACCGTGGACGGAGGCCACGAGATGCCCGGCCGGGACCTGCCCCCGGAGGTACTGGGCCGGGGCGGGGTCGGCGTCACCATGGACTACGCCGGGGGCACCGACGTCCTCGTGGGGCCCGGCTCCGTGGCCACCCCCGGCCTGCTGGCCGGCTGCGCTCTGGCCTCCCGCCGCTGGGGCCGGCTCCCGTGGAAGACCCTGGTGGAGCCCGCGGCGGAGCGGGCGCGGCGGGGATTCCCCATGCCGCCCTCCTCCCGGGCGTACCTCACCTTCGCCCACGAGCCCATCTATGCCCGGGACCCCCGGGGGCGGCAGGCGCTGGAAAGGGAGGACGGGACCCTGAAGGAGGCAGGGGAGACGATCCGGGTGCCGGGGCTGGCCGACACGCTGGACGCCCTGGCCCGGGAGGGCCCGGACCTGCTGTACCGGGGCGAGCTCGGGCGGAGGGTGGCCGGGTACGTCCGGGAGGAGGGGGGGATCCTCGGGATGGAGGACCTCCGGTCCTACCGGCCCCGGGTCCGCTCACCCGTGGCGGCGGACCTGGACGGTTGGGAGATCCTGACCAGCCCCTGGCCCGCCGTGGGCGGCCCCACCCTGGTGGCGATGCTCTCGCTCCTGGGGGAGCACCCCGGGGGCGACGGCTGGACCCCGGAGGCCGTCGGGCACCTGGTGCGGGTACAGCACGCCGTCCTCTCCCATCGCCGGCGGAGGGTGGACGCGGCCGAGGACCCCGACGGAGAGCTGGCGCGCCTGCTCGAGACCGCCGCGCGGGGGGACCCTGCCGGCCTCCTCGGAGAGCCGGGGAGCCGGGAATCGGCCTCCACCCTCCACGTCTCGGCGGTGGACTCGGAGGGCCGGGCCTGCGCGGCCACCTTCTCCGACGGATACGGCTCGGGCATCGTGCCGCCGGGCACGGGGATCTGGCTCAACAACTGCCTGGGCGAGCGGGAGCTGAACCCACGGGGCTTCCACGCCCTGGCCCCCGGAACCCGACTCCTCTCGAACATGACCCCCACGGTGGGCCGGGGACCGTCGGGCGGGGTGCTGGCCATCGGATCGCCGGGCTCGGAGCGCATCCCCACGGCGGTCCTGCAGGCGCTGGTGAACCACCTCCGCCTGGGCATGGACCTGGAGGCGGCGGTGGCCCATCCCCGTCTCCACGTGGAGCTCGAGGAGCCCGGGGGGAACGGGGAGCCCCGGGGGCCCCGGGGAGCGGCGGTCCACTGCGAGCCCGGGCTGCCCATGGAGGCGGTGGAGCTGCCCCTCCGCCGCTACGACGGGCGGGCCATGTTCTTCGGCGGCGTGGAAGCGGCCGCGTGGTGGCCGGGCCGGGGCTTCGGCGCCGCCGCCGACGCCCGGCGCACCGGCGGCACGGCCCTGGAGGGCTGAAAAAGCCGGGGGATCAGCCGGTGGTCACCGGCGCCCCGTCGGCCACCCGCCGGGCCGACCACGACCTGCCCGATCCCGCCCGCCCCGACATCCGGTCGCCCTCGACCGTTCCCTCCAGGACCAGCCCGTCCAGAGCCGAGCCCTCCGGGGCCTCGAGCTCGATGCGGATGGATCGACCCCGGAGCGACGCCGAGCGGACCTCCACTCCCGGGAGCCCCGACGCCTCGGCGTCGAGCTCCTGGAACTGCTGGTCGACCCACAGGGTGAAGGGCTCTCCGGCGGCGGTCACCTCCCACTTGCCCGAGGCGTCGGCGGGGATGACCCAGTAGAACACACGGGATCCGTCGTCGGGCACCTTCACCGTGCTGTCCGGCTCCCACTCGTCCATGTCGAAGTCGTGGGAGACCACCTCCGTGCCCGGGCGCAGCTCCTCGTACAGCTTGGGCCTGAGCCGGAGGTTCACGTTGGGGAGCAGGTAGAGGGTGATCATGGTGGCCGAGGAGAGGTCCGCGTCGAAGAGGTCCCCGTGGATGAACCGGACCCTGTCGTCCACCCCGGCCGAGGCCGCGTTCTCCCGGGACAGGGCCACCCGGCCGGAGTCGATCTCCACTCCCACTCCGTGGACCCCGTGGCGGTCGGCGGCGGCGATGACGATCCGTCCGTCGCCGGAGCCCAGGTCGAAGAGGGTGTCCTCCGACGTCGGCTCCAGGATGTTCAGCATCTGGCTCATCACCTGATCGGGCGTGGGAACGTAGGGGACGTCGTAGTCGTCCTGGGCGTGGAGGGCGTCGGGGCTGCCGGCCAGGCCCGCCGCGACCAGGCCCGCCCACAGGACCGCCCCCACCGCCGCCGTCGTCCAGCTCCTCGTCGACTTCATGCCGCCTCCCGTCTCCATCTCCATGCCTCGTTCATGTCCGATCACGCCCGCTCCCGTCGGCAGGGGGTCCTTCGCGGGCCGGGCCGTCGCCCGCCAGCCAGAGGAACGGCAGTCCGGCGGCCAGCACCGCCACGCCCAGCAGGGCCCCGTCCCCCGCGTTTCGCACCGCGGAGTACATCATGTAAGCGGCGGCGGCACAGAAGAGCAACGGAACCGCCGGGTAGAGGGGGACCCGATACGGGCGCCGGGTGCCGGGCTCCCGTCGGCGCAGGACCACCACCGCCGCGCCCGACAGCAGCAGGACGAGCCAGTACACCGGCGCCGTGTAGGCCACCATGGATTCGAAGCCGCTCCGCTGCATCGCGCCGAAGCCCACCAGGACCAGGGCGATGGCCCCCTGGACCACCAGCGCCATGGTGGGGGTCCGGCGCTCGACCGCCCATCCGCCCATGAAACCGAAGACGTCCCAGTCCCGGCCCAGGGCGTAGTTGCTCCGGGCCCCGGTGATCACGGTGGCGTTGGCCGAGGAGAGGGCGGCCAGGACGATGGCCACGCTCACCGCACGGCGGCCCCACGGCCCCACGGCGGCCTCCAGCAGGCCCGCCGCCACGGCATCGGTCCCGGCCACGCCCTCCAGCCCCAGGCCGTGGAGGTAGGCGGCGTTGGCCAGCACGTAGAGCAGGGTCACCGCGCCGGTGCCCCACAGCAGGACCCGTCCGATCCCCCGCGTCTCGCCCCGGATCTCGGCCGAAACGTAGGCCCCCTCGTTCCAGCCCCCGTAGGCCAGCAGGACGAACACCAGGGCCAGGCCGACGGAGCCCCCGTCGCTTCCCCCGGCCGCGGCGGGATCCGTCGTCCCCGCCGCCGGTCCGCCGAAGCCCAGGAGGATCCCCGCGGCCACCACCCCCAGCAGGGCCAGCACCGCTCCCGCCGTCAGCAGGTGCTGGCTCCAGCGCCCCTGACGGAGCCCCGTGACGTTCAGCGCCGTGAGGGCCACCACCGTGGCCGCCGCCAGGACCGGAGGGGACCCGCCCGGCAGGGAGAGGAGGGCGGTGACGTAATCGCCGACCACGTAGGCCAGGATGGCGATGGAGCCCGTCTGGATGACCGCCATCCGGGACCAGCCCACCAGGAAGCCCAGCCCGGGACCGTAGGCCCGGGAGAGGATGGTGTATTCCCCCCCGGCGTCGGGATAGGCCGTGGCCAGCTCGCCGTAGCACAGGGCCCCGAGGAAGGCGATGAGGCCGCCCACGAACCACAGCGCCAGGAAGAGGGCGCCGCTCTCCACGTTGGAAGCCACCACCGACGGGGAGCGGAAGATCCCCACCCCCAGGACCACGCCCACCACCAGGACGGCGCCGTCCACCACCGTGAGGCTGGGCCTCGGCCCGGCAGCCTCCTCCCTGGCTCCGCTGCGATCGGTCACGCCCTCTCCCCTCTCCGTCGAACGTCTCCGGACACGCGGCCGGTGGAACCTGCCGACTCCCGCCCAGTAAACGCCAGTCCGCCCTCCGATGTTTACCGAACGCAGGCCCGGCTGTCCCTCTCCATCCGCGGTCGGGACCCGACGACCTCCAACGAGCCACCCGAGACGACATGCTCCAGCCCATCCATATCCGGGAGTCCATCGTGCGCATCGCCGTGCTCGCGCCCGTCGCCCTCGCGTTCGCCGGACTCGCGTTCGCCGGACCCGTCCGGGCCCAGGAAGCCGACACCACGGAGGCGGGCGGCGCGGCCGATTCGACGGCGGCGGAGGCTATCCCGACCGACACGCTGGAGGCAGACACGCTGGAGGCCGAGCGCCGGATCCGGGTGTTCCTGGACTGCCAGCGCTGGCTGTGCGACTTCGACTACCTCCGCGAGGTGGTCCCCTACGTTGACTACGTGCGCAACCGGCAGGCCTCCGACGTCCAGGTGCTGGTGACCACGGAGCAGACCGGCGGGGGCGGCGGGCGGTTCACCCTCGACTTCATCGGCCGGAACCAGTTCGAGGGCGTGGAGAACCGGGTGAACTTCCAGACCTCGGCCACGACCACCGACGCCCAGCGCCGGGAGTCCATGGCCCGCCACATCCAGCTGGGCCTGGCCGCCTTCGCCGCCCGGACCGAGCTGGCCGACCAGCTCCGGGTGACCTACGAGGGCCCGGGCCGGGAGGAGCGGGAGGAGACGGCTCCGGCCGACGATCCGTGGAACCTGTGGGTGTTCCGCACCTCCATCGGCGGCTCCCTCTCGGGCGAGGAGGCGCGCACCTCCACCTCCCTCCGGGGCGGCATCTCGGCGAACCGCACCACCCGCGACTGGAAGTGGGACTTCGGCCTCAACGGCTCCTATTCGGAGTCGAACTTCGAGATCCGCGTCGACGACGAGGGCGACGGAGGCGACGGAGGCGACGGGGGCGACGGGGGCGACGGTGACGGCGAGCCCGAGACCCGCACCATCACCAGCATCCGCCGCAGCTTCGGCTTCGACGCCCTGGGCGTCCGCAGCGTGGGCTCCCACTGGGGCGTGGGCGCCCGGCTGTCGGCCAACCACTCCACCTTCAGCAACTACGACCTGGCGCTGCGGGCCGGGCCGGCGTTGGAGTACAACATCTTCCCCTACGAGGAGTCCACCCGCCGGCAGCTCACCTTCCTCTACGCCCTGACGCTCAACTCGCTGGACTATCAGGAGGAGACCATCTTCTTCCAGACCCACGAGGTCCGGCCGCGGCACTCGCTCACCGTCTCGCTGGACCTGCAGGAGCCGTGGGGCGAGGCGGGGATGTCGGTGGAGGCGGGCCATTTCTTCCACGACCTGGAGAAGAACCGCCTCACCGTGGACGGCGATCTGGAGGTGGAGCTCTGGGGCGGCTTCTCGGTGAACCTCCGTGGCGAGTGGTCCCGGGTGCGAGACCAGCTCAACCTGCCCGCCGGCGGCGCCAGCGAGGAGGAGGTCCTGCTCCGGCAGCGGGAGCTGGCCACCGACTTCGAGTACGATTTCTCGGTGGGCCTCAGCTACACCTTCGGCTCCATCTTCAACAACGTCGTCAACACGCGCTTCGAGGAGCTGGGCGGCCGGGGAGGCTTCTAAGGCGGGCTTCTAAGCCGGAGGGCCGTCGGGCGGCCGCACGTAGCGGCGGACCAGCTCCGTCCCCGCCGCCGCCAGGAGGGAGCCGAAGAGGAAGGGCGCGGCGATGCCGAACCGGACGAGCCAGCCCGAGGCCACCTGGCCCAGGGAGATGCCCAGCCCGAACGCCACGGTGAGCACCGAGAGCTGGGCGCCCGACTGGCCCTTCCGGGCCAGGTCGCCGGCCAGGGCGAGCCCGGGGGCCAGCACCATGGCCGCGCTCACGCCCTGGAGCAGCCGGGCCACGATCATGGCCCAGGGGACGGTGACCAGGCCCTGGGCCAGGGTGGTGGGCACCAGCCCCACCAGGCCCGCCACGATGAAGGCCTTCCGGCCGGCCCGGTCGCTCCACCGGCCCACCAGGGGCTGGACCACGGCCAGGGCGGCGATGAGGGCGGAGAACTCCACGGCGAAGAGGAGGGGGCCCTGCCCCAGGCGGGCGTTGATCTCCGGCTCGATGGGCGAGAGCAGGGCGATGCAGGCGCTCATGATGAAGGTGGCGAGCCCCAGGGTGAACACCGGGTCGAGCCCGGCACCCTCGCCCGGCGCCAGGATCCGCACCGCCAGCCTCTCCCGGGTGGGTCGGGTCTCCGGCGGGTCCTGGACCATGACCTGCACCAGGCCGGCGCTCACCAGGGCGGCGGCGGCCGCCAGGTAGAAGGAGGCCTCGAAGCCCGTCACCGGGCCCCGGAGGAAGGGCAGGTGGTAGGGCCCGGCCTCCATGATCAGCCCCGCCAGGAGGGGACCGGTCCCGAACCCGATGAGCCGCAGCGAGTTGTAGACCCCCATGTTCCCGCCCCGCGTGTCCCGGCGGCTCAGCTCGTTCACCAGGGCCACGCCGGCGGTGATGGTGAAGGCCGCCGCGAGCCCCTGGACGGCCCGGACCACGAGCAGGCCGCCGTGGGAGTCCACGTGGGAGAAGGCGTAGTTGGCGCCGGCGAAGACCAGGAGCCCCAGGATGACGAAGGCCTTCCGGCGCCCCATCCGGTCGGAAAGCCGGCCCGCCAGCGGCTGGCCGGCGGCGCTCACCAGCCCGAAGAGCCCCAGCACCAGCCCGGCCACCATGGGCTCGTCGAGCCCCAGGAAGTGGCCGGTGATCTCCCGGCTGGCCACATACAGCGGCAGGACCACGATGAGGAACGAGTTGCCCAGGGCGTCGGCCATCCGGGCCACCCCCAGGGCCAGGACCCGGACGTCCACCCCCAGGATCTCGCGGCGCTCTGTCGTCTCTCGTGAGGAGATGGGCGTGGAGGGGGCCAGGAGACCGGATCAGGGCGAGGTGGAACGGCCCGCCGGGAGAGGGAAGGAGTCGGCGGGCACGATCCCCACCGAGTCGGCCCCCTCCCGGACCTCCAGGACCCGGTCCAGGGGCACGTCGGTGAACACGTCCACCGTCCCCGAGCCCGGCCATCGGATCTCCAGGGTGTCCAGGGACCGGGCGTCGCCCAGGCCGATCTCCTGCTGGAGGGAGTTGGCGCCGAAGCTGCCGCCGGTGCCGGCGGTGACGTGGACGGTCCGGCGTCTGCCTCCGGCCTCCACCACCGCCCGGATGCGGGCCCCGACGCCGCTCCGGTTCGCCTCCCGTCCCACCAGCCGGAGGGTGATCCACCGGTTCCCGTGGCCGGGATTGAGGAAGAGGGCGTTGTTGGCGTCGTCGCCGTCGTAGGCGCCGCCCAGGGACTGGTAGACGTCCTGGTCCCCGTCGCCGTCCAGGTCGCCGAAGGCCACGGCGTGGCCCTTGAAGATGGTGCCGACTCCGGCGGAGACCGTCACGTCCCGGAAGCCCCGGCCCCGGGCGTTCCGGAAGAGCCGGTTGGGGATCAGGGTCCGGAAGTCCGGGTTGCCCGTGCCCACCAGGATCTCCTCCCAGCCGTCGCCGTCCACGTCGCCGTGGTTGCTCCCCATGGGATAGATGGCCCGGTCCAACCCCGCCTCCGCCGTGACGTCCTCGAACGTGCCGTCGCCCCGGTTCCGGTACAGGCGGGGCCGGACGGCCTCGAAGTCCCGGCCCAGGTACTCCCCCGCCTGGTCGCCGGCGCTCATCCCGAAGCCGGCCACGAAGAGGTCGAGCCGGCCGTCGTTGTCGTAGTCGAAGAACCAGGTGGGAAAGCTCTGGAGGGGCTCCTCGACGCCGGCCCGGGCGGCCACCTCGGTGAAGCTCCATCCGCCCTCCCCGTCCGGGCCGTCGTTGTGGAACAGGAGGTTGGGCTGGCCGTGACGGCTCACGTACAGGTCCGGCCGGCCGTCGTCGTCGTAGTCGCCCCAGTCGGCGCCCTTCACGAAGCCCACGGCGTCCAGCCCCACCTCGGCGGCCACCTCGGTGAAGGTGCCGTCGCCGTCGTTGTGGAAGAGCTGGGAGACCAGGGAGTCGGGATCCCGGACCTCGGCGCCGATGAACAGGTCGAGCCAGCCGTCGCCGTCGTAGTCGGCCCACGCCCCCACCTGACCCGTGCGCCAGGGCTCCAGCAGCCCGGCCTGGCGGGTGACGTCGGTGAACCGGCCGTCGCCGTCGTTCCGCAGCAGGGAGTTGGGCTGGGGATCGGGCATCCAGCCCCCGCGCACCACCAGCACGTCGGCGTCGCCGTCGTTGTCGTAGTCGGCCTGCACGGCGTACAGCCCCCCGGTGATCCCCTCGAGCCCCGCCTCCCGGGTGGCGTCGACGAATCCCTCCTCCCGCTCGTTGCGCCAGTACCGGATCGTGTCCCGGAGGCTCTGCCCCGTGGCCAGGAGGTCCAGGTCGCCGTCGCCGTCGAAGTCCTCTGCGATGGCCCCGCCGGCCAGGCTCCTGTGGTTCACGCCCAGGGCCGGCGCCACGTCGGGCAGGGGGCCCAGCTCGCCCTCGGGCTCGAAGGCGGCCCGCGGGATCCGCCACCGCTCGGGCACGCCCTCCGGGTGGTCGCCGGCCATCATGGCCGCCAGGTTCAGCAGCCACACGGCGTTCATGTCCTCCGGCGCGCGTTCCAGGACCCACCGGTACTCCCGGGCCGCGGCCCGGGCGGGCTCCGGGTCCGGATGGACGCCCGCCGACCCCACGGGGACCCGGCAGCGTGGGATGGCGTGCTCCCCCACGCAGTTCCGCTCCTGGGCCCGGTGGAGATAGGCCGCCCCCAGCAGGTCGTGGGCGGCGAGCTGGAAGTCCATGGGCACCACATCGACGTTCTCCTCCACCAGGCTCCGGAGCTCCTCGTAGGTCTCCACCGCCTCGTCGGTGCGCCCCATGTGCAGGAGCTTCTCCGCCACCTGCCCCAGGTAGACGGCCCGCCCCCGGAGTCCGGGGCCGGGCCCCTCCCGCCGGAGCTCCGCGAGCTGCTCCTGGGAAGCGTCCGGATCCCGGGAGGTCTGGCTCCTGGCCAGCGAGTCCAGCACCGCGGCCATCCGCTCCGTGTCGCCGTCGCCGGGAACCGGGTCGTCCGCCCCCCTGCCGTCCGTCCCCCCGTCGCCGCCGCAGGCCATCACGGGGAGGGCCACCGCCAGGGCCGCCAGCCGACGGGCCACGCCTCCGGCCCGCGCCTCCGGCCGCGCACCCGCCCTGGCCTCCGCTCTCGCTCCCGTCGTCGCCCCCGGTCTCCCTTCCGCTCCTCTCATGGTCGTCCCCCCGCCCCGTCGGCCGGCATGGTGGCGGTGACCTCGCCGGCCCCGGCGGGCACGGCCACCTCGCTCTCCTCTCCGCCGGGCCAGCGGACCCACACCGCCTCGGGCTCGCCGGCCAGCCCCATCACCTGCACCGGCCCGTGGGCCGACCAGTGGCTCCCGCCGGCCCGGACCTCCCGGGCCGGGCCCCGGCTCCCGTCGGCGTAGACCACGCGGATCGACGCCCCCACGGCGTTCGGGTTCGACGGCGGGCCCTCCAGCCGCACCCGCAGGCCCGGCTCCGCCCCCACGTTCCGAAACAGCCGGGTGGGACGCCGGTGCTGGCCCACCGCCACGTCGGTCCGGCCGTCGCCGTCGTAGTCGGCCACCGCCAGGCCCCGGCCGTCGCCGTAGACCCCCAGCGCCGAGACCGAGTCCGGCAGCGCCTCGAAGCCCCCCGACCCGTCGCCCTTCAGCCACAGGCTCCGGCCAGCTCGGTAGGGACCCTGGCCCGGCGGCACGCCGCTCAGGTTCTGGGTCAGGACCACGTCCTCCCGGCCGTCGCCGTCCAGCTCCGTCACCGCCACCCCGAAGGCCGGCGCGATCTGCGCCTCCATGGGCAGCGGGCGGGCCTCGAAGCTCCCGCCACGGTTCAGCAGGACCAGGTGGCGGAGCTCCCGGGCCTCGAGGCGGGAGACGCCCTCCCGCGGGAGCCCCAGGAGGTCGTCCACCGTCATCCCCGAGAAGTGCTCGTAGTTCTCCACCCGGCTCCTGATCCCCGGGAGGGTGGGACGCAGCCACTCCCACCCCCTGAGCGGCGCCGGGCCGTCCACCGCCGTGTCCCGGCGGGCCAGGAGCACGTCCAGGCTGGAGTTGTCGTCGAAGAGGCCGAAGTAGGCCAGCAGGGGGTCGGTCCCGGGCGTGACCCGGCCGTACTCGGTGTTGGTGCCCCAGGAGGTGGCCACCAGGTCCGGCCGGCCGTCGCCGTCCAGGTCCCCGGCCGCCAGGCCCGTCCACCATCCCGGCAGCTCGTCGAGGCCCAGCTCCCCCGTGACCTCCCGGAGCCGGCCCGAATCGTTCCGGAAGACCCGGATCGGCCCCAGCTCGGTGGCCACGACCAGGTCCGGCCAGCCGTCCCCCTCCAGGTCGGTGAACAGGGCCGAGGTCACGGGCCCGATCTCCGCCAGGGCCGCCGAGGAGGCCCGGTCCCGCACGAAGCGTCCGTCCTCGTCGAGATATAGGTGGGAGGAGGGCGGGATGGGCCAGGCCGCCGGATAGGCCCGGTGCCCCACGAAGAGGTCCAGGTCCCCGTCGCCGTCCACGTCGGCCAGCGCCAGCGGTCCCGGCACGCTCCGGGAGCCCGGCACCGCCGTCCGGGCTCCTCCGTCCGTGGCGCGGTCGGGCCCTCCCCCCGCCGCGGAGCCCGCCGCGGGGCCGAGGCCGTAGCGGAGCACGGCGGGGACGTCCGGGACCCGGGAGGTGGCCTCGGCCTCATAGGCCGACCGGCCCACCAGGAGCTCGGTCCCGCCCGCCGGGCCCGGCACGGCCAGGGCCGTGGTCTGGTCGTGCCGGGTCGTCCCGGCCCACGCCGCCGACGTCGCTTCCACGCGCCGGAGCCGGCCTCCGTCGTTCCGGTAGAGGGCCAGGGCTCCCCCCCGGCCCGACGGGATCAGCAGGTCCGGATCCCCGTCCCGGTCCACGTCCTGCCACGAGACCCCCGGTCCGAGCTCGCTCAAACGATACGGCACCAGGGGCTGCCGCCCGAAGTCCTCGAAGGTACGGTCGACGTGGACGTGGCCCAGCTCCGCGGTGAGGTCGCGGAAGAGGGGCCGGGCCGGCCCGCGAGCGGCCCCGGGTTCCGCCTCCCCGCCTGCGCAGGCAGGCGCGGGATCCGGCTCCGGACAGGAAGCGGCGGGCCCGTCCCCGGCCCCGGGAGACGGCTCCCGCACCTCGTAGAGCCGGCCGGGTCGGACGGAGAGGCGGCTGCACCCTCCCCGGGGCCACCTTACCTCCAGTGCCATGGAATCGGCCTCCCCGGCGGCGAAGCTCAGGGTGGGCCCTTCGTCGGACAGGTAGAGCCCCCCGGCTTCCACCTGGCGTGCCTGCATCGGGCGCGCGCCACCACGCAGGCGGACCGTCGCCCCCACGGCCGAGGTGTTCGGCGCCCGCCCCCGGAGCCGCACCGCCACCCGGGGCGCCGTGGACTCGTTGCGGTAGATCACGGGCGAGGAGTCCCACCGGGTCACCAGCACGTCCAGGTCGCCGTCGCCGTCCAGGTCCGCCGGCGCCAGGGCGTGGGAGATGTCCTCCTCGCCCCCGAAGTCCCAGGCGCGGCTCGTCTCCTCGAACCGGAGGTCGTCCGGCCGGGACCGGAAGGCGGCGTTCGGCTGCCGGAGCGGCTCCAGCCCCTCCAGGCGCTGCCGGGCGTCGATGGGCTCCTCGCCGCCCCGCATCCTCCCCTGGACCTCGGCGTCCAGGAAATCGAAGGTGCTCCCGGTGGTCAGGAGGACGTCCTCCCGTCCGTCCAGGTCCACGTCCACGAAGGCGGCCCCCCAGGTCCATCCGGTGGCCGAGACCCCCGCGTGGCGGCCGATCTCCGACCAGGTCCGGTCGCCGCGCATCCACTGGAGCGTGTTGAAGTTCACCTGCACCACCGCCGAGAGGGAGTCCGGAGGCGGCCGGTCGGGATAGGTGCCCCGGACGTGACGGCGGGCCGCGGGCCCCTCCCGGAAGCGCATGTCCGAGGCGAGGATCTCCGTGCCGCCGTCGCCGTCCACGTCGGTGAAGTCCACGGCCATGCAGGAGTAGCTCGTGGTCCGGAGGCGGAGCGGATCCAGGAGGCGGAAAGTCCCGTCGCCCCGGTTCATCCAGACCCGATCCGGACTCCGGAAGTCGTTGCAGACGTAGAGATCCTGATCACCGTCGGCGTCCAGGTCCTGGAACCGCGCCGTGAGGGCCCAGTCGCGGAACGGCTCGTCCAGCGGCTCCCCGGCGGCGTCCAGGAACCGCCCTCCGGTGAACGGCATCTCCTCGAAGCGGCCGCCCCCGCGGTTAAGGTAGAACCGGTCCCGCTCCGGCAGCTCCCACCGCTGGATCCGGTCGCCCGATCGGAGGATGGTGTAGTGTTCCCGGTATTCGGGCGCGATGGCCAGGGTGTCGCCCTGGCGGACGAAGACCTCCTCGTCGCGCCGCTCCGCCGGGGAGAAGATGTCCACCGCCTTCCGCGCCTTGTAGTTGCCCGCGTAGAGGTCCAGGTCGCCGTCGCCGTCCACGTCGGCCAGGGTCAGCGCCTTCGTGCCCTCGCGACCACGGAAGCCGGCCCCGTCGGTGGCGTCGGTGAACCGCCCCGCGCCGTCGTTCAGGAGCAGCCTGGTCCCGTCGCCCAGCCCGCCCACCAGGAGGTCCGGATCGCCGTCGCCGTCCACGTCCTCCAGGGCCGCGGCCGTGGAGCGGTGATCCTCCAGCGCCGTCCCCGAACCGTCGGTGGCGTCACGGAACCGCATGCCTCCGCGGTTGAGGAACAGCCCGTTGGAGCCCTCCAGCCGGGTCACGTACAGGTCGGTCCTCCCGTCGCCGTCCACGTCGCCGGCGGCCACGCCCGAACCTTCCGCCAGGAGCTCGT